>CALKHU010000228.1 GCA_937991555.1 uncultured Caulobacter sp.
TTCTGGCAAGGTCCTCTCAGGCATGGCCAAGCGCATCGCCCCGGACGCCGAGGCCACGCCGCTGAACACGCCGGCCGACCTGGAAGCGTTCGCGGCCAGCCTCTGAAAGTCACTGCGTCCTTCGACACGCGCCTTGCGGCGCTGCTCAGGATGACGTGGATATGGGCCAGCAACTGATTTCGTCATCCTGAGCAGGCCCGAAGGGCCGTGTCGAAGGACGCACCAAGGGAAACGCCAGTCATGTTCGACCTCACCGGCAAGACCGCCCTCGTCACCGGCGCCACGGGCGGCATCGGCGGCGCCATCGCCCGGGCGCTGCACGCCCAGGGCGCACACGTCGTGCTGTCGGGCACCCGCGAGGCGGTGCTGAAGGACCTCGCCGCCGCGTTCGGCGAACGTGTGTCGACCGTCGTCGCCAACCTGTCGGACGCTGAAAGCGTCGATGGCCTTATCGGGGCCGCGGAGGAAGCCGCCGGCGCGCCGGTGGACATCCTGGTCGCCAACGCCGGCATCACCCGTGACGGGCTGATGCTGCGCATGAAGGACGAGGACTGGGAGCAGGTCATCAAGGTGAACCTGGAGTCCTACTTCCGCCTCTCTCGCGCGGCCCTGAAGGGCATGATGAAGCGTCGCTGGGGCCGGATCATCGGAATCACCTCGGTGGTCGGCGTCACCGGCAACCCCGGCCAGGCGAACTACGCCGCCTCCAAGGCCGGCATGATCGGTTTCTCCAAGGCCCTCGCCCAGGAAGTCGCGTCCCGTAACGTGACGGTGAACACCGTGGCGCCCGGCTTCATCGCCAGCCCGATGACCGACGAGCTGAATGAGGCGCAACGCGCGGCAATCCTTGGGAAAATCCCGTCCGGCCGCCTCGGGTCGGGCGACGACGTCGCCGCCGCCTGCGTCTATCTGGCGAGCGAGGAGGGGGCCTACGTCACCGGCCAGACCTTGCACGTCAACGGCGGCATGGCGATGATCTAGGCGAAGACTTCCGTCTGTCGGCTGGCCGCTGGCCACCCCCGATGGAACGTGATAGGCGAAGCGCGATTTCCCGTGTCCGGCCTTGGCTGGCGCGGTCACGACAATACCAAAGAGGACCCCACAGAATGTCCGACATTCTCGAGCGTGTGCGTAAGATCGTCATCGAGCACCTCGACGCCGATCCGGAGAAGGTCACCGAGAAGGCCAGCTTCATCGACGACCTGGGCGCCGACAGCCTCGACAACGTCGAGCTCGTGATGGCGTTCGAAGAAGAATTCGGCATCGAAATCCCGGACGACGCCGCCGAGCACATCCAGACGGTCGGCGACGCCGTGAAGTTCATCACGGAGAAGGTCGGCGGCTAAGCCGTCGGCCCAGTCCGTTCGATTCGCCGCCGCGCTATCGGTTCCCCCGGTATGCGCGGCGGTCTTCGTTTGAGCGGTCCTCATCCCCATCTGGGCGAGACCGAGGACATCAGGGAGTAGCCTCATGCGTCGCGTCGTCGTCACCGGCCTCGGCCTTCTGACCCCCCTCGGCCACGGGGTGGACGTCACCTGGAAGAACATCCTCGCCGGCAAGTCCGGCGCCGGGCGGATCACCACCTTCGATCCGTCCGACTACGCCTGCCAGATCGCCTGCGAGGTTCCGCGGGTCGACGGTCGCGGCGGCGGCGGCGCGGACGTCGAGGGAGCCTTCGACCCCGACAAGACCATGGCGCCGAAGGACCAGCGCAAGGTCGACGACTTCATCCTCTACGCCATGGCCGCCGCCGACGAGGCGGTCGCCGACGCCGGCCTCGCCGAGGCGGACGAGGAGACCAGGCTGCGCACGGGCGTGATCATCGGGTCCGGCATCGGCGGCCTGGCGACGATCGAGAAGACCGCCCTGGAACTGGCCGAGAAGGGCCCGCGCCGGATCAGCCCCTTCTTCATTCCGTCGGCCCTGATCAACCTCGCCTCCGGCCAGGTCTCGATCCGCTACGGCTTCAAGGGCCCGAACCACTCGGTGGTGACCGCATGCGCCACCGGCGCCCACGCCATCGGCGACGCGGCCCGGCTGATCAAGTACGGCGACGCTGACGTCATGATCGCCGGCGGCGCGGAGGCGTCCATCTGCCCGATCGGCATCGCCGGCTTCATCGCCTGCCGCGCCATGGCAACCGACTTCAACGACACGCCGGAGAAGGCCAGCCGCCCCTACGACAAGGATCGCGGCGGCTTCGTGATGGGCGAGGGCGCCGGCATCCTGGTGCTCGAGGAGTACGAGCACGCCAGGGCGCGCGGCGCGAAGATCTACGCCGAAGTCGCCGGCTACGGCCTGTCGGGCGACGCCTACCACATCACCGCGCCCTCCGAGGACGGCGACGGCGGCTACCGCGCCATGGTCGCGGCGCTGAAGGACAGCGGCCTGCAGGCCTCCGACATCGGCTACGTCAACGCCCACGGCACATCGACCATGGCCGACGGCCTCGAGCTGGGCGCGGTCACCCGCCTGCTGGGCGATCACGCGAAGAACGCGAAGATGTCGTCGACCAAGTCGATGACCGGTCACCTGCTCGGCGCGGCCGGGGCGGTGGAGTCGATCTTCACCATCCTGGCCCTGCGCGACCAGAAGGTCCCCCCGACCATCAACCTCGACAACCCGGAGTTCGACACCGTGGTCGACCTCGTCCCGCACGAGGCGAAGGCGGTTGAGATGGCCGCGGCGATGTCGAACAGCTTCGGCTTCGGGGGCACCAACGCCTGTGTGATCTTCAAGAAGGCGCCGTGAGCAGAAAAGCCGCGCAATCGGGTGGGCTGTCGCTGACGCGGCGGCTCACCATCATGGCCATGAGCGGCTTCGCCGTGCTGGCCATCGCCCTGATGCTGGGCGGCCTGTGGGCGATGTGGACCTACCGCGGTCCGGGCCCGGAAGCGAAGGCCGGCGAGGTCTCGTCCGTGGTCCTGCGCCGCGGGGCCGGCCTGAACGAGATCGCCTCCTCGCTGGAGCGGGCGGGCGTGATCCGCTCCGGCGCGATCTTCAAGGCCGCCGCCCAGGTCACCGGCGCGGCCCGGGAGCTGAAGGCCGGCGAATACGAGTTTCCCTCCGGCGCCTCGATGGCGCGGGTGCTGGACGACATCCGCGCCGGCCGGATCGTGCGCCATCAGGTCACCATCCCCGAGGGCGCGACCTCCGAGATGGTCATCGAGGCCCTCAATCGCGAGGAGGCCCTGACCGGCCTCGCCCCGACCCCGCCCGAGGGCACGGTGCTGCCGGAGACCTACGACTTCCACCGCGGCGAGGACCGCGCCGCCGTGCTGCAGCGGATGATGGACGCCCGCGACGAGCTGCTCGCCACCCTGTGGGCGAAACGCCAGCCCGGCCTGCCGATCACCACCCCCGAGGAGGCGGTGATCCTCGCCTCAATCGTCGAGAAGGAGACCGGGGTCGCCGCCGAGCGCCCGCAGGTCGCCTCGGTGTTCGTCAACCGCCTGCGCAAGGGCATGCGCCTCGAGAGCGACCCGACGATCATCTACTACATCACCAAGGGAAAGCCGCTCGGCCGCCGGATCCTGAAGTCCGAGCTGGAAAACCCGGCCAACACCTACAACACCTACATCATCGACGGCCTGCCGCCGACGCCGATCGCCAATCCCGGCCGGGCCGCGCTGGCGGCGGTGCTCGACCCGCCGCAGACCGACTACCTGTTCTTCGTCGCCGACGGCACCGGCGGGCACGCCTTCGCCGCCACCTACGAGGAGCACGTGAAGAACGTCGAGGCCTGGCGCGCCTGGCGCGCCCGGACGGGCAAGTAGATGGCCCTTTCCGGCATGACCGGCTTCGGCCGGGCGGAAGGCGCGCTCGGCGACTGGAGCTGGGCCGTCGAGGCCCGGTCGGTGAACGGCCGCAACCTGGAGGTCCGGTTCAAGGCCCCGCCCGGCTTCGACGCGCTGGAAAAGGCCGCCCGTGACGCCGCCCAGGCCCGTTTCGCCCGCGGTCAGGTCAGCGTCAGCGTCCAGACACGCCGGGCCGAGTCCGCCGTCGCCGTCCAGGTCAACGCCGCGGCGCTGGAGCGCTACCTCGCCGCCGTTGAACCGCTGGTGAAGGCCAAGCGCGTCAGGAAACCCCGCGCCGACGGCCTGCTCGCCCTGCGCGGCGTGCTCGAAGCCGCCGAGGGCGCCGAGGATCCGGAGGCCCGCGCCGCGCTGGAAGCGGCGATCACCGAGTCCATCGCCGTGGCGCTCGACGGCCTGAAGTCCGCCCGCCTCGGGGAGGGCGGCGCCCTGACCCCCGTGCTCGGCGGCCTGATCGACCGGGTCGAGGGGCTCGTCGCCGCCGCCGAGGCCGAGGCGGGCGGCCATCCGGCCGTGATCCGGGACCGCTTCGCCCGCCGCATGGCCGAGCTGCTCGGCCAGGCCGCGCCGGAGGAACGCGTGGTCCAGGAGGCCGCCGTGATGGCCACCCGGGCCGATGTGCGCGAGGAACTCGACCGCCTGACCGGCCACGTCGCCGCCGCCCGCACCCTGATCGCGGGGGAGGGCGCCTCCGGCCGCCGCCTCGACTTCCTGACCCAGGAGTTCATGCGCGAGGCGAACACCCTGTGTTCGAAATCGGCGACGCCGGCCTTGACCGCGATCGGCCTCGACCTCAAAGCGGTGATCGAGCAGTTCCGCGAGCAGGTGCAGAATGTCGAGTGACGAGGCCCGGCCGACGCGGGGCCTGATGCTGATGGTCGTGGCCCCGTCTGGGGTCGGCAAGACCTCCCTGACCCGCCGTCTGGTCGCCGATCATCCCGATCTGCACCTGTCGATCTCGGCCACCACCCGGCCGGCGCGGCCCGGCGAGCACGACGGCCGCGACTATCACTTCGTCGACCGTCCGACCTTCGACGCCATGGTCGATCGCGGCGAGTTCCTGGAGTGGGCCGAGGTCTACGGCAACCGCTACGGCAGCCCGCGGGGCCCGATCATGGAGGCCCTGGCCCGCGGCGAGAGCACCCTGTTCGACATCGACTTCCAGGGTGCGATGAAGATCTGCGCCCAGGCCCGCGAGGACTGCGTCCTCGTCTACATCCTGCCGCCCTCCCTGGCCGAGATGAGCCGCCGCCTGCACGCCCGCTCGCAGGACAGCGAGGCGGTGATCCGCGAGCGCATCGCCCGCGCCAAGGACGAGCTCGAGAACTGGAAGGTGTTCGACTACGTCGTCCTGAACGACGACTTCGACCGCGCCTACGCCGAACTCGCCCACATCTACCACGCCGAACGCCGCAAGGCCGCCCGCAACGTCTGGATCGCGCCCTTCGTGGAGCAGCTGCTCGCGGAGGAGATCCCGGACGGCGGGGAGGGGTAGGGCGAGCTGCGCCCTACCTTTGGAAGTGCGCCTTCGAGATCGCGCCACTGCACTTGTCGATGTTGATTGACAGCGTGCCGCCGCCGAAGGGGGGAACCTCGATCAAGCCATCGGATCGAGGCGCAGGCAGTGGAGCGCTCCGAAACACGCTCCACTCCGTTGCGCTTCCCCACACAACGATCTCGGAATAGCGGACCTTATCGACATCAGGGTCTTGCTTGGCTTCGATGGCCAAGAAGATCATACGGGCCGTACCCGTGTCGGGGACGAAAGGGCCGGCCAAATAGCCAGCGGTCTTCGGGCGAAGGACGTCTCCGTCGCTGGCGTCGACTGAAGAAGCCCACGAACCCGACGCGGTGACGACAAGGATTGCCAAGATCGTTCGTGCGAATTGCTGCGCTGCCATCGTGAGACGCTAGCAACGTGGACCGCCGGAAGCCACCGCGCGCTTGACACTGACCTGCGGTCAGTATTTCATGACCGTCGGTCATTAGGGCGCTCGCCATGTCCACGCCGACCCGCCGCCGTCTCCAACCCGAGGCCCGCAAGCAGGAAATCCTCGAGGCCGCGGTGCGACTGTTCAACGCCCGCGGCGGTCAGGTGCGGGTCGAGGACGTCACGCGCGAGGCGGGCGTCGCGAAGGGGACCTTCTTCCTCTACTTCCCGACATGGGACGATCTGCTCGAGGCCGTGCGCCAGTGGCTGGTCACGGAGTTCGACACCGCCAACCCGCTGCCGCTGGAGGCGGACGGACCGATCGACTGGCTGGGCCTGGTCGAGCGCCAGGCGGCGGCTTTCATCGATTTCACCCTGTCGCGGCAGGGGCTGGGCGACGCCATTTTCCACTCCGACTTCGCCGAGCGCCGGCCGCTGGCCGACAACGGCATCTTGCGCATCGCCGCCGTCATCCGCGCCGGGCAGGAGGCGCAGGCCTTCGCCCCGGTCGATCCCGACCCCACCGCGCGGCTGCTGTTCGCGACCATTCACGAGACCGCCGAGGCCGTCGCGCGCGGCGCCGACCGCGCCGCGTCGCTGGCGGCCCTGAACCATCTGCTGAGGCGCACCCTCGCGCCCTGAGCCTGGAGGACAACCGATGATCGAGAGTGTCGTGAACGTGCGCTACATCGTCGGCGACGTGCAGCAGTCGGTCGACTGGTACGTCGGCCATTTCGGCTTCACCGTGGGCATGAACGCCGCCCCGGCGTTCGCCTCGGTGGACAAGGGCGCCCTGCGGCTGCTGCTCAGCGGCCGGACCAGCTCGGCGGGC
The DNA here is from genome assembly GCA_937991555.1 of uncultured Caulobacter sp. Lineage (GTDB taxonomy): Bacteria > Pseudomonadota > Alphaproteobacteria > Caulobacterales > Caulobacteraceae > Caulobacter. Next base: position 6,578 of record CALKHU010000228.1, read on the forward strand.
CGCGCCATGCCCGACGGCGAGCTGCCCCAGCCCGGTCCCTGGAACCGCTTCCAGGTCATCGTCGAGGATATCGCCGCCGAGGTCGATCGCCTGAAGGCGGCGGGCGTCAGCTTCCGGAACGAGATCCTCAGCGGCCCCGGCGGCTCGCAAGTGCTGGCTATCGATCCGTCCGGCAATCTGGTCGAGCTGTTCCAGCCTGCGCACCGATAGGGACAGACACGTAGATGTCTGTCCCTAAAGCGCCCGCGCCAGCCGCAGGAAGCCGTCCACCGGCACCGTCTCGGCCCGGGCGTTCGGGTCGATCCCCGCCTTTTCGCACAGGGCCTCGCCGCCGAGCACCTTCAGGCTCGACCGCAGCATCTTCCGCCTCTGCCCGAACGCGGCGGCGGTGACCCGCTCCAGCGCGGCGATCTCGGCCGCGGACGGCGGCTCCGCCAGCGGATCGAGCCGCACCACGGCCGAGGCCACCTTCGGCGGCGGCGTGAAGGCCCGCGCCGGCAGGTCCATAACCACCTTCGCCTTCGCCAGCGCCTGGCTGACCACCCCCAGCCGCCCGTAGGCGCCCGAGCCGGGCGGCGCGGCGATCCGGTCGGCGACCTCCTTCTGGAACATCAGGGTCATGGACACCGGCCGCCACGGCCCGGTCAGCCACTTGATCAGAAGCGGCGTGCCGACGTTGTAGGGCAGGTTGCTGACTACATGGCCCGGCCCGCCCGCCAGCGCCGCCTCGTCGACCTTCAGGGCGTCGCCCTCGACCACGGTCAGCCGCCCGTCAGCGACGGTGGCCAGTTCGCCGAGCAGCGGCAGGAAGCGGCTGTCCTTCTCGACCGCGATCACCCGCGCCCCGGCCTCGACCAGCGCCCGCGTCAGGCCGCCCGGTCCGGGCCCGACCTCGATCACCGTCTGCCCCTCCAGCGGCCCGGCCAGCCGCGCGATCTTCCGCGTGACATTGAGGTCGAGCAGGAAGTGCTGGCCGAAGCTCTTGTTGGCCAGCAGGCCATGCTCGGCCAGGCTCTCGCGGAGCGGGGGGAGGGTGTCCAGCTGGCTCATTGCGTCCTTCGACACGGCCCTTCGGGCCTGCTCCGGATGACTAAGTGGGGAAGCATCTCAAATCCAGTCATGCTGAGCAGCGCCGCAGGCGCGTGTCGAAGCACGCAGGGCGCTCAGCCCCGCCGCGCCGCGATCTCAGCCGCCAGTCGGATGGCGGCGATCAGGCTGTCGGCCCGGGCCAGGCCGCGGCCGGCGATGTCGAAGCCGGTCCCGTGGTCCGGCGAGGTGCGCACGATCGGCAGGCCCAGGGTGACGTTCACCCCGCCCCAGAAGTCGAGCATCTTCACCGGGATCAGGGCCTGGTCGTGATAGAGACAGAGCACCGCGTCGTAGCGGGTTCGGGCCTCGGCGTGGAACAGGGTGTCGGCGGGCGCAGGGCCCCGGGCGTCGACGCCCAGCTCGCGCAGCGCCCGGACCGCCGGTTCGACGACCTCGATCTCTTCCCGCCCGATGGTTCCCGACTCGCCCGCGTGCGGGTTCAGCCCCGCGACGGCCAGCCGGGGCGCGGCGATCCCGAAGTCGCGCCGCAGGGCCTGGGCGACGACCAGCCCCGCGTTGACGATCTTCTCCACCGTCAGCAGCGACGACACCTTCGCCAGCGGCTCGTGGATCGTCACCAGGGCCACCCGCAGGTCGGCGGCGGTCAGCATCATGACCGGCCCGCGCGCGCCGTCATGGCGGCCTGCGGCGGTCAGCTCGGCGAGGAACTCGGTATGGCCCGGGAAGCCGAACCCGGCGGCGTAGAGCGGCGCCTTGGCGATCGGGGCGGTGACCAGGCCGCTGACCTGTCCCGACAGGGCGAGGCCCGCGCCGGTCTCGATCCAGCGGATGACGGCCTGGGCGTAGGCGGGCGACGGCTGGCCGGCGACCACCGGGGCGGCCAGCGGCAGGTCGAGGACGGGAATCGCCTCCGGGAACACCCGGACGGCGTCCTCGGGGCCCGTCACCGCGGTCACCGGCGCCGCGCCACCCGGGGCCGATTCGAGCGCCAGCGCGTCGCCCACGACCATGAAGGCGGGCCCCGTCTCGCGCAGGGCCCGCCACGCCTTGGCGGTGATTTCGGGGCCGATCCCGGCGGGATCGCCGAGGCTCAGGGCCAGTGGAGGTCGGTTCAACGTTGCTCGATGGTGGCGGTGCCGCGCAGGTCGCGAAGCAAACGCCGGGATATCATCGAAAGTTGCTGGCCGAACAGGCGGCTCTCGATCTGCTGCGCCGTCGGGATCTGGGCGCCGCTCTGGCGACGGCCGCAGACCATGATCAGGTGCAGTCCCGCCGTCGTGCGGATCGGCTGCGACAGCTGGCCGTCCGGGGTGCTGGCCACCGCGGCCTGGAAGCCTTCGGTCAGTCCGCCGAGCTCGGCCTCGCCGAGGTCGCCGGCCATCACGCCCTCGACCGCCGAGGCCTTGCTCTCGAGGTCGGCGCAGCCGGTCACCTGCGGCCGCAGGGATTCGAGAAGGCCGACGGCCGCCTGGACCTGTTCGGGGCTGGCGTCCTGGGCCAGCGGCACGGCCGCCTGCTTGAGCGTAACCAGCTGGACGTTCGATCCGGCGCGCTTGTCCCGCAGGAAGACGATGTAGACGCCGTCCTGGGTCACGATCGGACGGGACAGCTGTCCCGGGCGCAGCTGCTCAAGGACCTGCTCGACCTCGGTCGGCATCTCGCCGGCGCTGACCCAGCCCGCGTCGCCGCCGTTGGCCGCGGTGGCCGACGACGAGAACTGCCGGGCCACGGCCGGGAAGGGCGCGCCCTGCTGGATCTGCGCGACCAGCTGGCCGGCGCCCTGCACGGCGTTGTCGAGCCCGCCGACCCGGTTGGGGTCGATGACCACTTCGCTGAGCTGGTACTGCGGCTTGCTGGCCGACGCCGTCAGCTGTTCCTGCATGGCCTTGATCTGGTCCTGGCCGATGCGCAGGCGCGAGCCGTAGCGCCCGCGGATGTACCCCTGCCAGCTGACCTCGGCGCGGATCTGTTCGCGCAGCGTCTCCGGCCCGATACCCTGGGCGCGGAGCTGCGCCAGCATCTGCTCGGCCGTCAGGTTGTTGCCGCGGGCGACTTCGGCCAGTTCGGCGTCGACGTCGGCGTCGGTGGCGACGATGTCGGCCTTGTGCTCCTTCTCGACGCGGCGCAGCTCCTGGATCTGGAGCCGCTCCTCGATCAGCGAGCGCATGGCTTCGCGCTGGAGCTGCGGAATGGTGTTCTCGTCCGGCTGGATGCCGGCGGTGACGGCCAGCAGGCGCATCCGCTGCACCAGGTCGTAGGTCGAGATGATGTCGTCGTTGACGACCGCCGCGACGCTTTCGCCGAGGGCCGGAAGCGGCGGCGGCGCGGCCACGGCGGCGTCGGTCGCCCCGGGGACAGGGGTCTGGGCCATGGCCATCGGGGCGAGACCAAGGCTCACGACGGACATGGCCGTCATGGCCAGCCCCGTCACGCTACGCGCCGACTTCATCAATCTCGTAGTTCCCCTGAATGCTCCGGCGGGCGGGAACGCCTGGTTCCGGCCGTTCGTCATTGGCCATAGCCTTTATCGCCCAATGTGGCGAGCGTTAGGCGCAGGATGACCGAGTCCGACGGACCCAGCGTCCGGTTGTAGGTTTCCTCGTGGACCCACACGACGGCGATGTCGAGGCAGTCGTCCCGGTAGAGGGCGCCGAACTCCTGGCGCCGCCAGACGTCGCTTTCCACGTCCCGGACGCCGGCGAAGGTCACGCCCCAGTTGCCGGTGACCATCACCTCGCCGGCGAAGTCGAGGTCCTCGCGCTGCACGCCGGTGATGTCCTGGTTGTCGCGCAGATAGCGCACGAAGCCGCGAGCGCGTTCGGTCTCGACGTCGACGCCTGCTTCGATGCGTCGCACGTCGCCTTCTTCCTCGCTGAAGCGCGCGCGGGTGAAGAAGCTGACGCCCTTCATGGGCTGGCCCTCGGCGGCGACGATCCAGTCGGATTTCTCCGGCCGCAGTCCGCTGCGGACCGGAAACTGGGGATCGTCCTCGGCGCGGAAGGTGCGGCCGACCATGACGCTGCCGCCGCGGCCGTCGTCGTACACCACCGTGGCCCGCGCCCCGAGGTTGATGCGCTGGCCGCCTTCGTAACGGTCGAACCCCGGGAATTTGTTCGCCCGCAGGAGGTTCGTCTCATCGTACTCGAGGACGACGGAATCCTCGTTCGGAATGCGGTTTCCGAAGTCGGTTTCGGGCGAGAGCGCGACCTGCAGCAACGGCTCCAGCACGATGGTGCGGTCGCCGTCGCGGCGCATCAGCGGGTAGCTGACGTCGAGGCCGGCGACGCCGACGGCGCGCGCCACGGTCTCTTCGGACCCGCCCGGCGGCGGCAGGTCGGCGAGGCCATAGACGTCGCCGCGCACCTGGGCGAAGGGCGACAGCCGCAGCCCGCTGGAGAAGGTCCAGGTATCGCGCCAGTCGGCCAGTGCGCTGACCCGCCGGCTGTCGGTCCCGGGCTGGGCGGCGATGAACTGCGACTGCTCGCGGGTCAGGGCCACGGCGCTGCCCTGCAGCCGCAACCGGCCGCCCAGGACGGGCGCGTCCGGCTCCCAGCGCGCCTCGACCAGCGGCGCGATGGTCGGGAAGGTCCGGTCGATGTCGATCGGCCGCAGGCCCTGGATGCTCAGCGCCGAGACCGACAGGTAGGAGCGGTCGTCCTGGCGGACGGCGTAGACCTGCGACGTCAGCCGGCGGTCGTCGGACGGCAACAGGCCGCGTTGCCGGTAGACGTCGGTGATGTCGTACTTGTCGAACAGCAGGTCGTCGCTGGTCCGCTCCGCCGCGAAGCCCCAGCGCCAGTTGTCGTCGATGCGGAAGGCGCCGTCGGCGAGGATATAGCTGCGCGAGGTCAGGTCGCCGATCCGGTCGCCGTCGCCGTCGAGATCCTTCTCGTAGGTGTAGCCGAACCGCGCGTTGATCTGGCCGGACCAGAAGCGCTTGCGCCACTGGAAGTTCACCAGCGGATTCACGTTGGTGTTGATTTGCGGGCTGATCACCAGGTCCTGGGACGGCGAGATGATCCAGGCGTAGGGCTGTTCGTAGGACAGCCCGCGACGCTCGGAGCCGACGATCTTGGGCGCCAGCAGCCCGGACTTCCGCTTGGCGTCCGGGTCGGCGTGCCAGAACACCGGCGCGTAGAAGACCGGCACGCCCCACATCTCGATGACGGCGTTGCGGTAGAAGATGACCTGCTTCTCGCGGTCCTGGACCACATGGTCGGCCCGGATGGACCAGGTCGGCGGCTTGGTCCGGTCGTCCGCGCAGAGCTCGCAGGGCGTGTAGATCGCCTGGTTCAGCTCGTTGACCTGCTCGCTGCGCCGGATGGCGGTGCTGGCGGCGATCTTCACATTGCCTTCGAGCCTGGCCGAGAATCCGCGCGCCACGCCGGCCCGCATCTCCTCGTCGAGCACCATCTCGTCGGCGAAGCTGACGGCGCCCGACGGATCGATGACCACGACCTCGCCCTTGGCCGTGATCAGGCCGGACTTGATCTCGTAGACGATGGACTGGGCCCGCAGCGTGCGGCCCCTGTAGCGGACCTCGACGTCCCCCTGGGCGGTGACGGTCTGGGCCCGGTCATCCTGGATGAGGACGTCGGACTCCAGGTAGAATCCCCGCGCGCCCAGGCCGTCGTCCTCGGCGGCCGGCCGCACGGGCGCCGCAGGCGCGGCGGCCGCGCCCGGGTCCTGTGCGAGGGCGGGCGAGGCGAAGGCAAGCGTCGCGAGCGCGGCGCCGGCGAGCAGCCGGCCGCGATCGGCGAGGGGGCTCCGGCCTTTGCTGGCGGTCGTCATCTGGCGCTTTTCCTCCCGGCGACGCGCCCCCGCACGATTCCGCCGTCCTCCGTATAGCAAAGCAGCGTCAGTCCCGATAACAGCGCCAGCAGCGGCGGCGCCCAGGCGGCCGCGAAGGCCGGAACGATCTCGGCCTTTCCGAGCGCGCCGCAGAACTGGTTGAAGAAGAAGAACACGAAACCCAGCGCCACGCCCGACGTCGCCAGCGCCGCCAGTCCGCCCAGCCGCATCAGCCGCAGGGAGAAGGCCGCCGCCAGGAGCGACATGGCCGCGAACAGCAGCGGCGTCGCCAGCAGCTGGTGCAGCCGCAGGCGGTAGGGCAGGGCCGAGAAGCCGGCCTGCTCGGTGCCGCGGATCGTCGCGGGCAGGCGCCAGAAGGCGATGGCGTCCGGGGTGGTGAAGCGCTCGATGGCCGCCTGCTCGTCGAGGGTCGACGGAATCGACAGCGTCTCGGACCGCACCGACCCGGCCCCGGGCGCCGCCTCGCGCACGCCCTTCAGCCGCCAGTATCCGGGCATCAGCCGCGCCTCGTCGGCCTCGATGCGGCGTTCGAACTCCAGGCCGCCGCTGGGGGTGACCCGGTACTTGAACATCGAGACGTTCTTCAGCCGCACGGTGCCGTCGGCCTCGTCGTGCGACCGCGCGCGGATCACCACCTGCGAGGTGGCGTCGCCCTGGCGCAGCCAGGTGTCCTTCGGCGTCGAGGTCTGGAACTCCTCGAGGACCGCGTCGCGCGACTGCTCGAACTCGGCGCCCAGCATCGCGGCCAGCGGGTTCAGCGCCGCCACCGTCACCGCGCCGACGGCGAAGGCCGCGACGGTGGCCGGCAGGATGAAGCGCCAGGCGGAAACGCCGGCGGCGCGCATGGCGATCAGCTCGCTGCGCCGGTTCAGGCCGACGAACGCCGCCAGCGTCCCGAACAGGAAGGCGAACGGCAGCAGGGTCAGGATGGTCGACGGAGCCTTCAGCATCGTCAGCCAGAGCAGGCGCGGGAAGCCCGCGTCGCCGCGTCCGCCGACGGTGCGCGACACCTCGACGAAGTCGATCAGCACGATCACGGCCCCGATCACCGCCAGCGCGGCCGCCACCGCCAGCAGCGTGCGCGACAGGACGTAGCGTTCGAGGCGTCCGACTCCGGGGGTCATGCCGCGCCTCCGGTCGCCGGCGTCCTGGTCTCGAACGGCAGCCACTCGCGCCAGCCCTGGCGCCTGCGGACCGGCCGGTAGAGCTGCCGGAAGCCCCAGGCGGCGGCGAGGATCGGCACGGCGTATTGCAGGACGTTCAGCGCCGGCGTGTCCTCGGACGCCGACTGCACCACGAAGCCGATGATGCGGACCACGGCCGCCGCCGCCCCGACGACCGCGATGCGCCGGCCGTAGCCCAGCCGGCTGAAGCTTGATCCGAGCACCGCCGCCAGGGCCATGGCCATGAACGACAGGCTGTAGAGCGGCGAGGCGAGCCGCGAATGCCCTTCGGCCAGCAGCTTGTCCCGGTTCTTGCGCTCGTACGACTGGCTGAGGTCGGGATACAGCAGTTCGTGCAGGTAGCGGTCGGACGCCTTGTAGGTCACCGAGTCGGAGCTCTTCAGGAAGGGCGAGAGCTCCAGCGCATACTCCTCGAAGGACAGGTAGTTCAGCACGCCCGACGTCGAGAACTCCTGGTTGGAGCCGTGCCGCATGACCAGCACCGGCAGGCCGCCGCGGTAGGTGATCCGGCCCTCGCGGGCGGTGTAGGTGGTCGCCCCGCCGTCCGGCTTCCGGTGGTGGATGAACAGGTTGAGGATCCGCCCGTCGGGCTCGACGGTCTGGCCGTAGACGGTCAGCTTGGGGGCGGGCTCGGAGAACTCGCCTTCGCGCACCAGGGTGGCGGCAAGGTCGCTCCGCGCCGCCGACACGATCTCCCGCATCGCCCGGTAGGAGGCCGGCTGCACCCACAGGTTCACGAACAGGCCGACCAGCACGGCCAGCGTCGCCAGCCGCACGGCCGGCGATATCAGCCGCCAGCGGCTCATGCCGCCGGCCTGGCAGACGACCAGCTCGTGGTCGGTCTGCAGCCGGTTCAGCGCCACCAGGGCGGCGACGAAGATGGCGATCGGCAGGATCAGGTTCATCAGCTGCGGCATCGCCAGCACAATGACCTGCAGATAGACCCAGGCCGTCTGCCGCTGCTCGATGATGATGTCGAGCCGCCCGAGGCTCTGGCTCAGCAGACCGACCGCGCCCAGCGCCGCCGCCGCCAGCAGGGTCGGCGTCAGCAGCTGGCGGAACAGATAGCGCTCGATCAGACGCATCGGGGGAAGCTGGGCCCGTTCGGGGGTGCGGGGAAACCCCAAATCAGGGGTGGATCGTTCTATCGCCGGGGCGCGTCGGAAACAACCGCCGCCGCTTCCCTCGCGGGCGGCGTTGGACTATGCCCCGCGGACCACATTCAGGAGCGTTTCATGCGCATCGAGTTCGTCGCTTCCGACGCCAGCAAGACTCCCTCCGGCGGCGCCGTCGCCGTCATGGTGTTCGAGGGCGGCCACAGGTCCTCCGCCGCTGACGACATGGACAAGGCCACGGCCGGCGCCCTCGGCCGGGCGATAGAGGCCGCGCCGCGGTTCGCCGGCAAGCCCGGCCAGACGGTCGAGATCGTCGCGCCGCACGGCCTCGACGTCCAGCGGCTGGTCGTCGTCGGCGCCGGGCCCGCCGAGAGCTGGGGCGGCGACACCGCCGAGCGCTTCGCCGCCCAGGCCTATGGTGCGGTGAAGCTGTCCGGCGCCGCCACGCTGCAGGTGTTCACGCCCGGAGCGAAGGCCGAGGAGTCGGCCCGCGCCGCGTTCGGCGCCGTCCTCGCCGCCTACCGGTTCGACCGTTACCTGACCACCGAGAAGCCCGAGAAGAAGCCGTCGGTCGAGGTGGTGAAGGTCGTCACCGACGATGTCGCCGCCGCGGAAGCCGCCTTCGCGCCGCTGAAGGCGCTGGCCGAGGCCATCTACTTCTCGCGCGATCTCGTCTCCGAGCCGCCGAATGTCCTGTATCCGGCCGAGTACGCCCGCCGGGTGAAGGAACTCGAGTCGCTCGGCCTCGAGGTCGAGATCCTCGGCGAGGCGGAGATGGCGAAGCTCGGCATGGGCAGCCTGCTGGGGGTCGGCCAGGGTTCGGTGCGCGACAGCCAGCTGGTCGTGATCCAGTGGAAGGGCGGCGGCGATTCCCAGCCGATCGCCTTCGTCGGCAAGGGCGTTACCTTCGACACCGGCGGTATCAGCCTCAAGCCCGCCGACGGCATGGAAGACATGAAGTGGGACATGGGCGGCTCGGCCGCCGTCGCCGGCGTCATGCATGCGCTGGCGGGCCGCAAGGCGAAGGTCAACGCTGTCGGCATCCTGGGCCTGGTCGAGAACATGCCGGACGGCAACGCCCAGCGTCCCGGCGACGTGGTCACCTCGATGTCGGGCCAGACCATCGAGATCATCAACACCGACGCCGAAGGCCGCCTCGTGCTGGCCGACGCCCTCTGGTACTGTCAGGACCGCTTCAAGCCGAAGTTCATGGTCGATCTCGCCACCCTGACCGGCGCGATCATCATCTCTCTGGGTAACGACTACGCCGGATTGTTCAGCAACGACGATACCTTGTCGGAGAATCTTCTGGCGGCGTCCAAGGCGACCGGCGAGCCGCTGTGGCGGATGCCGCTGCCGGAGGCTTACAACAAGCAGATCGAGAGCATGGTCGCCGACATGAAGAACACCGGCGGCCGGCCGGGCGGCTCGATCACGGCGGCGCTGTTCCTCCAGAAGTTCGTCAACGGCGTGCCCTGGGCCCACCTCGACATCGCCTCGACGGCCTGGAAGAAGCCCTCCACCGTGCCGACCAGCCCGGACGGCGCGACCGGCTTCGGCGTCCGCCTCCTGAACCAGATGGTGGCGGACAAATACGAGGTCTGATCGGCCTCAGTGCATCCTTCGCCACGCCTGCTTCGCAGGCTGCTCAGGATGACTTGGCTTGTTTGAGGTCGCCGGATTTGTGTCCGCCACAAATCCGGTCATCCTGAGCAGGCCCGAAGGGCCGTGTCGAAGGACGCAATGAGCGTGAGCAGTCCCGCCTGCGAGGTCTGGTTCTACCACCTGGAGCGCTCGACGCTCGACCAGGTGCTGCCCGATCTGCTGGACAAGACGCTCAAGCGGGGCTGGCGGGCGCTCGTCCGCACCGGCGATCCCGACCGGCTCGAGCATCTCGACGGCTGGCTCTGGAGCTATCGCGACGAGAGTTTCCTGCCGCACGGCCTGGCGGAGGATCCTTTCGCCGCGCACCAGCCCGTGCTGCTGACCACCGCCGCCGACAACCCCAACGGCGCCCAGGCGTTGTTCCTCATCGACGACGCCGAGCCCGGCGACCTGACGCCGCACGAACGCTGTATCGTGCTGTTCGACGGTCGCGACGAGGCGGCGCTGGCCGCCGCCCGCGGCCGCTGGAAACGGTTCAAGGCGCAGGGCCTGCCGCTCAGCTACTGGCAGCAGGCCGAGCGCGGATGGGAGAAGAAGGCATGATCCGCAAGCTGGCCGCCGTCGCCGCGATGGTCGCGCTGTCCGCCTGCGCTGCGACGCCGGCGCCCGCTCCGGCCCCGGCGACGCCGGTGACGGAGGCTCCGACCGTGCCGCTGCCGCCCCCGCCGCCGGAGGACTCCTGCAAGGCCGCCGACTTCCAGTACCTGGTCGGCCGGAACAGGAGCGAGATCCCGGTGCCCACCGATCCGTCGAAGCGCCGCGTCGCCTGCACCACCTGCCCGGTGACCATGGACTACCGGCCCGACCGGCTGAACATCTACTTCGACGCCGAGACGGGGATCGTCAAAGAGGTGAAGTGCGGCTGAGGCAGTGCGTGGTTCGACACGCGCCTTTGGCGCCGCTCACCATGACGTGGGGAGCAGCCTTCTGACCGCGTCATCCTGAGCGGCCGCGCAGCGGCGTGTCGAAGGTCGCACAGCGCCCCCTACATCCCCTTCACGAGCTCATTCAGCTGGTCCGCCACCTGGCCCCAGCCTTCGTGGAATCCCATCTGCTCGTGCTGCGCCCGGGCCTCCTCGGTCCAGTGCATCGCGGTGGCCGTGTACCGGGTGCGGCCGTCGCCGAGGTCTTCCAGCTCGACGTGGGCGACCATGAACGGCTGGCCCGTGGGGATCCACCCCGGCAGGAAGGCGTCGGTGGTGACGATCCGCCGGTTCGGCACGATCTCCAGATAGACCCCGGGATTCGGAAACTCCTCGCCCTCGGGACTGCGCATGACGATGCCGGCCGAACCGCCGGGGCGCAGGTCGCAGTCCGCCGACACGATCGTCCACGGCGCCGGGGCGAACCAGGTCTTGAGGATCTCCGGCGTCGTCCAGGCCTTGAAGACCTTGTCCGGGGTGGCGTCCAGGATGCGTTCGAGAACGAGTCGGTGGTTCGGTTGGTCGGTCATTCGGGAGACTCCGGTCAGGTTTCGGCGACACGTCGCGGCGTCGCGCCCCCGAAGGACGCCCCGGCGGCCGCCGCGCCGACATCACCGTCGCAAATTGGCGCGATTTGAGCGAGATCATGGGGCCATCGTCGCGAAGCGCTCAGGCTGCGCGCGAAGGCAGGGAGGCGCCGATGCGCTGGGGATGGACCTTGGGACTGCTGTGGCTCGCCGGATGCGCGGGGACGTCCGCCGCCGGCCCGGCGACGGTCGCCGACGCCACGAGCGAGGTGGTCTACGGCAAGGCGATCGCGGAGCGCAGCTGCGGCGGCTGCCACGCCGTTGCGCACGGGCCCAGTCCGATGCCGGCCGCGCCGGCCTTCGCCGACCTCCACCGTCGCTACCCGGCCGGCGGCCTGCGGCGTCTGCTCGAGGAAGGCATGATCCTGCCGTCGGACCGCATGCAGGAGGAGGGCAGCCGCTACACCCATCCGCGCATGCCGGCGACGCCGCTTGGCGACGACGAGATCCAGGCCCTGACCGCCTATCTGCACAGCCTCGAACCGGCCCGCGCCGGGAGTGAAAGCTAGGTCCGGCTTTCGACCGCGGCCAGCTGCTCGGCGATCTCCATCCACTCGGCCTCGGCCCGGTCGACGGCCGCCTGCGCCTTGACCCGCTTCTGGCCCAGGTCGGCGGCCCTCGCCGGATCCTTGACGTAGATCTGCGCGTCGTTGAGCACGGCGTCGATCTCGGCCAGCGCCTTGCTCACCCGCGCGAGGGTGGTTTCGGCGGCCTCCAGCTTGCGCTTCAGCGGCCCGGCCATGCCGGCGGCCGGCTTCGGCGCCGGCGGAGGCGGCGGGGGCGGCGGGGCGGCGTGCTTCACCTGCGTCGGGGCCCGCGCGGCCACCCGCGCCCGGTCGATGACGAACTTCGCGTAGTCGTCCATGTCACCGTCGAACGGGCGGATCGTGCCGTCGGCCGCCAGCCACAGCCGGTCGGCGACCAGCTCCATCAGCGAGCGGTCGTGGGTGATCAGGAT
>CALKHU010000229.1 GCA_937991555.1 uncultured Caulobacter sp.
GCCGTCGATCTCGGCGTTGACGTCCGGGATCTGCTTCAGGGCGCTGGTGCAGGCCTTCACGAAGAAGCTCATGAAGCCGAGCTTCACGCCGTGCTTCTTCTCGAACTGGTCCTTGTACTGGTTGCGCACGGCCATGACCGCCGTCATGTCGACCTCGTTGAAGGTCGTCAGCATGGCGGCGGCGTTCTGCGCTTCCTTCAGGCGGCGCGCGATCGTCTGGCGCAGCCGGGTCATCTTCACCCGTTCCTCGCGCTCATGCACCGGACGGGGCGCGGCCGGCGCCGCAGGAGCCGCCGGAGTCGCGGCGCGGGTCTCGAGCGCGGCCAGGGCGTCGCCCTTGGTGATGCGGCCGTCCTTGCCGGTGCCCTTGACCGAGGCCGGGTCGAGGCCGGTCTCGGTGACGATGCGCTGGACCGAGGGGGCCAGTTGGGCCGGCGCCGAGGCCGACAGGTCCGGGACCGGAGCCGACGCGGGGGGCGCCTTGCCCTTCTGCGGCTCGGGCTGAGCTTCGCCGGCCGGCGCGGCCGCCGCGGCCGGCGCCTTCGGCGCGGCGGAGGCCGCCCCGCCTTCCGACACCTTGCCCAGCACGGCGCCCGGGGTCACGGTCGCCCCGTCCTCGGCCGAGATGCTCTCCAGCACGCCGTCCACGGGCGAGGCCACTTCGAGGCTGACCTTGTCGGTCTCGAGCTCGACGAGGATCTCGTCCTTCCTGACCGCCTCGCCGGGCTTCTTGGTCCAGCGGGCCACCGTCGCTTCGGTGACGGATTCACCCAGGGCGGGCGTCATGATGTCGGCCATCGGTCTTTCTTTCGTTCGTACGGGTCGTCAGGCGTGAAACGTCGCGGTCAGGCGAAGGCTTCGGCCAGGAAGGTCTCGAGTTCGCGAAGGTGGCGGCTCATCAGGCCGGCGGCGGTCGAGGCCGAAGCCGGGCGGCCGACGTAGCGGGCGCGCTTCGCCTTGACGTCGAGCCGGTCGAGGGTCAGCTCCAGCCACGGGTCGATGAAGGTCCAGCCGCCCATGTTCTTGGGCTCTTCCTGGCACCAGACCAGTTCGGCGTTCTTGAAGCGGGCCAGCTCCTTGCTGACCGATTTCATCGGCCACGGATAGAACTGCTCGATGCGCAGCAGGTAGACGTCGTCGCGGCCGGCCTTGGCGCGGGCGTCGACGAGGTCGTGGTAGACCTTGCCCGAGCACATGATCACGCGCTTGATCTCGGCGTCGGGCTTCAGGGCGACGCCGCCGACGTCGCAGCCGGCCTCGGCCCCGTCCACCATCACGCGGTGGAAGCTCGATCCCTCGGCCAGGTCGACGAGGTTGCTGACCGCCCGCTTGTGACGCAGCAGGCTCTTGGGCGTCATGATCACCAGCGGCTTGCGGAACTCGCGGTGCATCTGCCGGCGCAGGGCGTGGAAGTAGTTGGCCGGCGTCGAACAGTTGAGGACCTGCATGTTGTCCTCGGCGCAGGCCTGCAGGAAGCGCTCGAGGCGCGCGGAGCTGTGCTCCGGTCCCTGGCCCTCGTAGCCGTGCGGCAGCAGCATGACCAGGCCGCTCATCCGGAGCCACTTGCGCTCGCCGGAACTGATGAACTGGTCGATCACCACCTGGGCGCCGTTCACGAAGTCGCCGAACTGAGCCTCCCAGAGGGTCAGGGTGTTCGGATCGGCCAGCGAGAAGCCGTACTCGAAGCCCAGCACCGCCTCTTCGGACAGCGCCGAGTCGATGACCTCGTAGTGGGCCTGGCCGGGACGCAGGTTGTTGAGCGGCGTGTAGTGCTCTTCGGTGGTCTGGTCGATCAGGTCCGAATGGCGCTGGGTGAAGGTGCCGCGGACGCTGTCCTGGCCCGACAGGCGGACCGGATAGCCCTCGTCGAGCAGCGTCGCGAAGGCCAGGTGCTCGGCCGTGCCCCAGTCGAGGCCCTCGCCGGACTCGATGGCGGCGCGACGGGCCTCGATGACGCGGCGCACCGTCTTGTGGGCGTCGACGCTCTCCGGGATGGTGGTGATCTTGCGGCCGAGATCGAGCAGCTTGGCCATCGGCACGCCGGTCTGGCCGCGCCGGTCCTCGTCGCCCGGGAGGGTCAGGCCCGCCCACTTGCCGTCAAGCCAGTCGGCCTTGTTGGCCTTGTACGTCTTGCCGGCCTCGAACTCGGCGTCGAGGAAGCTGTTGAACTCCTCGATCCAGCCATCGACCTCGGCCTGGGTCACCACGCCCTCGCCGACGAGGCGGGTGGCGTAGATCTCGCGGGTCGACGGCTGGTCCTTGATGCGCGCGTACATCAGCGGCGACGTCATCGTCGGGTCGTCGCCTTCGTTGTGGCCGAACCGCCGGTAGCAGAACATGTCGATGACGACATCCTTGCCGAACTGCTGGCGGTACTCGGTCGCCACCTTGGCGGCGAAGGTCACGGCCTCGGGGTCGTCGCCGTTCACGTGGAAGATCGGCGCCTCGACCATCAGCGCCACGTCGGACGGGTACGGGCTGGTGCGGCTGTAGGCCGGGGCGGTGGTGAAGCCGATCTGGTTGTTGACGATGAAGTGGATCGTCCCGCCGACGCGGAAGCCCTTCACGCCGGAGATGGCGAAACACTCGGCGACAACGCCCTGGCCGGCGAAGGCGGCGTCGCCGTGCAGCAGCACCGGCAGAACATGGCCGCGGCCCGCGTCCGGCGTTTCGCGCAGGGTGAAGGCCTGCTTCGCCCGGGCCTTGCCCAGCACGACCGGATTGACGATCTCCAGGTGGCTGGGGTTGGCGGTGAGCGACAGGTGGACGCTGTTGCCGTCGAACGCGCGGTCTGAGGACGCGCCCATGTGATACTTGACGTCGCCCGAGCCCTCGATGTCCGAAGGCACCGACGAGCCGCCCTGAAACTCGTGGAAGATGACGTGGTAGGGCTTGCCCATCACGGCCGCGAGGACGTTCAGGCGACCGCGGTGCGGCATGCCGAGCACGATGTCCTTCACGCCGAGGGCGCCGCCGCGCTTGATGATCTGCTCCATGGCCGGGACCATGGCTTCGCCGCCGTCGAGGCCGAACCGCTTGGTGCCGGGGAAGCGCTTGTGGAGGAAGCGTTCGAAGCCCTCGGCCTCGATCAGCTTCTTGAGGATGGCGACCTTGCCCTCCTTGGAGAACGTGATCTCCTTGTCGCGGCCCTCGATCCGCTCCTGAAGCCAGGCCTTCTCCTTCGGATCGGAGATGTGCATGTACTGGACGCCGACCGTCCCGCAGTAGGTGCGGCGCAGGATGCCGAGGATCTCGCGCAGCGTCGCGGTCTCGAGGCCGAGCACGTAGTCGAGGAAGATCGGCCGGTCGTAGTCCGCCTCTGTGAAGCCGTAGGTCGCCGGGTCGAGCTCGCTCGCGTCGCCCGGCGGCGTCGCCATGCCGAGCGGGTCGAGGTGGGCGCGCAGGTGGCCGCGCATGCGGTAGGCGCGGATCATCATGATCGCGCGGAGGCTGTCGAGCGTGGCGGCGCGGACGTCGGCGGCGCTGGCCGACGGCTGCTTGGTCTCGATGGACTTGCCGAGCTTGGCTTCGACCGCCGGCCACAGGCCGTCGATGGCGGACAGCCAGTCGGGGCGCTGGGCGGGCGCCTGGCGCGGCGTCCACGACGGCTTCGAAGCCGCCTTCTGCACCTCTTCGGCGCGATCGTGCAGGGTGGCGAAAAATCCGGCCCAGGATGCATCGACCGAGCCGGGGTCCGTCGACCAGCGGGCGTAGAGATCCTCCACGAAGGCGGCGTTGGCGCCGTAGAGGAAGGAAGTCTCGGTCAGAACCTGATTGATGATGCCTGCGTCGTCCGCCATGGGTCTCGCGCCTGTGAGCCGCCTACGGGCAGCGGCTTAGCTGCCCGGCGTAAATATAGTCTGTCGCGCCCGATTTCCCGTGGAAACCGGCCCCCCGACGCAGAAAAGGGAAATCCCGGGCCTCCCCGACCCGGGATCACTGTCGTCCGATCAGCCCTTGAGCACTTCGAGCAGCGTCTCGCCGAGCTTCGCGGGCGAGGGCGACACGCGGATGCCCGCCGCCTCCATGGCCGCGATCTTGTCCTCGGCGCCGCCCTTGCCGCCCGACACGATGGCGCCGGCGTGGCCCATGTGACGGCCCGGAGGGGCGGTGCGTCCGGCGATGAAGCCGACCATCGGCTTCTTGCGGCCGCGCTTGGCTTCGTCGATCAGGAACTGGGCGGCATCCTCTTCGGCGCTGCCGCCGATCTCGCCGATCATGACGATCGACTTGGTCGCTTCATCGGCCAGGAACAGCTCGAGCACGTCGATGAACTCGGTGCCCTTGACCGGGTCGCCGCCGATGCCGACCGCCGTGGTCTGGCCGAGGCCGGCGTTGGTGGTCTGGAACACCGCTTCATAGGTCAGGGTGCCCGAGCGCGAGACGACGCCCACCGAGCCCTTCGAGAAGATCGAGCCCGGCATGATGCCGATCTTGCACTCGCCCGGCGTCAGCACGCCCGGGCAGTTGGGTCCGATCAGGCGCGACTTGCTGCCGGCCAGGGCCTTCTTGACCTTGACCATGTCCAGCACCGGGATGCCCTCGGTGATGCAGACGATCAGCGGGATCTCCGCCTCGATGGCTTCCAGGATGGCGTCGGCCGCGAACGGCGGCGGCACATAGATCACCGAGGCGTCGGCGCCGGTCGCGTCCCTGGCCTCGCCGACGGTGTCGAACATCGGCAGGCCGACGTGGGTCGTGCCGCCTTTGCCCGGCGTCACGCCGCCGACCATCTTCGTCCCGTAGGCGATGGCCTGTTCAGTGTGGAAGGTGCCCTGCGAGCCGGTGACGCCCTGGCAGATGACCTTGGTGTGGGAACCGATCAGAACCGACATTAGCGAGCGCCCTTCACGGCGGCGACGATCTTCTCCGCGCCGTCCGACAGATCGTTGGCGGCGATGACGTTCAGGCCGCTCTCGTTGATGATTTTCTTGCCCAGCTCGACGTTGGTGCCTTCGAGGCGGACGACGAGCGGCACCTTCAGGCCGACTTCCTTGACCGCCTCGACCACGCCTTCGGCGATGATGTCGCAGCGCATGATGCCGCCGAAGATGTTGACCAGGATGCCCTTCACGGCCGGATCGGCGGTGATGATCTTGAAGGCCGCGGTGACCTTCTCCTTGGAGGCGCCGCCGCCGACATCGAGGAAGTTGGCCGGCTCGGCGCCGTACAGCTTGATGATGTCCATGGTCGCCATGGCCAGGCCGGCGCCGTTGACCATGCAGCCGATCTCGCCGTCGAGGGCGATGTAGGCCAGGTCGTACTTGCTGGCCTCGATCTCCTTGGGATCTTCTTCCGACTCGTCGCGCAGCTCGCGGATGTCGGCGTGGCGGAACAGGCTGTTGCCGTCGAACGAGACCTTGGCGTCGAGGACGCGCAGGTGGTCGTCGCCGGTGACGATCAGCGGGTTGATCTCCAGCAGCGACATGTCCTTGGCCAGGAACGCCGTGTACAGCTGGGTCAGCAGCGAGGCCGCCTCCTTGGCGAGGCCGCCGGTCAGGCCGAGGGCCTTGGCCAGCGCCCGCTGGTGGGTCGGCCACACGCCGGTGGCGGGGTCGATCGAGAAGGTGTGGATCTTCTCCGGCGTGTCGTGCGCCACGTCCTCGATGTTCATGCCGCCTTCGGTCGAGGCGACGACCGAGACCTTCGAGGTTTCACGGTCGACGAGCAGCGAGAGGTAGAATTCCTTGGCGATGTCGGCGCCTTCCTCGATGTAGAGGCGGTTCACCTGCTTGCCCTTCGGACCGGTCTGATGGGTCACCAGAACGCGGCCGAGCATCTCCTCGGCGTTCTTGCGGACCTCTTCCACCGACTTGACGACGCGGACGCCGCCCTTGGCGTCGGGGCCGAGGCCCTCGAAGCGGCCCTTGCCGCGGCCGCCGGCGTGGATCTGGCTCTTCACGACGAAGACCGGCGTGCCGAGCTTCTCGGCGGCCATTTCGGCCTCGTCGGGCGTGAAGGCGGGGAAGCCCTTGGGGACGGGAACGCCGAATTCGGCCAGGACGGCCTTGGCCTGATGCTCGTGGATGTTCATCGCGCTCTTGGGGTCTCGCGTATGCCGCTGGGTAAGGCCCGCCATCGCATGCGGGGGCGGGACGGGGCGGGTTATGGCGCGGTCGGGCGACAGGCGCAACCCGATGGAAGCGATAGGAAAAAAGAACCCCGCCGGTCGCCCGGCGGGGTCTGATGTTGCCTGTGCAAACGCCCTCAAAGGGCGGCGCTTCTAGTACTTGGCCGACAGGCGAAGCGTGAAGGTCTTCGGCGCGCCGTAGTAGGCGGTGCGGATGCCGCCGACCGACGAGAATTCCTGCGCATCGGTCTTGTAGAGCTCGTCGGTCAGGTTCTGGCCGTAGACGCCGGCGCTGAAGCGGCGGTCGGCGCTTTCCCAGACCACGCGGGCGTCCCACAGCCAGTGACGGCCATCCCACATGCCCGGCAGACGCACCTTGCTGTTGCTGGGCGTGTTGTCGATGGCGAGCGCCATCTCCGAGCGGTACTTGGCGGCGGCGCCGACGATGATCGAGCCGCTCTCGCCCAGGTCGAAGGTGTACTGGGCGCCGTAGCGCGCGGTCCACTTCGGCGCGAAGGCCGGTTCCTGGAAGGCGCGGCTGCCGCCGGTGGCGACGAAGCGCACGTCGTCGAAGTCCTCGTACTCGGCGTTCAGCAGGCCGATCTGGGCGTCCAGCATCAGGCCCGGGATCGGCCGGGCCACCGCCTCGACTTCCGCGCCCGAGGTCTTCAGGCTGCCGGCGTTGATGACCGTCAGTTCGGGGCTCGGCAGGCCGGTGCCGGGATCGGTCACCGTGCCGGACACGCGCGCCTGGAAGTCCTGGTAATCGTTGGTGAAGGCCGTCAGGTTCAGCAGGTAGCGCCCGCCGTCCCAGGTCGTCTTCACGCCGGCTTCATAGCTGGTCACCGTTTCCGGATCGTATGGCGCCTGTTCGCCCGGGTTGTTGGCCCGGCCGTTGAAGCCGCCGGACTTGAAGCCCTTCGAGCCGCGGACATAAAGGGTCAGGTTCTCGGTCGGCATCCAGCGGACGTCGGCCATCGGCGAGACGTCGTCCCAGGTCTCGGACAGGCCCTTGAACGCGAACGCCGGGTTGGCCGTGAACAGGGCATTCGACGAGAAGGTCGAGGTCGTCCGCGAGTAGGTCTTCTCTTCCTCGGTGTAGCGGACGCCGCCGGTCACCTGCAGGGTGTCGGTCAGGTCGTAGCTGACGTTGACGTAGGCCGCCTTGCTGGTGGTCTCCAGGTCGTCGTCGACCGTCCGCAGGAAGGTCGGGTTCAGGAACAGCGGACCGATCAGGTCGTCGGCATAGGCCTCCTGGTGGGAGGTGATGTTCTCCCGCATCCAGTACAGGCCGCCGACCACGGTCCACGGGCCGTCGTCGTAGGTCAGCTGGAACTCCTGGCTGGTCTGGTCCTGGTCGACGCCGACGAACACGTCGCCGGTCTCGAGCTGGGTGGCGTCGATGTCGACGTAGTCATCCGTCTCGAGGTTGCGGTAGGCGGTGATCGACTTCAGCGTCAGGGCGTCGCTCAGCGTCCAGGTCACCGCGCCCGAGAAGCCGTAGTGGGTCAGCTTCGTGGAGTTGGGCAGGCCGGGCGTGGTGCGGGTCTTGAAGTCGTAGGCCGGCGGCGGGTTCGGGATGGCGATCAGCGTCTGGCCGAACAGGGTGGTCAGGGTGCTGGTCGCCTGGCCGACCGTCATCGCCGCGTCGTCCTTGCTGTAGTCGGCCGACAGGTCGACACGGACGGTCTCGCTCGGGGTCCAGGCGGCCTGGGCCCGGACGGCCCAGGTGTTCTTGTCGTTGTACTCGGCGCCGGTGACGGGATCCTCGACGTAGCCGTCGCGCTTGGAGATCAGGCCGGAGACGCCCAGAGCGAGGGTGTCGCTGACCGGACCGGACACCGACGCCTTCACTTCCTGCTGGTTGTAGCTGCCGAAGGCGGCCGAGACGCCCGCGCGGAACTCGTCGCCCGGCTTGCGGGTCACGACCTTCAGCGCGCCGCCGATGGTGTTCTTGCCGTACAGCGTGCCCTGCGGGCCGCGCAGCACTTCGATGCGTTCCAGCTCGAACAGGTCGAACTGCGTGCCCCGGATGCGGCTGTAGTAGACGTCGTCCACATAGACACCCACGGCCGGGTCGAACGTCTGCAGGGCGTCGGGCTGGCCGATGCCGCGGATGAAGATGTTGGTGGAGTTCGACGAACCGCGGCCCTGCGCCAGGTTTACGTTCGGAACCGCGCCTTGCAGGCCGGTGACATCAACCACCTGCAGGCGCTCGAGCGCGGCGCCGTTGAAGGCCGAGACGGCGGCCGGCACAGACTGCAGGGTTTCCTCGGTGCGGCGCGCGGTGACAACCAGCGCCTCGACTTCGGAGTCATTCGCGGGGGCGTCCTGCGCCACGGCGAAGGTCGCGCACGCGCTCCAGGCGGCGCCGGCCAGAAGGGCGGCCTTCCACATCGTTTTCATGTCTTCCTCCCGAGCGACTCCTGTTCGCCGGAGCCGTCAAAGTTCCAAATTCACCAGCAGGCGAATTACCGGCGACACTCTGTCAAACCGGTCTCGGGCGGAAGAGGCGCGGCGATGGAACGCCGATATTTTTCATCAGGTGATGAAATGGCGCCACACGGCGGACCCGCGGGCTAACGGGCGGCTCGGGCGATCACGGCCTCAAATCCGGCCGCGCAATAGGCGTAGAGCCGTGACCGCGCCGCCTCAAGGTCGCTGGAATGGCAGAGGCCGTCGGACAGCTGGTCGATGCGCCCGGTCTCGGCGACGGTCATCATCATCGACCCGGTGAGGAACTGGTAGCACCAGTAGAGGTCGGTCAGTTCCGCCTCGGGCCGCGCCCGCTTGATGGTGTCGACCAGCTGGTGGACGACCGGGTCGAAGAAGCGGTGCATGATCTCGCCGCCCCAGGCGGGCGTCATGGCGATCTGGGCGACCAGCCCCAGCCAGTTCTTCCACCCCTGCCCGCCCGTGAGGGCCAGCTCGATGAGCGGATCGATGAAGGCGGCGATGATCCCTTCCGGCGTCATCGCGCCGGGGTGCGCCGCCTCGTAGGCGCTCATCGCCTCGGCCCGCAGGCGGTTGATGATCTCCGCCCGGCGCAGGAGAACGGCGTCGAACAGCTCGCGTTTGGCGCCGAAGTAGTAGTGGATCAGGGCGGTGTCGACGCCGGCCTCGGACGCGACCTGGCGCGTTGTCACGCCGTAGAAGCCGTGACGGGCGAACAGGCCCTCGGCCGAATCGAGGATCGCCTCCTTCAGATCGATTCCCGTCGACTTGGAGGGCCGTCCTCGGCCGCTGCTGCGGGGCTTGGCTGCGGTCATCGCGCGTCCTGACGCGGGCGGCTGCTTCGCCCCCTCGCCCGGATAGACCCCGCCGCCCGCGGATGGCAAGGCGCTCAGCCCAGGAACAGCTTCCACATCAGCCGGCCGGGCAGGAAGGTGAACAGCCCGGCGATGATGGACGCGCCCCAGAACAGGCCGGTCATGGTCTGGCGATGCCGCTTCACATTGCGCGTCCGCGCCGCCCACACGCCGATGGGCAGGGCGACCAGGGTCCAGCCGCTCAGGATGTGGATCAGGGACCAGAAATCGCCGTTCAGCCCGACGATGAACAGCGACGACCCTGCCGTCGCCGCCATCAGAACGACCCACGCCCAGCCCAGGATCCGGTGCCGGCCGTCGCCCTTGCGCAGCGACAGGATGATCCCGCCGAGGCAGACCGCGCCGACCGCCGCGAGCACATGGAGCTGTATGACCCACGGCTGGGCCGCGAACAGCGCCACATCGGGCGCGTGCGGCGTCGCCCCGGCCGCCCTCAGCAGGGCGGGACCGAGCAGCACAACGGCCGTCGCGGCCGCCAGAGCCAGCAGGATAAGGCCCGCCCTGCGACCGGAGCCGGGCGTCCCGGAGAATGCGGTCCCGCCGCGCGGAGTCGCGATTGACAGGATCGGGGCGGCGGTCTTCTTCGGGGCGGTGGTCATCGGGGCGGCCTGGCTCGGAGGTTGTCGATGGCCGGGGCCTAGGGAGCTCGGTCTGGACGTGCAGCCGGAGATGCGTGGGAAGACCGGTCCGGTTCGCGAAACGACGGGCGCCGCCGTTCGCGCTTCGCCAATCGCCGCGCTCCGCCGCTGGCGTCACTGGCGGGGCCTCCTGATCGCGGCGGCGGGCGGCGTGTTCATGGCGGTGGTCGGCGCTTTCGGCAGCGGCGACGCGCCGTTGGCGCCGCGGCTGCTGTACTGGCTGTCAGTGATGCTTACCGGCGGGTTCGCGGGAATCGTCGTGTCGGAGCTGGTCAACCGGGGCGGCTGGTTCGATGACCGGCCGGCGCTGCAGGGCGGCCTGATCGCCGTGGCGCTCTCGGCCCCGCTCACGGTCGCCGTCTGGGCGGAGACCAATCTCTTCTTCGACCGGGTTCCGCGTCCAGACGATCTGGCGGTCTACGTCGGACCGGTGTTCGTCGTCACCTGTGCGATGACGGCGCTGAACTACCTCGCCCAGCGCACGCCGGCCGAGACCCACGCCGCGCCGGCGGGCGCCGCGCCGGCGCGTTTTCTGGACCGCCTGCCGGCCCGGCTGCGCGGCGGGCGCCTCTACGCCGTCGAGGCTGAGGATCACTACCTGCGCCTCCATTCGAGCAAGGGCCAGGACCTGATCCTGATGCGGCTGTCGGACGCCGTGGCCGAGCTGGAGGGCCTTGAGGGGGCCCGGGTACACCGGTCCTGGTGGGTGGCCCGCGACGCCGTGGCCGCCGCCCGCCGCGGCGACGGCAGGGCGACCCTGACCCTGCCCGACGGCGTCGAGGTTCCGGTCAGCCGGGCCTACGCCAGGGCGCTGCGCGAGGCCGGCTGGTTCTGAGACGCCGCCTGCCGTCGACCAGGCGTCGAAGCCCCTCTTTTCGGTGCTTGTGGAACGCTGTTCGAACGCCTCTCCTGACGCCAACGAGAACACACGGGAGAGGACGATGGCCGACGGAACGGTTGACCTTCGAGGCATGCGCGAGGCCGTGAACGCCGCGCCGTTGGACACCCTCGATCCGGCCCAGCCCGGGCTTTTCCAGTCAGACACCATGTGGCCGATCTTCGAGCGCCTGCGCCGCGAGAGCCCCGTGCACCTGACGGAGGGCGGCGAGTTCGGGCCGTACTGGTCGATCACCCGCTACAACGACATCATGGCGGTCGACACCAACCACCAAGTGTTCTCGTCAGACTTCCTGAAGGGCGGCATCACCATCGGCGGCGGCCAGGCGCGCATCGACCCCCTGCCGATGTTCATCGCCATGGATCCGCCCAAGCACGACGTGCAGCGCAAGGCGGTCAGCCCGGCCGTCTCCCCGGCCAACCTGCAGATCCTGGGTCCGCAGATCCGCGAACGCGCCGGCAAGATTCTCGACGGCCTGCCCATCGGCGAGGAGTTCGACTGGGTCGACCTGGTGTCCAAGGAACTGACGGCGATGACCCTCGCCACCCTGTTCGATGCGCCGCAGGAAGACCGCCGCAAGCTCACCTACTGGTCGGACGTGGTGACCGCGATCCCCGTCCCCGGCGGCCTGGTGGAGACGCTCGAGGAGAAGCTGGGAATCTTCGTCGAGTACCAGGCCTACTTCGCGAACCTGTGGAACCAGAAGGTGAACGCCGAGCCGACCGGCGACCTGATCTCGATGCTCGCGCACCATCCGGAGACGCGGAACATAGAGCCGCGCGAGTTCTTCGGGAACGTCGTGCTGCTGACGGTCGGCGGCAACGACACCACCCGCAACACCATCTCCGGCTCGGTCTACGAACTGAACCGCAACCCCGACCAGTACGCCAAGCTGCGGGCCAATCCGTCGCTGATCCCGTCGATGGTGTCGGAGACGATCCGCTACCAGACGCCGCTGGCCCATATGCGCCGCACGGCGGTCGAGGACATCGAGTTCGGCGGCAAGACCATCCGCGCCGGCGACAAGGTCGTCATGTGGTACGTCTCCGGCAATCGCGACGAGACGGTGATCGAGAACCCGGACGCCTACATCATCGACCGCGAGCGTCCGCGGCAGCACATCTCGTTCGGCTTCGGCATCCATCGCTGCGTGGGCAACCGCCTGGCGGAGCTGCAGCTGCAGATCATCTGGGAAGAGATCCTCAAGCGCTTCCCGGAAATCCAGGTCGTGCGCGAGCCGAAGCGCACCTACTCCACCTTCGTCCGGGGCTATGAGACCCTGCCGGTGATCATCCCCCGGCGCCTCTGATGGCCTCAGTCGGGGTGGTTGATGAGGTAGGCGCCGCCCGCGAACAGCCGCTGCAGCAACTCGGGCGGCGGCTGTCCTCCCGGATGCGAGGCGATGATCGCCGCCATGCCGCGGCCCAGCGCCCAGAGCGCGTAGGCGGCGTTCTCCTGGTGGGGCGGCGGAATACGGTCGTCGGCCTTGACCGCGGCGACGTAAATCTGGAGCGCCTGGCGCTCGGCCTCGCGCAGAAGCCGGTGACGGGTCATCAGCCGCTCGCTGAACATCAGCGAGAACAGGGCCGGCCGCGACTGGGCGAAGCTGAAGAAGGCCCGGGCGGAGCCCCGCATCGGCGAGCCGATCTCCGGGTCGGCCTGCCCAGCGACGATGTCCTGCCGCAGATCCTCGAACCCCATCAGGGCGAGGCTGAGCAGGAGCTCCTCCTTGTTCTCGAAGTAGTGGTAGATCGAGGCCAGGCCGATGCTGGCCGTCTCGGCGATCGCCCGCAGGCTGAGGTCGTCGGCCCCCTGTTCGGCGAGCAGGGCGGCGGCCGCGGCCAGGGCCCGCGCCTTGACGCCGCCCGTCTCCATCCGCGTCCGTTTCGCCGCATGGGTCATGGAGGGAGTCTTTCGCGACGGGGCGGGGAGTCAAGGAGGGTACTCACCCCTCCAAGAGCCCCCGCAACGCTCACAAACGGGCGTTATGGCGCGTACTTGTTGTTCGAAGATCGCCGTCTCCGGGTTGCGCACGGTTGGACGGTTGCTCCAGACTTGGCGCGCCGCCCCTGCGGGCGGAGTCCCCGGAGCGCCAGATGACGCCAGCCGTGACAGACCCTGACTTCGTCCAGCGACTGGACGCGGCGGCGGCGGCGGGGATGTCCTTCGCCGTCTGGGCGGCGCGCCAGCCCGACCGGACCGCGGTGGTCGACCCCGACGGGCGCGGTCACACCTTCGCCGAGGTGAACGCCAGCGCCAACCGCCTGGTGCGGCTGCTGCGCGCCCACGGCCTGCGCCCCGGCGACCCGGTGGCGCTGGTCTGCTCGAACCGGGTCGAGTTCGTCGAGGTGCTGGCCGCCTGTCTTCGCGCCGGCCTGCGGCTGACGCCGGTGAACTGGCACCTGACGGCCGACGAAATCGGCTACATCATCCGCGACTGCGAGGCGAAGGCCCTGATCGCCGACGCTCGCGTGGCGGCGGTCCCGGAAGCTGTCGCCGCCTGCCCTGGGCTGGACCTGAAACTCTCGGTCGGCGGACCGATCGCGGGCTTCCGGCCCTATCGCGAGACGATCGCGCCGTACGACAGCGGCGACATCGACGATCCCTCGCCCGGCAACACCATGATGTACACGTCCGGCACCACCGGCCGTCCCAAGGGAGTGCACCGGCCGAACGCGGCCGTGACGCCGTACGCCACCTACCTGATGCGGGGCTACGATCCGGAGACGTCGGTGCAGATGTGCGCCGGACCGGCCTATCACGCCGCGCCGCTGGTCTTCGACATCCGGGCGGCGATGAACAGCGGCGCGCCGCTGGTCTTCATCGACAAATGGGATTCCGAGCACGTCCTGCGCACCATCGCCGAACGCCGGGTCACCCACTTCCACTTCGTCCCGATCATGTTCCAGCGCCTGCTGGCCCTGCCGCCGGAGGTCAGGGCGCGCTATCCGGTCGACCATGTTAAGTTCATCATCCACGGCGCCGCGCCCTGCCCGCCGGAGGTGAAGCGGGCGATGATCGACTGGTTCGGTCCGGTACTGACCGAATACTACGCCGGCTCGGAAGGCGGCGCGGGCTTCCTGATCGATTCGCACGAATGGCTGGCCAAGCCGGGCAGCGTCGGCAAGCGGCCCGCCCTGCTGGGCGTCCGCATCCTCGACGAGAACGGCAATGACCTGCCCAACGGACAGGCCGGGACCATCTACCAGCAGATGCCGCCGGGCGGGGCCTTCACCTACTTCAAGGATGACGCCAAGACCCTGGCCTCGCGGGTCGACGACTATTTCACCATGGGCGACGTCGGCTACTTCGACGAGGACGACTACCTGTTCCTCACCGGCCGCAGCGCCGAGACAATCATCTCCGGCGGGGTGAACATCTACCCGCAGGAGATCGACAACGAACTGGTCAAGCACGCGGCGGTGGCGGATTCGGCGACGGTCGGCGTCCCTCACGACGAGTGGGGCGAGCAGGTGCGGGCGGTCATCCTCCTGAGGCCCGGCCACACGCCCTCCGACGCCCTCGCCGACGAGATCCTCGCCTTCGCGCGGGCCGCCCTGCCCGCCTTCAAGGTTCCGCGGGGCCTCGACTTCGTCAGCGAGCTGCCACGCTCCGAAGCCGGCAAGATCCAGCGAAACAAGGTCCGCGCGCTCTACTGGGAAGGGCGCGCGCGCCAGATCTGAACGACGACGCAGACAAGACCAACGGGACGAACCAGGAGCATCGACATGGCCGATTTCGGCGCCGCGGACGCGGAGGCCTTCCGCGTTGAAGTCAGGGACTGGCTGGCCGCCAACTTCCCCCCGTCCCTGGCGGGCGTGGACGTGGCGATGCTCAACGCCACCGGGCCGGTCGACGGCGACGCCCTGCTCTGGAAGCAGCGCGTCGGCGAGAAGGGCTGGGGCACGCCGACCTGGCCCAGGGAGTACGGCGGCGGCGGACTCAGCCGCGAGCAGGCGCGGATCCTGCAGCAGGAGATGAACCGCATCGGGGCCCGCAACCCGATCGGCGGCATGGGCATCATGATGTTCGGCCCGACCCTGCTCGAGTACGGCAACGAGGAGCAGAAACAGCGGCATATCCCGCCGATCTGCCGCGGCGAGATCCGCTGGTGCCAGGGCTATTCCGAACCCGGCGCAGGTTCCGACCTCGCCGCCCTGCAGACCCGCTGCGAGGACATGGGCGACCATTTCCTGGTCAATGGCCAGAAGATCTGGACCTCCGGCGCCCAGTACGCCGACTGGTGCTTCTGCCTGGTGCGCACCGACTTCAACACCAAGCACGAGGGGATCAGTTTCATCCTCTTCGACATGAAGACTCCGGGCGTCGAGGTGCGGCCGATCCGGCTGATCAGCGGCGTTTCGCCCTTCTGCGAGACCTTTCTCACAGATGTGAAGGTGCCCAAGGAGAACCTCGTCGGCGAGCTCAACAAGGGCTGGACCATCGGCAAGCGCCTGCTGCAGCACGAACGCAACAGCCTGTCGGGCGGCGGCGGATCGGCGGGCAGGTTCGCGGCGGGGACGCCGCTGGAGCAGCTGGCCCGGGACTATGTCGGCGTCGACGGGACCGGCCGTATCGCCGACCCGGACCTGCGCTCGCGGATCATCCGCCACCAGATGGAAGCGCGCGCCTTCATGCTGACCCTGATGCGCGCCCAGGCCGAGGCCAAGGGCGGCGGCGGCCCGTCGAACGCTACCTCGATCATGAAGAACGTCGGCTCGAAGGTCGGCCAGGACCGCGCCGAACTGGCGATCGAGATCATGGGCCTGGCCGGGCTCGGCTGGGAGGGCGACGGCTATACGAAGCAGGAGCTGGAACAGACCCGCAACTGGCTCGGGGGCAAGGCCACGACGATCTACGGCGGCTCGGCCGAGATCCAGAACAACATCATCGCCAAGCGCATCCTTGGCCTTCTCGATCACCAGTAGGGAGCGCGCACCATGGCTGTCCTGACCGAAGAACAATCGATGCTGCGCGACGCCGCCCGGGCGTGGGTGCAGGAGAAGGCGCCCGTCGGCGCCCTGCGGAAGGCAAGGGATTCAGGGAACCTCCGCGGCTACGATCCCGCTGCCTTCGCCGAGATGGCGGAGATGGGCTGGGCCGGCGTCGTCGTGCCCGAGGCCCATGGCGGCTCGGAGTTCGGCTACCTCAGCCTCGGCCTCGTGCTCGAGGAGCTGGGCCGTACGCTGGCCGCCTCGCCGCTGGCGGTGTCGGCGATGGCCGTGGTCAGCGCCCTGGTCCGCGCCGGGTCGGACGCCCAGAAGGCGGCCTGGCTGCCGGCGATCGCCGTGGGCGAGGCGATCGTCGCCATCGCCGTCGACGAAGGCCCGCGCCACGACCCGGCCAGGACCGCGCTGAAGGCCGAGGCCTCCGGCGGCGGCTGGACGCTCTCCGGCCAGAAGGCCTTCGTGGCGGAGGGCATGGCGGCGACCGCCTTCCTCGTCGCGGCGCGCACGGGCGGGACGCCCGGCGATGAGGCCGGGATCACCCTGTTCCTGGTTCCGGGAGACGCAGCGGGCCTCGCCCGCGCGTCCCGCCACGCCGCCGACAGCCGCGACTACGCCGGGCTCACATTCGACGGCGTCAGCGTCGGCGCTGACGCAGTCCTGGGCGAGGTCGGGGCCGGTCACGACCTGCTCGAACGCACCCTCGACGTCGCCCGCATCGGGCTGTCGGCGGAGATGCTCGGCATGGCGACCCAGGCCTTCGAGACCACGCTCGACTACCTGAAGACCCGCGTGCAGTTCGGCCAGACCATCGGCAGCTTCCAGGCGCTGCAGCATCGGGCGGCGAAGATGTTCAGCGAGCTGGAGCTGACCCGGTCCTGCGTCGAGGCCGCCCTCTCGGCGATCGACCAGGACGCCGCCAACCTCGCCGAGCAGGCCGCGCTCGCCAAGGCGGTCGCCGGCGACACCCTGAACCTGATCTCGCGCGAGATGGTGCAGATGCATGGCGGCATCGGCATGACCGACGCCCACGACGCCGGCCTCTACCTCAAGCGCGCCCGCGCGCTGGAGGTCCTGTTCGGCACGACGGCCTGGCATCGCGATCGCTGGGGCCGGATGCACGGTTACTAGGCCGGGCGCATGAGTGAGCGAGACCGGGCGGAGGCCGACGAGGCCTCCGCCCCCGACGATCCGGCGGCCCGCGAGGCCGCCTTCGAGTCCTTCGTCTGGGCCAACCTGCGCCGGAACTATCTCGGCAACTTCGTGCACGGCATGCTGGGCATGACGGGCTTTCGCCTGATCAACGCCCCGACCTTCATGCCCGCCTACCTGCACCTGGTGTCGGGCTCGAACACGATCGTCGGCCTCGGCCTGGCTTTGCAGCAGGTCGGCGGCATCGTCTCGCCGCTGGTGGCGGGCGCCAGTCTCGAGCACCGGCGCCGGATCATGCCCGCCGCGGTGCTGCTGGGCAGCCTCGGACGGCTGGCGATCCTCGGCATGGCGCTGGCCGGATGGTTCCTCGCCGGCTCGGCCCTGACCTTCAGCCTGCTGGTCATGCTGTTCCTGTTCGGGCTGTTCATGGGCGCCCAGCGGGTGGCGTTCAACCTGCTGATGTCGAAGGTCATTCCGATCAGCCTGCGCGGCCGGCTGCAGGCCTGGCGCAACGCGGTCGGCGGTCTGATCGCGGCGATCCTGGCCTATGTCTCGGGCAAGTGGCTGATCGGCCAGGACGTCCTCGGCAACGGCTACGCCACGACCTTCATCCTGGCCTTCGTCCTGACCAGCGCCGGGCTGTGGTTCCTGCAGTTCCAGATCCGCGAACCGGAGCCGCCGACGATCAGGGCGCGGTCCCGCCTGGCCGACCGGCTGCGCGACGTGCCGGCGCTGATCGCCGCCGACCGGGCCTACGGCTGGTTCCTGCTGGTGCAGATGCTGGCGGCCTCCGCCCGCATCGCCACGCCCTTCTACATCCTGCATGTCGGCCGCCAGATGCATCTCGACGGCCCGACCCTCGGTCTGCTGTCGCTGGCTTTCCTCGGAGCCGACACGGTCGCCAACCTCGGCTGGGGATATCTCGGCGACCGGGCCGGCTTCCGGCCGGTGCTGCTGCTGGCCCTGGTCGGCTGGATCGCGGCCACAGTGCTGCTGATGACCGTACACCTCCCGGCCCCGGTCTTTCTCGCCTTCGTGCTGCTCGGGGCCTCGCAGGCCGGCTACATGATGGCCGCCAACACGATGATCCTGGAGTTCGGACATCGCGACGACCTGTCGATGCGGATCGCCATCTCCGCCACGGCCGAGGGCGTCACCGCCACCCTGAGCCCGCTGCTCGGCGGCGCGGTCGCCGACCTGTTCGGCTACAGCTTCGTGTTCGGCGCCTCGCTCGGGCTGCTGGCGGCGGCGCTCGTGGTGCTCATCGCCGCGGTCCGCGATCCCCGCCGCAAGCGCGCCGCCTGAGAAGGCGGCGACCGCACGGGCTTGCGCTCGCGCAAGGACGGCCGGGCGCCGCGTGCGCGATACCGGCGCGTCAGAACCAGAGCGTCGCCATGTCCACAGCCTCCGCGCGGCGGGCCTATGAAGGCCCGGCCCTCCTGAGCTTCGGCTTCAGGCCCTTCTTCCTGCTGGGGGCCGCCTGGGCCGCCGTCTCCATTCCGCTGTGGGTCTGGAGCCTGCTCGGCGGCTCAGCCGCGGTCGCGCATCGCGCCTGGCACGTGCACGAGATGCTGTTCGGCTTCCTCGCCGCCGTGGTCGCCGGCTTCCTGACCACCGCCGTCCCGAACTGGACGGGCCGCATGCCGGTGATCGGCGCGCCCCTGGGCGGGCTGGTCCTGCTCTGGCTCGCCGGGCGGCTGGCGATGTTGCTCCAATTCCTGATCGGACCAGTCGCCGCCGCCGTCGATGTGCTTTTCCTCCTGGCCTTCGCGGCCGTCGTGTGGCGCGAGGTGCTCGCCGGGCGAAACTGGCGAAACCTGCCAGTCTGCGGCCTCGTCTCGGCCCTGGCGATCGCCAATGTGACCTTCCACCTCGACCCGGGGGTCTGGACGTCCGGACTGGGCGAGCGGCTCGGCCTGGGCGCGGCGGTGGTGCTGATCGCCCTCATCGGCGGCCGCATCACGCCCAGCTTCACGCTGAACTGGCTGAAGGCCCGCCGGCTCGGGCCGGCGCCGGCCGCGTTCGGCGCCCTGGACCGGCTCGCGCTCGGCGCGACGGCGCTCGGAGCCGTGGCCTGGACCCTGGCGCCCCAAGCCGGGGCGACCGGACTGCTGCTGCTCCTCGCCGGCGCCGCGAACGCCGCCCGGCTGGCGCGCTGGCGCGGCTGGCTGGCCTGGCGCGAGCCGCTCGTCTGGATCCTGCATCTCGGCTACGGCTGGCTCGCGGCGGGCCTGGCCCTTCTGGGCGCGGCCGTCGTGCTGCCCCAGGTCGCGGTCAGCGCCGGCGTCCACGCCCTGACGGCGGGCGCGATCGGGACGATGACCCTCGCGGTCATGACCCGCGCCAGCCGGGGCCACACCGGGCGGCCGCTGGCCGCGGACGGCGCCACCCTCGGCATCTACCTGGCCATCCTGCTGGCCGGCGCCTTCCGGGTGGCCGCCCCCTTCTCCGGCGGCGCCATGCCGGCGATGCTGGTGGTGTCCGCCGCCTTGTGGACGGCGGCGTTCGGCGGCTTCGCCCTGGGCTACGGCCCGATGCTCGCGACGCCGCGCCGCAAGGCCGCATGAATCCCGCGCCGGCCCCTCCGGAGCCTTCGCCGCCGGTCGCCGGCGGGGCGGCGCGCCTCGCCTACCGCGCCGTGGGGATACTGGCCCTGGTGTTCGCCGCGGCCGGCGCCGCCCTGCCCCTGCTGCCCACGGTTCCGTTCCTGCTCGTCGCCCTGTGGGCCTTCGCCCGCGGGGCGCCGGCCTGGGCGGACAGGCTGCGGCGTCACCCGCGGTTCGGGCCGCCGCTCGTCGCCTGGGAGGCGCGGCGCGCCATTCCCCGTCCCGCGAAGGCGGCCGCCAGCGTGGCGATGACCGGCGGCTGGACCAGCCTGGTCGTGCTGCATCCGGACGTGTGGCTGGCGGCGGGCGCGGGCGCGGCCTTCGCCGCCGTGATGGCCTGGATCCTCAGCCGCCCCTCCCGCTGACCCCGCCGCCCCTCAGGGCGCGAAGCGCGGAAACAGCACCTCGTTCTCCAGCCGCATGTGCTCGACGAGGTCGTCGTGCAGCTTGCGGCAGGCGGCGTAGAGCGCCCTCCAGGTCCCGCAGGCGCCTTCCGGCGGGCTGAAGCCGTCGGCGAACGCCGCCAGCACGGACAGGTCCGCCTCCAGCGACCGGTGGTCGGCCTGCATGCGGGCGATCGGGAAGGCCAGCATCGGGTGGCCGCCCTGCAGCATGGCCGGGAACAGCACAGCCTCCTCCTTGTGCTGGTGCTGCTCCAGTTCGGCCAGGATGTCCTCGAGATGGTCGGCCAGCCCCAGCGGGCAGGCGGGGTGGCTGCGATGCACCGTCTCCACGCGCCGGGCCAGGGCGATCACGGGCGGCAGCTCGGCCAGGTGGGTCGCGTGATAGCGGGTCAGGATATGGCCGATCAGTTCGGCCGCGCCGTCGGCGTCGGAACCCGCACACAGGGGCTTGGGCGAGGTCAGTGCGGTCATGGGGGCGTCCTCCTGCGCCCAGACTAGGACGCCGCTATGGACCGTCGTTGCCCGCCGACAAGCTCGCCGCGGCGGCGTCGGGGCGTCCGCACGAAAGAAGGGCGGAGCGGCGATCGCCGCTCCGCCCCCTGTTCAGGCCGACCGTCCCGCTATTCGGCGGGCTGGACGTAGGCGGTCGCCGCCCGGACCGGCTTGCCGCGGACGCCGAGCACCAGCCTGGCGGCGAAGGCCGCGAGGGTGAAGGCGCCGGCGCCGAACAGGATGTCGCCGGGCACCCGCATCCAGACCAGCGTCTCGACCAGGGGCGAGTGGATCACGTCCGGCGAGCGCGCGTACCACATGCCCTGGTCGATGGCCGCGAAGGCCTGCACGACCCCCACCGGCAGCAGCGACAGGAAGACCATCGCGGCCAGGCCGCCGTTGAGCAGCCAGAAGGTCCAGGCCAGCAGCCGGTCGCTCCAGGCCTGGTGGTTGGCCAGGCTGCGGAAGCAGAACAGCATCAGGCCGATCCCCAGCATGCCGTAGACCCCGAAAAGGGCGCTGTGGCCGTGGGTGGCGGTCGTGTTCAGGCCCTGCACGAAGTAGAGGCTGATCGGCGGGTTGATCATGAACCCGAAGACGCCGGCCCCAAGCAGGTTCCAGAAGGCCACCGCCACGAAGAACAGGATCGGCCAGCGGTAGGCGCTCACCCAGGGGGCGGCCTTCGAATGCCGCCAGGTCTCGAAGGCCTCGGCTCCGATCAGCGCCAGCGGCACCACCTCGAGCGCGGAGAACACCGAGCCGATGGCGATCACCGACACCGGCGTGCCGGCGAAGTACCAGTGGTGCGCGGTGCCGAGCACGCCCCCGAACAGGAACACGATGGTGCCGAACAGGACCGCCCCGTTGGCGCTCCGGGCGCGAACCAGG
The DNA here is from genome assembly GCA_937991555.1 of uncultured Caulobacter sp. Classification (GTDB taxonomy): domain Bacteria; phylum Pseudomonadota; class Alphaproteobacteria; order Caulobacterales; family Caulobacteraceae; genus Caulobacter. The sequence continues at coordinate 21,424 of CALKHU010000229.1, forward strand.
CCCATCTTGACGAACAGCAGGCTGATCACGGCGGTGGCGAAGACCTCGAAGAAGCCCTCGACCCACAGGTGGACGATCCACCAGCGCCAGTACTCGACCATGCTGATGTGGGTGTGCTTGCCCCACATGAAGCCGGCTGCGTAGAACAGGCCGATCGCGACCGTCGACAGGAACAGGACGAGCAGGACGGGCTTGCTCTCCGACGACGACTTCAGAGCCGGCCACAGCGCCCTGGCCACCAGCGTCAGCCACAGCATCAGGCCCACGAAGAGCAGGGTCTGCCAGAAGCGGCCGAGGTCGACGTATTCCCAGCCCTGGTGGCCGAACCACCAGTTGGCGTTCAGGTCCAGGACCTGCTGAACGCCGAGCCACTCGCCGGCCATCGACCCCAGCACCACGAACACCAGGGCGCCCCACAGGACGTTGACGCCGAGGCTCTGGAACCGGGGCTCGTGGCCGGAGATCATCGGCGCCATGAACAGGCCGGTGGCCAGCCAGGCGGTGGCGATCCAGAACACCGCCAGCTGCGTGTGCCAGGTGCGGGTGACGGCGTAGGGCAGGACATCGGCGATCGGAATGCCGTAGAACTCGTGGCCCTCCACCGCATAGTGCGCGGTGACGGCGCCCAGGCCGACCTGCAGCAGGAACAGGCCGATGACGGTCAGGAAGTACTTGCCGGTCGCCTTCATCGACGGCGTGAGCGTGATGGCCGCCAGCGGATTGGTCAGCGGCGCCACGTGGCGCTCCTCTTCCTTGGTCCGGTGGTGCCAGAACACCAGCGCCCCGACCCCGAAGATCAGCAGCATGATGCTGGCGATGGACCAGACGGTGATGGCCGAGCTGGGGACGTTGTCGATCAGCGGCTCGTGCGGCCAGTTCGAGGTGTAGGTGATGGTGTCCCCGGGACGGTTGGTCCCGGCCGCCCAGCTGGTCCACCAGTAGAAGGCCGCGATCTGCCGCCGGCGCTGCGCGTCGGGCACCGCGTCGTTGGCGATGGCGTACTGCTCGCGCAGGCCCTCCAGCGCCGGGTCGCCGCTCAGCAGCGCCTCGTAGTGGGCCGCCGTGCCGCGGATGGCGGCGGCGCGGTCGGCCGACACCGTGATGGTTCCGGTCGCCGGGTCGTAGGTGTTGGTGCGAAGCTCCGTCTTCAGACGGGCCCTGAGCGCCGCCTGCCGCTCGGCGGACAGGGTCTCGTAGCGCTTGCCGTCCTCGCGGCCCGCCCAGAGGTCCAGCAGCGCGGTCGCCTCCCGGTGCAGGGCGTCGGCGGACCAGTCGGGCGCGACGTAGCCGCCGTGTCCCCAGATCGATCCGACCTGCTGGCCGCCCATGGACTGCCAGGCCAGCTGGCCGGTCTGGATGTCGTCCTTCGTGAACAGCACCCGGCCGTCTGCGGCGACGACGCGCTCCGGTATCGGCGGCGCCTGTCGGTGTATCTCCCGTCCCATCAGCCCCAGGACGGCGAACGAGGCCGCCATCACCAAGGCGAGGACGATCCAAAGTCGCTTGGTGTTCATCTCGCTGTTTCCCAGGCCGCCGGAACGCTTCCGGACGGCTCCATCGGTCACCTTTGGCGAGGATCGAAAAGGCCGACGTTGCGCCGGCGCAAACTCGGTTCAGACAGCCTTGGCATGTCGCTGCGGGACGGCCGGCAGGCGCGTGTCGAAGCAGGCCGCGACGACGCGGCACAGCCGCCGCGCCGCGTCGGGAACCCGCACGGTGCGCCCCTCGACGACGGCCAGGCCCGTCCCCGTCAGCGCCTCTGCGGCGGCGACGGCGTCGTCCAGGGCGTCGTCCGGGAAGCCCTGCGCGCGGCATACGGCCGCGGCGTCGACGGCCAGGTCGCACATCAGCCGCTCGATGGCCGCGGCGCGCAGGTCGTCCTCGCGCGTCACCAGGATCTGCCTGGCCAGCGGCAGGGCGCCGGCCCCGATCGCCTTCGCCCAGGCGTCGGTGGCGACCGCGTTCTGGACGAAGCCCCGGCCGAACCGGCCGATCGAGGAGGCGCCGACCGGCAGCAGCACCGGCGCCGGATCATCGGTGTAGCCCTGGAAGTTGCGGCGCAGCGTCCCGGCCGCGGCGGCGCGGCTCAGGGCGTCGCCGGGCAGGGCGTAGTGGTCGAGCCCGATGGGGACGTAGCCAGCGGCCCGCAGCGCCGCGTCCGCGGCCTCGGCCTGTTCCCAGCGGCCGCGGATGTCGGCGAGATCACGCTCGTTGATCATGACCTGGTGCTTCTTCATCCAGGGCACGTGGGCGTAGCCGAAGACCGCCACCCGGTCGGGCCGCAGCGTCAGCGCCTCCGCGACGCTGGCGGCGACGTTGCCCGGCGTCTGGCCCGGCAGGCCGTACATGAGGTCGAAGTTCAGCCCGCCGATCCCGAGGCGCCGGATATGTTCGACGGCGCCCGCGACCTGGTCGAAAGGCTGGATGCGGTTGACCTTCCGCTGGACCGCGGGATCCAGGGTCTGGACGCCCAGGCTGACCCGCGTGACGCCGGCCTCGGCGGCCGCCTCGATGAAGGCAGGCGACAACAGGCCCGGATCGAGCTCGGCCGCCACCTCGGCGCCGGGCCTGAGCCGGAAGCGGTCGGCCATGAGCCGGACCAGCGACAGGAAGTCCTCGGGAGTCATGGCGTTGGGGCTGCCGCCGCCGAAGTGCAGGTGGGCAAGCCCGTCATGCGGTCCGAGGGCCGCCGCCCACAGGTCGACCTCGCGCCGCAGCCGGTCGTTGTAGGCGCCGATGCGCTCGTAGTCGTGGGCGATAGTCGTATGGCAGCCGCAGTACCAGCACAGCCGGCGGCAGAAGGGCACGTGCACATACGCCGAAATGACCTCGTCCGCCCGCGTGTCTCCGACCCAGTCCGGCTTCGCCTCGGTGAGCGGCTCGAACGCGAGGGCGGTCGGATAGCTGGTGTACCGGGGCAGGTTGCGGCCGGCGTGGTCCAGCCAGGCGTCGGGAAGGTCGCGGGGCATGTCGTGGTTCCTGGCGCGCGCCGAAAACAGGAATGGGCGCCGCGGCTCATGGGGGGAGCAGCCGCGGCGCCCAGGAGGGCGATGCCCGGGGAGTCAGGCGGCCGCCTTCCAGTTCGGTTCAAGCGCGGCGTGCGGCGGACACGGCGCGATCGCGATCGCCGGCAGGCCGCCCAGCTCGTTGGCGAAGCCGTGGTTGACGTCCCGGTGATGGGCCTCGTCAGCGCGGACCACCAGCACCACGTCGCGCAGGGTCGAGCCTTCGGGCAGGCCCCAGTAGTCGAGCGCGATCTTCGGCGCCGGGACGTTGGGCGAACGGCCTTCGTCGATCTCCGCGAGGTAGTGGCTGTAGCTGATCACCGCCTCCTCCTCGAAGTAGCCGACCACGCGGTGGGCGGTCTTCGGCGAGACCAGGTAGAGGCCGAAGAAGAACAGGTAGAAGACCCACTGCACGGCGACGACGACGAAGCGCTCGAACAGCGTGGGCTGGCTGACCTCGATGAAGGTCATCAGGTGCATGCGCTCGTTCTCGGCCTCGTCCATCAGCGTCTTGATCCAGCCGCGGTCGCTGCACATCCGGCGCAGGCATTTGAGATGGTTCAGCGTCGCGCCGACCATCCCGGGAACGGCCGCGACGGTTTCGAGGACCACCGCCCGGTGCCCGTAGCGCTTGGCGAAGAAGGTGTCGGCGAAGAAGCGCAGCGCCTTGACGAAGCCGTAGGCGACGCGGTCGCCCGCGCCCTGGGGCTTGTGGTGCATGGCCAGGTCGACGAGGGGAGGGGTCATCGGAAGCTCCAGAACTCCGGTTACGCTTGGGGTCGTTTCGTGGGGCGTTGATAGGCCGGAGGGCGGGATGGAGAAATTCAGGCATTCCCCCTAGGGTGTTTCCCGGAGGAATCGCTGTTGACCGATCGCGCCAGCTCCGCCGGGGAGCGTGCTCTTCCCTGGCCGCTAGACCAGCGACGGACCGGCGCGGGCCTGGCCGCCGCCACGCTCGGCTCGGTGCTCGAACTCGCCCTCCGCCTGATGGCCGCGCCGCTTCTGGGCGAACGGGTCGCCTTCCTGTTCTTCGTACCCTCGGTGGTGGCCGCGGCGGGCATGGGCGGCGCCGTTCCGGGCGTCACCGCCACGGCGCTGGGGCTCGCCGGCGGCCTGCTGATCGCGGCCCACGCCGGCTCCGTCCAGCTCGGCGACGGGCTGGCGTCCGTGATCTTCGCCGCCCTCGGCCTCGCGATCAGCGCCGGCGGCGAGGCCTACCAGCGCGTGCTGGACCGGGTCCGCCGGGTCACCCATGACCTGACCGCGCGGGAGGCGCACCTGCGCTCGATCCTCGAAACCGTGCCCGACGCCATGGTGGTCATCGACGAGGCCGGCGTGATGCAGTCGTTCAGCCACGCCGCCGAGCGGCTGTTCGGCTGGCGGGAGAGCGAAGTGATCGGCCGCAACGTGTCGATCCTCATGCCCCAGCCGTACCGGGCCCAGCATGACGCCTATCTCGAGCGCTACCTCGCCACCGGGGAGCGGCGCATCATCGGCATCGGCCGCGTGGTGGTCGGAGAGCGGCGCGACGGCTCGACCTTCCCGATGGAGCTCGCCGTCGGCGAGATGACCACGGCGGAGGGCCGCTTCTTCACCGGCTTCGTCAAGGACCTCACCGAGGCCCGCCAGACCGAGGCCCGGATGCAGGACCTGCAGGCCGAGCTTGTCCACATGTCCCGGCTGACGTCGATGGGCGAGATGGCGTCCGCCCTGGCGCACGAACTGAACCAGCCGCTGACGGCGATCGCCAACTACATGAAGGGCTCACGCCGGCTCCTGAAGGCGTCCAGTCCGAGGCTGGGGGAGATCGACGCCGCCATCGGCAAGGCCGCCGAGCAGGCGTTGAGGGCCGGCGAGATCATCCACCGCCTGCGCGAATTCGTCGCCCGCGGGGAGACCGACCGCGAGCCGGAGAGCCTGCCGAAGCTGATCGAGGAGGCCTCCGCCCTGGCCCTGGTCGGCGCCAAGGAGCACGGCGTCCGCGTCCGCTTCGACCTGTCGCCGGACGCGGACCTGGTCATGGTCGACAAGGTGCAGATCCAGCAGGTGGTCCTGAACCTGATCCGCAACGCCGTCGAGGCGATGGAGGACAGCCCGCGGCGCGAACTGGAGATCCGGACGGACCTGACCGGGGACGGACAGGCGCGGGTCTCGGTCAGCGACACCGGATCGGGCCTGCAGCCCGACGTCGTCGACCAGCTGTTCCAGCCCTTCGTCACCACCAAGCGGACCGGCATGGGCGTGGGGCTGTCGATCTCGCGTACGATCATCGAGGCCCACGGCGGACAGATCTGGGCGGAGGCCAATCCGGAGGGCGGCGCCGTCTTCCGCTTCACGCTGGGTCTGCATGGCGAACAGGAGTTGTCCGATGGCGACTGATCCGACGGTGTATGTCGTGGACGACGACGCGGCGGTGCGGGACTCGCTCGCCTTCGGCCTGGCGACGGCGGACCTGAAGGCGCGGACCTTCGACTCGGCCGCCGCGCTGCTCGAAGCGTTGCCGCTCGATCCTGGCTGCATCATCACCGACGTCCGGATGCCGGGCATGAGCGGGATCGAGCTGGTCCGCAGGCTCCATGAACTGGGCTGCGACCTGCCCATCATCGTGATCACCGGCCATGCCGACGTGCCGCTGGCCATCGAGGCCATCAAGGCCGGGGTGGCGGACTTCATCGAAAAGCCGTTCGACGACGACGTGCTGATCGCCGCTATCGAGCGCCTGATCGCCGAGCGGATGCCGGCGCTGGAGGAGAACGCAGAGGCCCGTCGGCGGATCGAGGATCTGTCCCCGCGCGAGCGGGAGGTGCTGCAGGGCCTGGTCGCCGGCAAGGCCAACAAGGTGATCGCCTACGACCTCGGCATCAGCCCCAAGACCGTCGAGGTGCACCGCGCCAACCTGGTCAAGAAGATGGGCGCGCGCAGCCTGTCGGAACTGGTGCGGATGGCGCTGGCGGCGGAGGCGCGCTGACGTCAGGTCCCGATCGCCCGGCCGACCGCCTCGACGAGCGCATTGGTCAGCAGCGGCTTCTCGACGATCTCGACCCGGCGGGCCCGCGCCCGCGCGCGAAGCTTGGCGTTCGGGTGGCTGGTGATCAGCACGGCCGGCTGCCCGACGCCGGCGGCGCGGAGCCGGGCCAGCAGGTCGAGACCGTCCATCTCGGGCAGGTTGAAGTCCAGCACCAGGCAGCCGCGCCGGTCCGGCGGGAGCGCGCCGAGGACGGCGGTCGCGTTCGGGAAGGTCGCGACGTCGAAGCCCTCCATCTCAAGCAGGAACTTCAGGGAATCGCCGACGGCCGCGTCGTCGTCGACAAGCGTCAGCAAAGGCCTCTCCGCGGAGCGTTGCTCGGCCGGCGTCATGTGACCATCGCCTCCAGCCGTCGCCCGCCGTTCAGGCGGACGCGGCGCTGGCTGGGCATGTCGATCAGGTGATCGACGCACATCTGGGACAGCGTGCGCGAGACGGTGTGCATGGTGAGGCCGAGGTAGTCGGCAATGTCCTGGCGGGTCATGGGCAGGTCGAAGCCGTCGACGGCCCCGACCCGTTCGGCGTAGGCGAGAACAAAGGCCGCTACCCGCTCCAGGGCGCCCTGCCGCGCGAGGATCAGCATGTGGTCCCGGGCGCGGTTGAACCAGTCGATCGAGAGGCGCCACAGCACGCCGGCGAGTTCGACGTCGGCGGCCGCCCGCGCGGCGAGCGCGTCTCGCCCGACGGCCTGCAGGGTGACCGGCGTGACCGCCTCGGCCGACACCGCATGGAGCACCCCGGCTTCTGGGCCGAGCACATCGCCGGGATGAAGGAAGTCGCAGATCTGCCGCCGGCCGTCGGCGAGGATGCGGTGCACCCGGACCACGCCGGACAGGATGCGATAGACCCGGTTGGCGGGCTCGCCCTGGCCGAAGATCTCCTCGGCCGGTTCGAAGGCCATCGCGCGGCCGCCCGACAGCTGGTCGAAGGCGGCGCCGAGGATGTCGCCGGCGGCGCGCGACGGACGGTCCACGGCGCTTGCCGGTGCGGCCTGCCAGGCGGGATTGGGTGACATCCGCTCTTCCTCGTCGTCGCGGCTGTTGATGACCGATGCAGGCTATGCGGCCGGCCGCGACGCCGAAATTCGGGAAACCTCCCTAGGGGATATCCCTAGCTCGACCCCCGCCCGCGGGGCGGCGAGAAGAACGGCCGACGCTGGAGGCCGACGCATGCGCCCGATCCCCGATCCCGCCGTCCTCCGCGGCTCCGAGATGTTCGCCAACCTCTCCGACGAGGAGCTGGTCGCGGTTTCGGAGGCCGGGGTCCAGCGCCGCTTGCCGGCCGGGCGCCCTGCCTTCGTCCAGGGCGACCCGGGGGTCACCTGCCACAGCCTGCTCGAAGGGCGGGTGAAGGTCGTCAAGACGCGGCCGGACGGCGGACAGTCGGTGCTGCGTTTCATCGGCCCCGGCGAGATGTACGGCACGGTCGCGGCGCTGATGGACCAGCCCTTCCCCGCCGACGCGGTGGCCGTGGTCGACAGCGTGGAGCTGGTCTGGACCGTATCGGCCATGCGCATCCTCATGCAGCGCTATCCCGCCATCGCGATGCGCTCGACCGCCGCCGCCGGCGACCGGCTGATGGAGCTGCAGGCCCGGGTCGGCGAGCTCACCGCCGACCGGGTCGAACGCCGGATCGCCCGTGCGCTGCTGCGCCTCGCGCGGCAGGCCGGACGGCGCACGACCGACGGGCTCGAGATCGACTTCCCGATCACCCGCCAGGATCTGGCGGAGATGTCCGGCTCCACCCTGCATACGGTCAGCCGGACCCTTTCGGCCTGGGACCAGGCCGGCGTCACCGGCAGCACGCGCCGGCATATCGTCGTCCGCCGGCCGGGCGCGCTGGCGGCCATGGCGGACGGCGCCGAGGAGGCGGAGCGCTGAGCTCCGCCCCCGCCGGCGGTCATTTCGTCTTCGCCAGATAGGCCGCCAGGCGCTTGCGGGCCTGCCCCGGGGCGCTGGCCGCCGCGGCGCTGACGGCCGCGCCGTTCGTCGCGGCGCCGACCTGGACCACCGCCACCATGCCCATTCCGTAGTGAGGCGCGCATTTGAAGGCGTAGACGCCCGGTTTGGTCACCTTGACCACCAGCTCCTTGTTCATCGCGCCCCTGGCCAGCGGAACGCCCTCGGGGATCATTCCGGCGATCATCTCGGCGTTGTGGCCGGGGTCGGTGGGCAGGAACCTGACGGTGTCCCCGGGCCGGGCCTTCACGACCGCCGGCTCGAACACCATGAACCCGTCTGCGCCGCGGTTCAGCATCTTGACCTGGTGCTCGGCGGCGACCGCCGGGCCGGCGGCCAGAAGCAGCACGCCGGCGGCTGCGACGGGGAGAAAGCTTACTTTGAACATGGTCTTGCCTTGACGTCTGGATCGGGCGCGAGAAGCCGCGTCCGCAGCTTTCCTAGGCCCTGGCGGTCCCGCGCTCGTTGCGCTGGCGCAAGCTCCGTCGCCGGCCGCGACCTTGTCCCGCGACAAGGTTCGCCCGCCCGGAATCAGCCAGCGTTCCGGTCTTTGACGCGGAGTGAGCCATGGCGTTCGACAATCCCCTCGCGGCCGAGATCTGGTCGGCCAAGTACCGCTTCGCCCCCCCGGGCGATGGCGGGGACGATTCGGTGCAGGGAACCTGGGCGCGGGTCGCCCGGGCGGTGGCCGCGGCAGAGCCGGCCAGGCTCCGGACGGCGTGGCGCGAGCGCTATCTCGATGCGCTGCAGAGCTTCCAGTTCCTCCCCGCGGGCCGGATCCTGGCCGGAGCCGGGACCGGGCGCGACGTGACCCTGTTCAACTGCTTCGTCATGGGAACCCTGCCCGACAGCCTGCAGGGCCTTTTCGACCACCTGGGGGAAGCCGCCGTCACCCTGCAGCAGGGCGGCGGCGTCGGCATGGATTTCTCGACCATCCGCCCGGCGGGAGCGCCGGTGAAGGGCGTCGGCGCCGAGGCGTCGGGGCCGCTGAGCTTCATGGAGGTCTGGGATTCGATGTGCCGCACCATCATGTCGGCCGGACAGCGGCGCGGCGCGATGATGGGCTGCCTGCGCATCGACCACCCCGATATCGAGGGCTTCATCGACGCCAAGCGCGACGGCGCGCGCCTGCGCAACTTCAATCTCTCGGTGCTCGTGCCGGACGCGTTCATGACCGCTCTGGCGTCCGACGGGGACTGGCCGCTGCGGTTTGGAGGAGAGACGCTCCGGACCGTGCGGGCGCGCGAGCTCTGGGATCGCCTGATGCGCGCCGCCTACGATTCCGCCGAGCCGGGCGTGATCTTCATCGACCGGGTGAACGCGCTCAACAATCTCGCCGGCCTGGAGACGATCAGCGCCAGCAATCCCTGCGGCGAGCAGATGCTGCCGCCCTACGGCGCCTGCCTGCTGGGCTCGATCAACCTGGCGCGGCTCGCGCCCCAGCCGTTCGCACCGGGCGCGGGGCTGGACGAGGAACGGCTGGCCGACCTGGTCGCCACGGCGGTGCGGTTCCTGGACAGTGTCATCGACATCTCGCGCTTTCCGCTCGCCGCCCAGGAGGCGGAGGCGAAGGCCAAGCGGCGCATCGGCCTGGGCGTGACGGGCCTCGCCGACGCGCTGATCTTCTGCGGCGCCCGTTACGGAAGCCCGGTGGCGGCCGACCTCACCCGGCGATGGCTGGGGCTGATCCGGCGCGAGGCCTACCGCGCCTCGGCCCTGCTGGCGCAGGAAAAGGGCGCCTTCCCGCTGTACGACCCCGGGCTGCTCGACCGGCCGGGGCTGCGTTCGCTGGACGACGACACCCGCGCGCTGATCGCGGCCCACGGCCTGCGCAACGGCTGCCTCACCTCGATCGCGCCGACCGGCACCACATCCCTGCTGGCCGGCAACGTCTCGTCGGGCGTCGAGCCGGTCTTCGCCTACAGCTACACCCGCAAGGTGCGGCAACCCGACGGGTCGCACCGGGAGGAGCCGGTCGAGGACTACGCCCTGTCGGTGTGGAAGCGGCTGCACGGCGACGCCCCTCCGCCGGCCGACGTCTTCGTCACCGCCCAGACGCTGACGCCCGCCGATCACCTGCGGATGCAGGCCGCGGCGCAGGACGAGATCGACAGCTCGATCTCCAAGACGGTCAACTGCCCGGAGGAGATTCCGTTCGAGGCCTTCTCGGACATCTACCGCGAGGGCTGGCGGCTCGGCTGCAAGGGGCTGACCACCTATCGCCCCAACGCCATCACCGGCTCGGTCCTGTCCGCCGCCCCGGCCGAGCCCGCCCGCCCGGCGCCGCCGGCGGCCCCGGCGCTGGTCCCCAGGCCCGAGGCCCTGCACGGGGCGACCTACAAGATCCGGTGGCCCGACAGCCCGCACGCCGTCTACGTCACGCTCAACGACACCGACGAGGACGGCGAGCGACGGCCGTTCGAGATCTTCGTCAACTCCAAGAACATGGAGCACTACGCCTGGACCCTGGCCCTGACACGGATGATCTCGGCGGTGTTCCGGCGCGGCGGCGACGTGGGCTTCGTGCCCGAGGAGCTGAAGGCCGTATTCGACCCGCGCGGCGGCGGCTGGCTCGACGGCCGCTACGTGCCCTCGCTTCCGGCGGCGATCGGCGGGGTCATCGAACGCCATCTGGCGACGGCGGCCGCAGGCGGGTCGGCGGCCTGCTCCGGCCACGACCCGGATCAGCCGGCCCGGGCGGAACGGCGCCTCTGCTGCCCGCGCTGCGGCGGCGCCGGGCTGGTCCGGAAGGAAGGGTGCGACAGCTGCCCCGACTGCGGCTACTCGAAGTGCGGCTGAGAGGCGTCCGGACATAAGGAATGGCCGCCGGCGGAACGCCGGCGGCCAGGTCGTGGCGGCGGTGAAGGGTCTCAGTGCTCGACCATGCCGCCGCCGTGGGGAGCGCTGAAGATAGCCGGCGCCTCGGCCCCGACGACCTCGATGACGCCGGCGGCGCCCCGGTCGACCCGGCTGAGGGCGTGGTCGACCAGGATGTACGTGCCCGGGACCTCGAAGGTCAGGTCGACGACCGTGGCCGCGCCCGGCGCGACCAGGGTGGTCTGGACGTCGGTGGTCGGCGGGCTGGTCAGCGAGGCGTCGCCGTAGACGCGGTCGAAGATCTCTCCGATGACGTGGAAGCTGGAGATCTTGTTCGGGCCGCCGACGCCGAAATAGATGCGGGCGGTCTCGCCGACCCTGACCTTCATCCGCCGGTCGCCGGTCAGCGCCTTGAAGGCGCCGTTCATCACGTAATAGGTCGGCTGCTCGTCCATCAGGCGGTCGAGGCTCTCGGTCAGCTCGCCCTTCGCGCCGAGGTCCTCGTTCGTGTAGAGCTCGCCCTGCATGACGTAGAACTCGTGGTCGACCGGGGGCAGGCCGCCCTCGGGCTCGACCAGGATCAGCCCGTACATCCCGTTCGAGATGTGCTGCGACACGATCGGCGTCGCGCAGTGGTAGACGTAGAGGCCGGGCTTCAGCGCCTTGAAGGTGAAGCGCTTCGTCTCCCCCGGCGCCGCCTGGGTCGCGCCGCCGCCGCCCCCCGGACCGGTGACGGCGTGGAAATCGACGTTGTGCATCATCGCGCTGTCGGCGGCGTTGGCCATGACGACCTCGACCGTGTCGCCGACGCGCACCCGGACGAACGGCCCCGGCACCTTGTTGTTGTACGTCCAGTAGCGATAGGTCGCGCCGTCGGCGAGCTGGCCGGTCACCTCGGTGGTGAGCAGGTCGACCTTCACCGTGCGCGGACCGCTCGCCGCGACCGGCGGCGGCAGGTCTGTGCCCAGACGGATGATGTCGTGGACCGCGGGCGCGGGCGCGTCGGCGGCCGACGCGGCGCCGGCGGCGAGGGCGATCAGGGCGGCGCTGGTGATCAGGGCCAGGGTCTTCATGTGGGTCTCCATGGCGCGCCCGTGCGCGCCGAACCCCCTCGACCTAGGCTCGACAGCCCCCGGCGACGTTGTGCGGGCGCAAGCTCGCCGGCCGCCCGCCGCGACCCGCCGCCGCACCCGCCCCGCGCGCGACGACGACGCGCAGACACGCCACGCCGGGGCGTCGGGAGACTTTCAGGAAAACCGATGGCGCACCCGACACGATTAACTGGGGTTTTCGCCAGTAACTGCCAGAATTGCGACAGTCTATACGGTCTATAGAAATTCAAGGACTTCTCGTATTTAGATGATCTTCCCTGCCCCCTATTCGCGCCGCCTGCGAGGGGGCGTCGCCATTCTCTTCCAAGAAATGGACCCCACGCATCTGGCAGAGATGGATCGTTGGCGGCTGCGCGGCGGGCCACAGTCACGCTTTTGCGCCAACGGCCGCCTCTTGGAATCCTGGCAGGGGCTTGCGCCGGAGGCCCGCCCAGAGGACGTGCGCGCCTTCAACCAAGCCTGGCTAGCCCGTCAGTTGACCGCTGCCTTCGTCGAAGCCCCGGGCGGCGATCTCCCAGCCGCTGATTCAGACCAGTAACCGACCGCTCGCCGAATGACATCGACCAGTTCGCCCGCCGTCAGGTCATGGCCACGGTCCTTGAGCCAGTAGCCGCGGGTCGAACTGGGATTGCCCGCCACTAGCTGCTGCATGTCCTGGGGCTCCGCCGATAGATCCTTCAAGCCGTGCGCGACCAGAACGGCCCGACCCTCTGGGACTCTGCCAGCGCAGCTCGCAACCCTCGAGCGGAGCCCTTCAGCGACGAGTGAATAGGAGGGAGTGCGCCGGCGCCCCATGAGAGCGGGCCGCTCCTCTTCCTTCACGCAAGCGCCAGCCAGAACTAGACCGCCAGACCATCTTGGATCTTGCGACATAAGCGCCGCCAGAGCCGGACGGCTTCCGGCGCTTACACCGACGGCCCAGCGGGGAATATCGCTCCGCAGACGCTCCCGGCCCACAACCTGGTCCAGCAGATCTGCGGCATCCGCCGCACTCTTGTCGTCAAGCGAGCCATCTTTGCTGTAGAGAAAGGGCGCCCCAAATCCAGGCCTGCCACGAGCCTGCACCACCACCACACCGAAGCCTTCCTCCAACAGGGTCGCGACCAAGATGTCCGCGTAGCCGGCAAACGCCCGGTACTCGCCACCCGGAAAATAAGCCACCAGCCCGCGCACGGGGCCGGCCGGAAGGAAGTATGCACCGCGCGCGGCCGAAGGCCCGCTCGGTTGGAGCGCTGTGCCCATCAGGACCGGGTTTGACGAGCAAGCAAATCCACTCATCGCGACGCGTCCCGCAGGATCAACCACCGTCAATGACGCAGGATCACCAGGCAACCTGCTCTGGTAGATTTTCTTTCCGGTCGGCGTGACGCGCCAAAGCCGGTTCACCACGTCGGTTGGCGCTACTGCACCCTGCTCGACATAGCCGCCGGAAAAGGTCTCGGCGGCTGCGATGACTCCGTCCCTATCGATCACCGCGCGGACATAGTCGTGATTGGGGAGGATGCCGCTCGCCAGTTCGATCGTCCCGTTGGCAGCGACGATCCAAAGTGAGCGCCATGTCCCGCGGCGGGCTAGCGCGACAGCGAAGCGCGCGTCCGGACCCAGCCCAACGAAGTCGAGCTCGTATCCATCAATGGAGAAGACTGTCTCGCGGCCGTTAGACACAGCGACCGTGTAGCGGCGAAAGCCACCGCCCTCATCGCG
>CALKHU010000230.1 GCA_937991555.1 uncultured Caulobacter sp.
GTTGGCGGCGATCACCTCGCCGCGCTGCGCCCCGACCGCCTGCACCACCTTCTCGACGGCGGGCGGCCGAACGCCGAAGCGGCTTTCCTGCGGACGGACATAGAGGCCGCGGCCGGCGCGCAGCAGCCGCCCGGCGCGCACCAGTCGCGACAGCGCCTGGTCCACGGCGGCGCGGCTGCCCAGGTGCAGCAGCGCCTTGGCGGCGATCGGCGCGCCTTCGGGCAGCGCCTGGGCGCGTTCCATGATCTGTTCGGCGAGGGCTTGCACGGCGGTTCTCCTGTCAGAAATATAGAAGAATTTCTGACAGCATTCAAGAACGGCCCGCGCCCTGCCCCTCATCGCCGACGCTCCGGCCCGGCAGACCCGTCACCCCGGCGCGACTTCTCGCGTTGGACGATCGCCTGCTCCAAGGCCTCCTGGCGGGTCCGCACCGGCGGCATGGCTTTGACGAACGCTTCCAGGTCCCGCGCCAAGGCCTGGTCGGCCGCCGAGGGCGAGCGCCGCAGCGCCAGGGCCTGGGCGACATAGTACCGCCGGACCTTCGCCTGCCGCTGGCGCAGGGCTTCGGTCCATGGCCCCGCCGCGCCCTCCGCCATCGCCGCGCGCCAGGCGGCGCGGTCCCGCTCCGACGGCGGGCCGGCCCCCGCCTCGAACCGCTCGCGCAGCTTGCGCAGGGGCGTGCGCTCGGCCTTGCGCACCACGCCGCGGGCCCGCCGGGGCGTCGCCTCGGCTTCGATCCCGCGCGCCCGCAAGGCAGCGGCGAAGGTCTCCCGCCACTGCTGCAGATCGGCCTTGCGCGGATTGAGCCGCCGGCCGTCCTCGCCCAGCATCCGGACCGTCAGATGCACATGCGGGTGCCGCTCGTCGGTGTGGCAGGCGAAGACGTAGGGATGCGTCCCCCCGAAGGTGCGGGCCGCGAAGTCGCGGGCGGCGTCCTGGGTCCGGAACGCCTCCGTCCCGGGCGGCATGCTGAGCACGATCGAGAGGCTGACGCCGCTGTCGCGTCGCCGGCCCGGCTCGGCGGCCACCTCCGCCATCCAGTCCTCTGCCAGGGTCCGGACCGCGGCCCGCCCCTCCAGCCGCTCGCCGTCGGGGCCCTCCAGCGGCAGGACACCGTTGCGGGAGATGTAGAGCAGGTGGCTGGAGAGGTGGCCGCCGTCGCGGGTGCGGCCGGTGATCTTGACCACCACCTCCGGGACGCGCCGCGCGATCCGCCCCAGCCGCGCGGCGGGCGACGCCTCCCCGGACCGGACGCTGACCCGCCCCGTCCGGTCGGTGATGCGGGCCCGCCGGGGATCGATCGGCGGCCGCACCGCCTCCTCGAAGCCGCGCACCTGGATGAAGTCGCTCATCCGGCCGCGTCCCAATAGCCGAGGTCGCCCTCGAAGGCGGCGCGAAGGCCGCGCAGCTCATCGCGGATCTGATCGGCCAGACCCTCCATCTGCGCGATCTCCAGGTCGAGCACCCGACACGGCAGGACCGCCGCGTTGAGCGCGCGGGCGATCTGGTTGACGTTGACCCCGATGCGCCGCAGCTCGCGCTGCACGCCGATGAAAGCCTGGGCCGACGGCGGCGTCAGTTGCGGCCGGTCATGCAGGCGCCGGCGCAGCAGGGCGACCGCCCATTGGGTGCGGCTGAGGCCCGCGCGCCGCGCCTCCCGCTCCAGGGCCGCAAGGTCGGCCTGGGTCAGGCGCAGGGTCAGCTTGGCGCTTGTCGGCCCACCTCCAGCAACAACCACCCGATCGCCGGCGTCCGCCGCCGCCGCCTCCATGACCCGCCGCAGCAGCCGCGAGCGCCCGCCCCGGCCGGCGGCGACGGCGTCGAACCGGGCGGCGAGATCCTCGTCGAGCCTGACGCTGAAGTGGGGCAAGGGAGCGGTCTCTGTGTGACATCGCCGGCGCAAAGCCTATCCTGCCCTAGACCGCGAACCCCTTCGCCCCGTAGGCTTCCGGTGTCCGCCGCCCTCCCCTCGGCGACCGCAAAGCCGGCCGCTCGCCCGCCGCCCCGAAGGGCGCCCCAACCGGCCGGAGAAAAGCCAGAGGCATCCAAACGAGCTGTTCGAGCCCGACGTCGTGACGCTACGGTCGCGGCTCACCTGGATCCCAGCCATGCCCCTTCCCGCCCTGCTCGCCGACCATTTGGTCACCGCCCGCCACGCCATCCGCGAAACCAGCCAGCACCTCGACCCCAGCGTTCCGCTGCGGCGCGCGGCCTGGGCCGTCGCCGAAATCACCGGAAAGGTCGAGCCAGATGCAGAGATCGAAGCCGCCGCCCAGGCCGTTCACCGCGCGCTGGATGCGACACTGAACAAGGCCAATCAGGTCGCGCTCATCATGAGCGGACTGGCCAACGAACAGGAAGACGCGCTGGCCGCCATCACCGCTCTGGAGGCGGCCCTGACGCGCGCCCGGCCGAACGCGACGACGATCGCGCTCGGCCTGGACTGGTGAGGCCGTCGCGGCTCAGGCCGTTGACGCCTGGTGGAGGAACGCCACAGCGCGCTGGGCGTGCGCCGCCGCCGAAACGATGAAGCGCTTGTCGCCGCGCAGCACCTCGAGCCAGTGGTCGAGATAGGCGGCGTGGTCTTCGCGCGGCTCAAGCGCCAGCCCGAGGTCGGCGCAGAGGAAGGCGGCGCCGAGTTCAGCGACGAGCTCCTCGCGGGCGTAGGCCTCGGTCGAGCGGCTGAATTCGCGGCCGAGACGAGTGGTATGCCCGGTCCAGTGCACGCATTCATGGCCGAGGGTGGCGTAGTAACTCTCCGCGTCGCGGAACCGTTCGAACGCCGGCATCTGCACCTGGTCGGTGGACGGGACGTAGAAGGCCGAGCCGCCACCGTGGCGGAGATCCACGCCGAGGGTCGAGAACCAGGCCTCGACCTGGGCGATCCGGGCGTCCGGATTGACGGCCGGTGCGGGCTCCGCCGCATAGCTCTCGCCCAAGCCTTCGATCTGTTCGACGTTGAAGACGGTGTAGGCCTTCAGGAACGGGATGCGGCGCAGCTGTTCCTCGCCGGCGTCGTCGGTCTCCGCGCGCGCCAGGGTGTTGGCGTAGACGACGGTGGCGCCGGTCTCCCCCTTGCGGACATGGCCGCCCAGGGCCAGCGCTTGGCGGAAGGTCATCCAGGTCGAGGCCTGAAAGCCGCGGCTCATGGCTTCGGACCAGAGCAGAAGGACGTTGATGCCGCTGTAGGGCTCGCCGTTGTGACGGAGCGGACGGCTGACACTGGTCGAAGCGGTCCAGGGCTGGGTCCAGGGACGCACGCCCGTCTCCAGCTGGGTGATGATCTTGTCGGTGATCCGGCCGTAGAGGTCCGGACGAGCGGGTTCGTTGGGGCGCGACATGGCGGCCTCCGATGGATGGATTTGAAGGAAGGGGCGGCGGCGCCTCAGCGCCGCCGCGGCTCGGTCAGCGGGACCAGATCAGGCTGTGTCCGCCATCGACCTCGACCAGCGAGGCGTAGATCGGAGCGGGGAAGCTGGGATCGTCGAGCTTGACCGACAGGTACTCGCGGTTCTGCTGGCTCGTCTTCTTCCAGGCGGCGCCGAACTCGGTCTGGCCGGAGAAGATGCGGAAGTC
>CALKHU010000231.1 GCA_937991555.1 uncultured Caulobacter sp.
ATCGCCGGCGCAGGGCCTGATCGCGCCGCGCCCCGCCCGACCGCTCCCGCCCCCATCCCGCTCCCTTCCCCCCTCCACGGGGAAGGGAGCAGACCCCACGCCCTGCTCGCCACCGACGCCAACGCCCGCCGGATCTACGCCCTCGACGACGCAGCCCGTGCGCTCGGGCTGTACGTCGGCCAGAAGGCGACGGACGCCGCCGCCCTGGTCCCCGAGCTGGAAACCCACGACGCTGATCCCGTCGCCGACGCGGCGGCGCTGGAGGCGCTGTGCGACTGGTGCGTGCGGTTCTCGCCGGCCGTGGCGGTCGACGGCGCGGACGGGCTGTTCCTCGACATCACCGGCGTCTCGCACCTGTGGGGCGGCGAGGCGGCGATGGCCGGCGACCTGCTGGCCCGGATGGCGGCCAACGGCATCGCCGCCCGCGCCGCCGTGGCCGACACCGCCGGGGCGGCCTGGGCCCTGGCGCGTCATCTCCCTTCCTCCTCGATGGAGGAAGGGCCGGGGATGGTGGTGCAACCTCAGAGCCGCCGGGCGGGCGCCGGTGGGCTCCGCGCCCTGCCGAGCTTTCCTCACGGACACAGCGGCCACACCACCACCCAACCCTCCTCCATCGAGGAGGAGGGCTTTTCGCGAAGGATACCTCGCGCCGCTATCGTCCCCTCCGGCGCCGAAGCCCGCGCGCTGGCGCCGTTGCCGGTCACCGCCCTGCGGCTGGACGAGACGGCGGCGGCCCAGCTGCCGAGGCTCGGCCTGACGCGCATCGACCGCATCCTCGGCCTGCCCCGCGCCCAGCTGACCCGCCGGTTCGGGACGGGCGTGGTGCTGCGGCTGGACCAGGCGCTGGGCCGGGCGGGCGAGGCCCTGGTCTACCGCCGGCCGCCGACCCCCTGGTTCGACCGCCTCGCCTTCGCCGAGCCGATCAGCGCCCTGGAGGACCTCGTCCGCGTCGCCGGCGACATCGCCGGCCGCCTGTGCGAGCGGCTGCGGACCGAGGGCCGGGGCGCGCGGCGGTTCGAGCTGGTCTTCCACCGCGTCGACGGCCGGGCGTTTCCGGCCCGCGCGGGCCTGTCGCTGGCCGGTCGCGACGCGAAGGTCCTGACCCGGCTGTTCGCGCCCAGGCTGGAGGCGATCGATCCCGGCTTCGGCATCGAGGTGGTGACCCTGTCCGCCGACGGGGTGGAGCCGCTGTCGGCCGCCCAGGGCCGGCTCGACGCCGGCCGCGCGGCCCTGGCCGAGGAGAGCGTCGCGGCCCTGGTCGACCGCCTCGCCAACCGCCTGGGAGAGGACGCCGTCTGGCGGGCGGAGGTGTTCGAGAGCCATGTCCCCGAGCGGGCCGTACGGTCCGCGCCGGCCGTGTCGACGCCCGGGCCGGGCGGCTGGGACCCCGAGGCGCCGCGCCCGGTCCGGCTGTTCTCCCGTCCCGAGGCGGTCGAGGCCATGGCCGTTCTGCCGGACGAGCCGCCGATGACCTTCACCTGGCGCGGCCAGCGCCGGAGGGTGGTCCGCGCCGAAGGCCCCGAGCGCATCGCCGAGGAGTGGTGGCGCAAGCCCATCGACGCCGTCGGCCCCGCCTTCGTGCGCGACTACTACCGCGTCGAGGACGAGGCCGGCGGCCGCTTCTGGCTGTTCCGCGCCGGCCTGTGGGGCGATCCCGACAACCCGCCGCGCTGGTGGCTGCACGGGGTGTTCGCATGACCCGGTATGTCGAGCTCCAGGTCACGACCAACTACAGCTTCCTGCGCGGGGCTTCGCATCCGGGCGAGCTGGTGCGCGCGGCCCATGCGCTGGGGCTCGGAGCGGTCGGCGTCACCGACCGCAACAGCCTGGCCGGCGTGGTCCGCGCCTGGGCCGAGGCCCGCGACCTGAAAATCCGCAGCCTGACCGGGTGCCGGCTGGACTTCCTGAACGGCTGGCCGAGCCTGCTCTGCTATCCGTCCGACCGCGAGGCCTACGCCCGCCTCACCCGGCTGCTCTCGGTGGGCCAGAG
Source organism: uncultured Caulobacter sp. (assembly GCA_937991555.1). Taxonomy (GTDB): domain Bacteria; phylum Pseudomonadota; class Alphaproteobacteria; order Caulobacterales; family Caulobacteraceae; genus Caulobacter. The sequence goes on from CALKHU010000231.1 coordinate 1,991, forward strand.
CGGCGCCGGGAAAGGCGAGTGCGACCTGCTGATCGACGACTTCCTGCACTTCTCCGAAGGGCAGCTGGTGCTGATCGTCCCGCCCGACAGGCTGACGGAGGACTTCGAGGCCAAGGCCGCCCGGCTGGCCGAGGCGCTGGCCGGGAACGTCTGGCTGGCCGCCTCGCGGCCCTATGCGGCCCGGGACCTCAGGCGCATCCACCGCCTGCACCAGCTGTCGCTGCGCATCGGCGCGCCGATGACGGCCACCGGCGACGTCCTCTACCACGGCCCCGAGCGGCGGCCGCTGCAGGACATCCTGACCTGCATCCGCGAGGGCTGCACCATCGCCGGGGCAGGCTTCCGGCTCGAGGCCAACGCCGAGCGGCACCTGAAGTCGCCGGCCGAGATGGCCCGGCTGTTCCGGCGCTGGCCCGACGCGGTCGAGCGCTCGGCGGAGATCGCCGACCGGATCGCCTTCGACCTCGGCGAGCTGCGCGAGGAATACCCTGACGAACCCGTGCCGCCCGGCCGGACGGCGATCCAGCACCTGCGCCGCCTGGCCTGCGACGGGGCGAGGGCGCGCTACCCGAAGGACCGCTACCCGGGCGGCGTGCCGACCAAGGTGGCGAGGAACCTGCGGATGGAGCTGAAGCTGATCCGCAAGATGAACTACGCCAACTACTTCCTCACCGTGCACGACATCGTCGCCGAGGCCCGGCGGCTGGGCATCCTCTGCCAGGGGCGGGGATCGGCCGCCAACTCGTCCGTCTGCTATTGCCTGGGCGTGACGGCGATCGATCCGACCCGGCACCGGCTGCTGTTCACCCGCTTCATCTCCGAGAACCGCGGCGAGCCGCCCGACATCGACGTCGACTTCGAGCACGAGCGGCGCGAGGAGGTGATACAGTACGTCTACCGCCGCTACGGCCGGCACAGGGCGGCGATCTGCGCGACGGTGATCCACTACCGGCCGCGCAGCGCCATCCGCGAGGTCGGCAAGGCGCTGGGCCTGACCGAGGATGTCACCGCCGCCCTGGCCAACACCGTCTGGGGCAGCTGGGGCGGGGAGATCGCCGGGGAGCACATCCGCCAGGCCGGCCTCGATCCCGACAATCCGGAGATCCGTCGCGCCACCACCCTGGCGGCCGAACTGCTGCGGTTCCCCCGCCACCTGTCCCAGCACGTCGGCGGCTTCGTGCTGACCAAGCGCCGGCTCGACGAGACCGTGCCGATCGGCAACGCCGCCATGGAGGACCGCACCTTCATCCAGTGGGACAAGGACGACATCGACGCCCTGGGGCTGATGAAGGTCGACATCCTGGCCCTGGGCATGCTGACCGCCCTGCAGCGGGGCATGACCCTGCTGCGGAAGGATCACGGCCAGCCGATCCACGACCTGGTCGACATCCCGGAGGAGGAGAAGCCCGTCTACGACATGCTGACCCGGGCCGACTCGCTGGGCGTGTTCCAGGTCGAGAGCCGGGCCCAGATGTCGATGCTGCCGAGGCTGCGGCCGGAGAAGTTCTACGACCTGGTCATCGAGGTGGCGATCGTCCGGCCGGGACCGATCCAGGGCAAGATGGTCCACCCCTACCTGCGCCGGAAGCAGGGGCTGGAGAGGCCGGACTACCCCTCGCCCCACCCCGACCACGGGCCGCAGGACGAGCTGCAGCAGGTGCTGGGCAATACGCTGGGGGTGCCGCTGTTCCAGGAGCAGGCGATGAGCCTGGCCATCGAGGCGGCCCGGTTCACGCCGGACGAGGCCGACGGCCTGCGGCGCGCCATGGCCACCTTCCGCAATCTCGGCGACCCGGCCCAGTATCGCGACCGTTTCGTCGGCGGGATGGTGGCGCGGGGCTACGAGCCGGAGTTCGCCGAGCGCTGCTTCGCGCAGATCGAGGGCTTCGGCTCCTACGGCTTTCCCGAAAGCCACGCGGCCAGCTTCGCCAAGCTGGTCTACGTCTCGGCCTGGATGAAGTGCTTCTGGCCGGACGTGTTCTGCGCGGCGCTGCTGAATTCCCAGCCGATGGGCTTCTACCAGCCGGCGCAGCTGGTCCGGGACGCCCGCGAGCACGGGGTCGAGGTGCGCCCGCCCGACATCCTGCTCAGCGACTGGGACTGCACGCTCGAGCCCGCGAGCGAGCCCGGTTCGCGGCTCAAGGCGGTGCGGCTGGGCCTGCGCCAGATCAAGGGGCTGCGGGAACAGGCGGTCCTGCGGCTGATGGAGACCCGCGACGGGGCGAGCGACCTGCGGGACCTGGCCCGGCGCTCGGGACTGGACCGCCGCTCGCTGGAGCTGATCGCCGAGGCCGACGGCTTCCGCTCGCTCGGCCTGGCCCGGCGCGAGGCGCTGTGGGCCGTGAAGGGCGAGGCCGCCGACCTTCGCGCCGGGCGCGAGCCGTCGATGCTGAGCGGCCTGCCGCTGTTCGAGGCGGCGGTGAACCTGCCCCCGGTGGGCCTGGCCCAGCACGTGGCCGAGGACTACCGGACCACCAGCCTGTCGCTGAAGGCGCATCCCTGCGAGTTCTTCCGGCCGATGCTCGACCGCCTGGGCTGCGTGCGGGCCGCCGACCTGAAGACCATCCGCAGCGGCGCGCGGGTGGCCGTCGGCGGCCTGGTGCTGATCCGCCAGCGTCCGGGCACCGCCAAGGGCGTGGTGTTCATCACCCTCGAGGACGAGAGCGGGCCGGCCAACGCCGTGGTCTGGCAGGACGTCTTCAAGGCCAACCGCCGGACAGCGATGGGCTCGGCTTTCCTGGTCGTCCACGGCCGCGTCCAGCGCGACCACAACGGCCGCGAGGAGGGCGAGGTCATCCATGTGGTCGCCGAGCGCTTCACCGACCTGACCGGCGAGCTGGGCCGGATGCGGGAGGAGCCGCAATCGGCGCGGCCGGGCGAGGCGGTGCGGTCCCGGCTGGTGCGCAGCCGCGACTTTCACTGAAGGCGGCGGTCCCGGCGGCGCGACCCTCCGGGACATTTAGCCGCATGTTCACACACCGGTGTTCTGATGCGCGCCGATGAGCACCTCGCCCGTACAGGTCGCGACCCTGAAGCTGGATGGCTATGTCCGCCATTTCCGGGGCATGGCCGCCGTCCGCTTCGCCATGGCGGTCGGCCTGTCGGCGATCGTCGCGATCGTCGCCGGCCCCTGGTACGCGGTCGGTTTCGGGGCGCTGCACCTGACGCTCTATGCCGTGCTGTTCTGGGCCGTCGAGGTCGCCGCCCGGGACCCGGACACGGTCACCGCCCTGAAGAAGCTCACCGTCCGCACCGGACTGATCACCTTCCTGATCTCGCTGCAGGCCTGCGCCATGGCGCTGGACGTCCGGTCGGAGGCGACCACGCAGGTCGTCCGGCTCGAGACCGGGCTTCTGATCATCGGCGTCCTGATGTTCACCGCCCTCCAGGTGCACATGAGCCGGCTGGCCTACGTCGCCGCCATCGCGCCGTCCATCGCGTCCCTGCTGTGGATCGCCATGAACTCCGGCCCGGCGATGCCGAGCGCCCATTTCGCGATCGCGGTGCTGCTGTTCGTCGCCGCCATCGTCGCCGCCAGCTGGCGCCAGCAGACCACCGACCGCACCCTGGCCGACGCCCGCATGGCGCTGGAGGAGCAGAACCTGGCCCTGCAGGCGCTCGTCGCCCGGGCCGAGGCGGCCCAGGCCCAGGCCGAGGCGGCCAGCCGCGCCAAGTCCGACTTCCTGGCCATGACCAGCCACGAGATCCGCACGCCCCTGAACGCCGTCCTGGGTCTGGCCGAGGCGCTGAACCGCTCCCGGCTGTCGCCCCGCCAGAAGGACATGGCCCGCGGCGTCATCGACGCCGGGGCGCTGCTGAAGCGGCTGCTCGACGCGATGCTCGACATCGGCCGCATCGAGGCCGGCCGGTCGACGCTCAGCGTCGCGCCGTTCGACCTGCGCGAGTCGGTCGAGACGGTGGTCCGGATCTGGGGCGCCCGCGCCGCCGAACAGGGCGTGACGCTGGTCCCGGAGCTCGACGGCCTGCCATCGCCCTGCGGGCTGGTCGCCGACGGCGGCAAGGTCGAGCAGGTGCTGATCAACCTGGTCTCCAACGCGCTCAAGTTCAGTCCCCGCGGCGGGCGGGTGACGATCCGGGTCTCGGCGGCGGCCGAGTCCGGCGGCGCCGACATGACCGTGCGCATGGCCGTGTCGGACCAGGGGCCCGGCGTGTCCCCGGCCGACCGGGAGCGCATCTTCAGGGTCTTCGAGCAGACCGAGGCCGGACGCGCCCTGGGCGGCGCCGGCCTCGGCCTGGCGATCTGCGCCGGCAACCTCGCCCTGATGGGCGGCGGCATCGAGGTCGACGAGGCGGCGGGCGGCGGCGCGCTGTTCCGGGCGACCTTCCAGGCCCCGGCCTGCGCCCTGCTGTCGGGCGTCGCCGACGAGGCCGAGGCCGCGGGGCTGGACGACGCCCGGCCGCTGCGGGTGCTGGCGGCCGAGGACAACGCGGGCAACCGCCATGTCCTGCGGGCGCTTCTGGAGCCCCTGCCGGTGGCGCTGACCGTGGTCGAGGACGGCCGGCAGGCGCTGGCGGCGCTCGCGGCCCAGCCGTTCGACATCGTGCTGATGGACGCCAACATGCCGGTGATGGACGGCCTCGCCGCGCTGCGGGCGCTCCGGGCCGACGGCGTCAGCATCCCCGTCTGGATGCTGACCGCCAATGTCTACGACGAGGACGTCGCCCGCTACCGCGCCGCCGGCGCCGACGGGGTGGTGCGCAAGCCGATCGCGCTGGAGGAGCTGTTCGCGGCCCTCTCGGACGCGGCGACGCGGCTCGAGACGCCCGAGGCCGCCGCGGCTTAGGCTGGGGACTGGGCGTCCTTATCCAGTCGCTCTCCCAGCGGGAGAGCTGTCGCCGCGAAGCGGTGACTGAGTGGGAAGAACCGGGGCTGGCCGCCTGGCCGCCGCGCCTCCCACTCCGACCCTGCTACGTCCTGTCGGACTACGCAGGCCCACCTCTCCCACGGGGAGAGGGACTTAGGACCAGCCCCGCTCCAGCGGCAGGATATCCACCACCGTTCCGGCCTCGACCGCCTCGGCCCGGGGCCGGCGGCGCAGCAGGCAGTCGGCGGCCGCGAACACCGTCACCAGCGAGCTGTCCTGGTCGGGGAAGGCCTCGACGCCGTCCGGGCCGCGGCGGGCCCGCATCCAGTGTTCGCGGGGACCGTTGGCGGGCAACGGCCGGGCCAGCGGGGCGGTCGCCGTGTGCAGCGGCGTGGCCGCGCCCTGCAGCGCCAGCACCAGCGGCTTGAGGAACAGCTCGGCGCAGACGAAGGCGCTGGCCGGGTTGCCCGGCAGGCCGAGCACCAGGCGGCCGTCGGCCAGGCGTCCGAACCAGGTCGGCTTGCCGGGGCGGACGTTGACCGTCTCCACGTCGAGCTCGAGGCCCAGGGAGGCGAGCGCCGGCTTGACCAGGTCGTAGTCGCCGACCGAGGCGCCGCCGACGGTGACGATCACCTCGGCCTCGACCGCGCGGACGGCGTCGGCGATGGCGCCCTCGTCGTCGCCCGTGGGGGCGAGGCGTGTCGGCGCGGCGCCCCAGCGGGCGAGCATGGCCAGCAGGCCGGCCGAGCCGGACTCATAGATCTGGAACGGGCCCGCCTCGCCGCCCGGCGCGGCCAGCTCCTCGCCGGTGGCCAGCACAGCCACGCGGGGGCGCAGGGCGACCGACAGCCGGTCGCGGCCCGCGGCGGCGGCCAGCGACAGCCGCCAGGGGTCGAGCCGGACGCCGGCGTCCAGCAGCACCGTCCCGGCGCGGAAGTCGCCGCCGCGCGGGCGGACGTTCGAGCCGGTTCCGGCCGGGCCGAGGCGGACGTGGTCGCCCTCGCGGGTCGCCTCCTCCTGGATGATCACCAGATCGGCGCCCTCCGGTACGGGCGCGCCGGTGAAGATGCGGACGGCCTCGCCCGGGCCGAGCGGCGCCGGATGGCCGCGGCCTGCGGCGCTCTCGCCGACGATGCGCAGGCTGGTCCCGGCCCCGACGTCGGCCCGGCGCACAGCCCAGCCGTCCATGGCCGAGGCGTCGAAGGGCGGCTGGTCGCGGGTGGCCGCGACGGTCTCGGCCAGCACCCGGCCGTCGGCCTCGGCGAGCGCTACGGTTTCAGGGGAAGGCGGCGTCGCCCGCGCCAGCATCCGGGCCCGCGCCTCGTCGACGCTCAGGCCCCGGAGCGGCCGGTCAGCCGACGAAGGCGCGTTCGAGGACATAGTCGCCGGGCTCCGCGTTGGACCCCTCGACCATGCCGTGAGTCTCGACCAGGGCGCCCATGTCCTTGATGAAGTCCATGCTGCCGCACAGCATGACCCGGTCCTCCGCCGGATTGAACCGGTCGCCCGGCAGGCCGAGGTCGCGGAACAGCTGCCCGGAGGCGATCAGGTCGGTGAACCGGCCCTGGCGCTCGAACGGCTCGCGGGTCACGGTCGGATAATAGTGCAGCTGGGCCTTCGCCTCGTCGCCGACCAACGGGTCGTCGAAGATGCCGCCGGTGAAGAAGTCGCGGTAGGCGAGCTCGGCCACCTCGCGCACGCCGTGGCAGACATAGACCTGCTCGAACCGGCTGTAGGCCTCCGGATCGCGGGCGACCGAGAGCCAGGGGGCGAGGCCGGTGCCGGTGCCGAACAGGAACAGCCGCCTGCCGCCCTTCAGGGCGTCCAGGACCAGGGTGCCCGTCGGCTTCTTGCCCATCAGGACGGTGTCGCCGGGCTGGATCTTCTGCAGCCGGCTGGTCAGCGGGCCGTCCTGCACCTTGATCGAGAAGAACTCGAGCTCCTCGGCCCACGACGGCGATCCGATCGAATAGGCGCGCAGCACCGGCTTGCCGCCGTCCTCTCCGGGCAGGCCGATCATCACGAACTCGCCCGAGCGGAAGCGGAAGCTCTCCGGACGGGTGATGCCGAAGCTGAACAGGCGGTCCGTCCAGTGCTTCACCCACAGCACCTTCTCCTCGAAGAAGGCGCTCGCCTTCACCGGCGCGGCCTGGACCTCGGCAGTCGTCATGGCGTTGAAAACCCTCGCGACCCGCAGAGGGGCCGATGCTGGCTCCTCATGTGATGCGGCGCAGCATGATGTCAACGCGAGGAAGACTCGGGGAGCGGATAGGGATGCTGCGGGAAGGGGGGCGCAAAGAGGTTCGTCCGTATTCGACCCAAGTCGGACCTGCGCAGACCCACGCGCGACGGGGGAGCAGCTGACCAGGCGCCAGGTTCAAAGGGGCTCCTCTTTCAGGAGCAGCCCGGTGGTGAGGTCTCTTGCTTCTTTGGCTGCCTCGGGCGTCAGCACTGCAGGCCCAGCCGGAAGGTCGCCTCCTGCCCGCCTCCCATGCTGTTCGATGTCTTCAATCAGCATCTTCATCTCGGCGATCTCCTTGACCTGATCGCGGGTGATGCGATCGGCCAGATAACGCACGCGCGGGTCTCGAATGTCGGCCTTCCGGGCGTTGTTTATGGCGATGGAATGGTGCGGGATCATCGCCTGCATGAAGGCGATATCGTCGACCAGCGCTTGGCTGCGGTTGACGCTCAGCAGAACGATCCCACCGATCAACGCTCCGGCCAACACAGCCGCCTTCGCCGCAGTAGGCCGGTACATCTTCCACATGAATGCAAGCATGACCGCCGTCATGACGCACCCCATCACCAGCGCCGAGATGAGGCGAGTCAGACTGAACAGGGCATGCTCGGCGCTGTAGACGAGCTGGTACATCAGCAAATACATGATAGCGCCGGAGACGGCGATCATCGCCGCGAAGCGGCCCCAGCCCATCCCCTTGGCCTGCTTGTCGTGTTCCACGGCCTGATTCCTCGCTGCCAATCGAAACACGCAGGCGGCGGCTCGGTTCAAATCGTCCGCTTCCCATCCTTGGCTGGCCTCAGCCCCCTTCCTCCCGCTCATCTTCGCTTTCGCGAGGATGCGTGGGGTGTTCGGGGAAGGGGAATGCGGGACACCCGAGACATATAGTCTGAAGACAAAGCAGGACATTCGAGGACAATCGGCCCCTTCCAGCCGCGCCGGTCCCCACCGGTTTATCCCCCTGCCGCGTCATGGCCGCACAATGGCGCATGTTTTCGGTCCAGCATCTCCCGGAACCACCGCAGACAAGGCCTTGCGGGCGCGCTGAGCAACGCGCGGGCGCTCGCGTCGTGGCAGGTCTCGCCCGCGCGCGGCATTTCTGTCCCCGCATCGGCGTTGCCGGAGGCCGCGTCCAGCGCGCTACGCGAGACTTTCGGGACGGCCGGGGTCCGCCATCGGCAAGCCGCTACTGCTCCCCGCTGCCCGGGTCCGTCTCCGTCTTCGGGGTCTGGACGGAGTCCTCCGAGCCCTTGGGTTCGGTCGCCGGGCGGGGCGGTTCGCCGTCGCCGGCCGGGCGGAGGTTCTCGTTCTCGGTCTCGCGATTGTGGGGACGCTCGGTCATGTCAGGGCTCCTTCGCGGCAGGAAACGTCGCGACGAAGGCTTCGATCCGGCGTCCGGTTGCTTGCCCGCCGCCGCGGTCCCTGCTAAACGGCGCGCTTCCGGTGAATGGACAGACTGACCGGCGGCCCTCACCGCCTACGGTTCGCTGTCCGGAAGCCGGAGGGCTTTCGCCCGAAGGGTGGATGTCTAGGAGTGTAGCTCAGCTGGTAGAGCATCGGTCTCCAAAACCGAGGGCCGGGGGTTCGAGTCCCTCCACTCCTGCCACCTTGTCACTATATCCGGAGCGCGATGGTCGCGCTTCGGCCAGTCGAAAGAGCTTCAGACCCGTCCGATGGCCAAGAAAACGGGCAACCTCGCCGCGATGAAACAGCGCGCCGCCAAGACCGCGGCCGTGGCCGCCGGCGGCGGCGCCGTCGCCGAGGCGGAGCCGAAGAAGCCGTTCAACATCGTCGCCTTCGCCCGGGAGGTCCGCGCCGAGGGGCGGAAGATCACCTGGACGAGCCGCAAGGAAACCTGGATCACCTCCGTGATGGTCTTCATCATGGTCGTGATCGCGGCGATCTTCTTCTTCCTGGTCGACACGACGTTCTCGTTCATCGTGTCCCAGATCCTGAAGCTCGCGAACGCCGGATAACCCATGACCGCCGAAGCCGAAGCGCGCCCGTCGAACCCGCGCCACAAGTGGTACATCGTCCACGCCTACTCGAATTTCGAGAAGAAGGTCGCCGACCACATCCGCGACCAGGCCAAGGCCCAGGGCCTGGATGAATTCTTCTCCGAGATCCTGGTCCCGACGGAGACGGTCACCGAGGTCCGCCGCGGCCGCAAGGTCGACGCCGAGCGCAAGTTCCTGCCGGGCTACGTGCTGGTGAAGATGGACCTCAGCGACGAGGCCTACCACCTGGTCAAGAACACCCCGAAGGTGACCGGCTTCCTCGGCTCGGGCAGCAAGCCCATGCCGATCTCCGAGAAGGAGGCCGCGCGCATGATCGGCGTGGTGGAAGAGAGCGTCGAGCGTCCGAAGTCGACCATCCGCTTCGAGATCGGCGAGCAGGTGCGCGTCACCGACGGTCCGTTCGCCAGCTTCAACGGCGCCGTCGAGCAGGTCGACGAGGCCCGCGAGCGCCTGCACGTGGCCGTCTCGATCTTCGGCCGCGCGACCCCGGTCGAGCTGGAATACAGCCAGGTCGAGAAGGTCTCGTAAGGGACAAGAGTTGTTCGCGGCCCGGGCTTCTGCTACAGGCCGCGCCTTCGTCCGGTCCGCCGGGCGTCAAATCCGTGGGAGGGGCTGCCCGCACCACGGCCGCATAGGCGCTTTGGCTAGCGCCGCTTAACGGAGACAGAGATGGCCAAGAAGATCTTGGGCTACATCAAGCTGCAGGTGCCCGCGGGCTCCGCCACCCCCTCGCCGCCGATCGGTCCGGCGCTGGGTCAGCGCGGCGTCAACATCATGGGCTTCTGCAAGGAGTTCAACGCCCGCACCGAGAAGGAAACGAAGGGCACGCCCCTGCCGACCGTGATCACGGTCTACCAGGACAAGTCCTTTACCTTCGTCACCAAGACCCCGCCGGCCACGCACTTCATCAAGCAGGCGCTGAACCTGAAGTCGGGTTCGAACAAGCCGGGCCGCGAGTCGGCCGGCCAGATCACGCGCGCCCAGCTCGTCGAGATCGCCGAGAAGAAGATGAAGGACCTCAACGCCAACGACGTTGACGCCGCCGCCCGCATCATCGAGGGCTCCGCCCGCTCGATGGGCCTGAAGATCGTGGAGGCCTAGGACCATGGCCAAGCAACCCAAGCGCATGCAGGCGTGGACCGGCGATCGCGACGCGATCCACTCGGTCGAGGATGCCGTCAAGCTGGTCAAGGCCAACGCCAAGGCCAAGTTCGACGAAACCATCGAGCTCGCCGTCAACCTGGGCGTCGACCCGCGTCACGCCGACCAGCAGGTCCGCGGCGTGGTCTCGCTGCCGTCGGGCACCGGCCGTGACGTCCGCGTCGCCGTCATCGCCAAGGACGCCAAGGCCGAGGAAGCCAAGGCCGCCGGCGCGGAAGTCGTCGGCGCCGAAGACCTGGTCGAGCGCATCCAGGGCGGTTTCATGGACTTCGACCGCGTCATCGCCACCCCGGACATGATGGCCCTCGTCGGCCGTCTCGGTAAGGTGCTCGGCCCGCGCGGCCTGATGCCGAACCCGCGCGTCGGCACGGTCACCCCGAACGTGGGCCAGGCCGTGAAGGACGCCAAGGGCGGCGCCATCGAGTTCCGCGTCGAGAAGGCGGGCATCGTCCACGCCGGCGTCGGCAAGGCCTCGTTCACCGAGGAGCAGCTGCTGGCCAACGTCCGCGCGCTCGTCGACGCGCTGAACAAGGCCAAGCCGTCGGGCGCAAAGGGCACCTACGTGAAGCGCATCGCCATCTCCTCGACGATGGGCCCGGGCTTCAAGATCGACACCGGCTCGCTGTCGGCCTGACCGGTCTGAAAACCTGAACCAGCAGACGGGCGGGTCCGGAAGGGCCCGCCCGTTTCGCGTTTCAGCAGGGCAGGGCCGCCAGGTCGCCGCTGACGCGCAGTTCGCAGGCCTTGAACACGGCGCTGGGCGCCACGGCCTTCCAGTAGACGGCGTCCTCGGTGCGGCCGAGGCCGAAGCGTTCGATGCAGCGCTTGCGGCGTGCGGCGGCGACCTCGAGCAGGTGGGCGTGGCGGCCGCGCGGCGTCTGGCGCGGCGCCGGCGCGAACGCCCGCAGCCGGCGCGCGTCGGCGCGGGTCCATGGGCGGAACTCGGTGGGAACGGGGGCCAGAAGCATGGCCGGTATCGCCTTCATCCGGAGGAGGGCGTTGAGCCTTCGGCGCGCCCGTCCGGGATCTGATCGTCTTCCGCGATCCACTCTGAAATGGGTCGTCCTGTGGATAGTTCCAGAGAGTCCGTGAAAATTCCGGCGGTTATATGGTTACGGCGTGGCGGGAGGCTGGCGCACGGCCCGCAGCAGTCCGAGGTCGTAGCCGAGGGCGGCGATGCGCCGGCGGTGGGCCTCCAGCGTGGCGGCGTCCGGCGACGGATCGCGGCTGAGAAGCCAGAGATAGCGGCCCGACGGCTCGCCGACGATGGCCCAGCTGTAGTCGTCCGCCCGGTCCAGCACCCAGTAGTCGGCGAAGAACGGTCCGAAGAAGGCGACCTTCAGCCTGGCGCCGTTCGAACCCTCGACCACCTTCGCGCGGCCTTCGGCGGAACGGGCCTCGCCGTCCGGCGCGCCCTCGCGGCAGGTGTTGAGGACGCGGATCATGCCGTCCGGGCGGAGGCTGTACTCGGCGGTGACGCCTTCGCAGCCGCGCTCGAAGCGGTTGTCGTAGCGGGCCAGCTCGTACCAGCGGCCGAGGTAGCGCTCCAGTTCGACGGGCTTTGCCGGCTGGGGCACGGCGGGATTGCCGACAGGGCCGCCGCAGGCCGCGACGAGGAGGGCGAGGGACAGGGCGGCGAGGGCGCGGACCATGCGGGAATCTCCGGTGACGGCTGGTCTACGCAAACGCCCGGGTGTGCGGATCAGCCCCGCGCTTGAGTTTCCCGCCGCCTTCCTCTATACGCGCGCTCTTCCGCAGACGGGTTCGCCCGCCCGCGGATCCTGTCCGAGAGCTACGGGACGTCGGGGCCGCCGGCGTCTTCATCGAAGGGGGAGCCCTCCTTCGCCGTGGGGAGACGGGGAACAGAAGACGCCGCCGATCCGGCCTTCAGGCTCCGGACGCGGCCGAAACTTTCCTTGGGACAGGTCTGCCGTCACCCGCTTCCGGGAGCGATCCCGCCTGCGGGCGACATGCTTTCGGCGTCCGGATGGTCCGGGCGTCGCGAACTTTGGAGACCGCAATGAACCGCGCTGAAAAAGCGGAATCGATCGAGACGCTCAAGGGCGTCTTCGCCGATGCCGGCGCTGTGGTCGTGACCCACTACATGGGTCTGACCGTTGCGGAAATGACCGACCTCCGACTGCGCCTCCGCAAGGAAGGCGCGGCGATCAAGGTGGTGAAGAACACCCTGGCCCAGAAGGCCCTGGCGGGCTCGCTCGGTGAGAAGGGCGACGCCCTCTTCACCGGCCCGGTCGCCATCGCCTATGCGCCGGATCCCGTCACCGCCGCCAAGGTCGCCGCCCAGTACGCCAAGGAGAACGACAAGTTCACCCTCGTTGGCGGCTTCATGGGCGAGGAAGTCCTCGACCAGAACGCAGTGAAGGCCCTGGCCACCCTGCCGTCGCTGGACGAACTCCGCGGCAAGCTCATCGGCCTTCTGCAGGCTCCGGCGACCAAGGTCGCGGGCGTCGTGCAGGCTCCGGCCGCCCAGCTCGCCCGCGTCTTCAACGCCTACGCCACGAAAGACGCGGCGTAAGCCCGGTCATCTCCGCTCAAATCCAACATCCCCTAGGAAACTGACACCATGTCGAAGCTCGAAAAGATCGTTGAGGACCTGTCCTCGCTGACCGTCCTGGAAGCCGCTGAGCTCTCCAAGCTGCTCGAAGAAAAGTGGGGCGTTTCGGCCGCCGCTCCGGTGGCCGTGGCCGCCGTCGCCGGTGGCGGCGCCGCTGCTCCGGCCGAAGCCGCCGAAGAGCAAACCGAGTTCACCGTTGTTCTGACCGCCGGCGGCGACAAGAAGATCAACGTGATCAAGGAAGTCCGCGGCGTCCGTCCGGACCTCGGCCTGAAGGAAGCCAAGGACCTGGTCGAAGGCGCTCCGCAGAACGTCGTCGAGAACG
>CALKHU010000232.1 GCA_937991555.1 uncultured Caulobacter sp.
CCACCACCTCATAGACCATGTGGTGCAGGCCCGAGCCGTCGTCGGTGTCGCCGATGTACATGCCGGGACGCTTGCGGACGGCGTCCAGGCCCTTGAGCACCTTGATGGAGTCGGCGCCGTATTCGGAGCCGGTCGGCGTTTCGGTTTCGTCGGTCATCTACGGGTCCAGAACGGTCAGGCCGGACGGCTCCACGCGGACGCCGAGGGCCCGACCCTTGAAGGGGTCGAACAGCGCTTGGTCGGTTCCGGTGAGGAACGCCTGCAGACCGAGCGCCGCGATTTCGTCGGCCAGCGCGGCCCGACGGATCGGGTCGAGGTGCGCGGCGACTTCATCAAGCAACAATATAGGGTTTGGCGCTGATTCTGCACGGGAAAGTCGGGCCGCCTGGGCCAGAACGAGGTTCAGGATCAGGGCTTTCTGCTCGCCGGTCGAACATTCGGCCGCCGGGCGGTCCTTTTCGGCGTGCCGGACCGCCAGATCGCCCCGGTGCGGGCCGGTCAGGGCGCGTCCCGCCGCGGCGTCGCGGGGCCGCGCAGCGGCCAGGGCCGAGGCCAGCCGGGCCTCGAGATCGGCGACGTCCGCGCCCGACAGCGCCAGCTGCTCCCACTCGCCGGTGAGGCCGAGCACCGCCTGCGGAAACGGCCGGTCGCCGCGGTCGTCGATCTCGCCCTGCAGCACCGCCAGGGTCCGCGCCCGGGCCTGCGCCATCAGGGCGCCGGACTCGGCCAGCCGCGCCTCCAGCGCCGACAGCCAGACCGGGTCGGCCTCGGCGCCCGCCTCGCCGGCCTCGGTCAGCAGCCGCATCCGCTCGCGCATGGCCTTGTCGTAGGCGGCGGCGTGGGCGGCGTGGCCCGGCTCGGCGGCGAACACCAGCCGGTCGAAGAAGCGGCGCCGGTCGCCGGCGGCCTCGAGGAACAGCCGGTCCTGCTGCGGCGTCAGCCAGATCGGGCGGATGTGGTCGGCCATGCGGCCGGGCGGCACGGTCTCGCCCTCGATGCGCACGAGCCGGCGCGCCGCGCCCGGCTGCTCGACGCCGGTGCCGATTCGCACAGCGTCGTCGTCGCTCCAGACCAGCGCCGACACCGCCCAGGCCCGGCCGGTCTTCTCGCCCGGCAGCCGCCGTCCCACCTCGGCCAGGCTCGCCCCGCGCAGGCCCCGCCCGGGCGACAGCAGGCTGAGCGCCTCGAGCAGGTTGGTCTTGCCGGTCCCGTTCGGCCCGAACAGACACACGCTTGCCCCGTCGGGCGACAGCTCCGCCCGCTCGTAGGAGCGGTAGTCGGTCAGGGTCAGGCTGGTGATCACCGAGCGCATGGGGGTCCGTAGCATGCTCCCCTTTCATCCGTCATGGCCCGGCGCGTCCGGGCCACCCGCTCGCCGGTTCACTGCGTGGTTCGACACGGCCCTGCGGGCCTGTTCACCATGACGTGGAGATTTGCCGTCCAGACACGTCATCCTGAGCAGCCTGCGGAGCAGGCGTGTCGAAGGACGCAGGGCATCGACGGCGTTCATGCGTGGCCCGACCCCGGATCAAGTCCGGGCCGGGCCATGACGGCCGGAGGTTACCGCGCCCCCAGTCGAGCAAGCACCTCCCTGGGGATGCCGTACTGCGCGATCAGCGGCTTGTGGTTGGTCTGGCCGACCAGCTCGCGCTGGATGAACAGGCCCCAGACCGCGTCGGCGGCGGCCTTCAGCGCCGCGGGCCGGCTCTCGTCGTCGGCCGTGGCGAGCGCCGCGAGCGCCGCTTCGACGCGGGCGCCGGCGATGCCCATGGAGGCCGCCTTCTCCCCCTCGATCTCGGCCTGCACGGCGCCGAGCGCGGCTTCACGGGCTGAGGCTGTGGACAGGGATCGCGGCGGGCGGAAGGAGGACATGGCGGCAATCTAGTGGCGGGCGATGGGGATGCGTAGTGTGGCGGCATGGCCGCAACGCACGACATCCGGATCCGACCCGCCCGCGCCGACGACGCCGCGGCCCTGGAGGCGGTCCTGCGCGACACCATCGCCAGCACCTGGTGGCCCCGGCTGACGCCGGAGGCGCGGGCCGCGTTCGAGCGCGAGGATCGGCCGGCGGCCTATGTCGGCGAGCGGGGCGCCCTGTTCACCGTGGCGGAGGTCGACGGCGAGGTCGTGGGCTTCGTCGACCGGGACGGCGACTTCGTGAACGCCCTGCACGTCCTGGGCGGCCACGCGCGCACCGGCGTCGGCGGCCGGCTGATGGATCACGCCGAGGCGGCGATGGCGGCGGCGGGTCACGTGCAGGCGCGGCTGGAGACCGACACCTTCAACACCCGCAGCCAGGCTTTCTACGCGAACCGCGGCTACCGCGAGGCGGGCCGCTACCCGGACGAGGAATGGAACAGCGGCCTGACGACGCTGCTGCTGGTGAAGCGGCTGGGCTAGCGTGCGCTTGGACGGCCCGGACAAATCGGGCCATGACGGACTTCGATGATTGCCGAACTAGCGTGGCAGACCCGCCCTGATGTCTTGAAGGCCATTTTTGCTCCGGCGGACGACCTGCTCAAGGACCGCTTCGCGGCCGCGCAGCGGCGAGCCCGAAGGGCTCGTCCTTGACCAGGACGGCCGTCCGGAGCGCATCATTCCATCAAGGCCAAAGGGCAGGTGTCATCCGGGCAGGAAGCGGCAGCGACGCGGGTGTGACTAGAGGGGGACGTTTCGGCCGAACGCGCGAAGGACGTCTCCGGCTCGCTGCATGGTCGCCACCCAAGGTTCATCGTCCACGATAGTCTCGCTCGCCAGAACCTCATCTGGCACTGCAGCTAGCGCGAACTCCAACTGCTGGATGGAGTCTTGTTGGCCCTTGCTGAAAGTCGGCCAACCCTCCCGCCTTGCCCGCTCACAGAAGTGGTGCGCGTCGTTCAGTAGCTCCTCGGGAACGAGATACTCGTCCTTCGTGCCGCCGTAGATGAAGCGAACCTGTTCGTCCCGTGACGCGAGGGCGTCGAGTAGGTGAAACGGTAAATCGGCCACGCCCAACGCCTACCGCTACACCCGCAGCGGCATCAGCACGTACTTCACGCCGGCGTCGGTCGGATCGAGCACCAGCGTCGGGCTGGCCGGGTCGGCGAAGCGGAACTCGGCGGTCTCGCCGCTGATCTGGCCGGTGACGTCGAGCAGGTAGCGGGCGTTGAAGCCGATCTCGAAGGCCTCGCCGTCGTAGTCGATCTCCAGCTCCTCGACGGCCTGGCCGGCTTCCATGTTGCGCACGGTCAGGGTCATGCGGCCGGGTTCGAGCGCCATCTTCACCGACCGGCTCTTCTCGGCCGAGATGGTGGCCACGCGGTCGACGGCCTGGGCGAACAGGCCGTTGTCGACGAGCATGATCTTGGAATTGTCGCGCGGGATGACGCGCATGTAGTCGGGGAAGCTGCCGTCGATGACCTTGGAGGTCAGGGCGGCGGCGCCGAACTCGAAGCGGACCTTCTGGGCGCTGACCTGGAAGTCGACGCTCTCGCCGGCGTCGTCGAGCAGGCGGCGGACCTCGTTGATGGTCTTGCGCGGCACGATCACGCCCGGCTGGCCGGCGGCGCCGTCGGGGGCCGGCATCTCGGCCAGGGCCAGGCGGTGGCCGTCGGTGGCCACGCAGCGCAGCATCGGCTGGCCGTTGTCGACCACGGTGTGCACGTAGAGGCCGTTCAGGTAGTAGCGCGTCTCCTCGGTGGAGATGGCGAAGCGCGTCTTGTCGATCAGGCGCGACAGGTCGTTGGCGTCGACCGGGATGCGGCCCGACAGGCCGTCGCTGCTCATCACCGGGAAGTCGCCCGCCGGCAGCACCGGAAGGTTGAACTTGCTCCGGCCGGCCTGGACCTGCAGGCGCGGGTCGTCGCCGGTGAAGGACAGCGACACGTCGGCGCCTTCCGGCAGCTTGCGGACGATCTCGTAGAGGGTGTGCGCCGGGGCGGTGATCTGGCCGGGGACGTCGACCTGGGCGGCGCCCGAGTCGATGATCTCCATGTCCAGGTCCGTGGCCGAGAAGCCCACCTGCTCGCGCTCCGCCGTCAGCAGGACGTTGGAGAGGATCGGGATGGTGTTGCGCCGCTCGACGACGCTCTGCACGTGGCCGAGGGCCTTCAGCAGCGCCGTCCGCTCGATGGTAAGCTTCATGTCTCGTCCGAAGTCGTGACGAATCACGCGGCCCCCGCGCGGTTCGTCCTGAAAGGGACTTCCGACATTAGCGGAATCAGCGGCTTGCGGAAGGGGTCAGGGGGCTGCCTGTCCCCAAACAACCGTCATCCTCGAGCTTGTCCCGAGGACCCATGAACACCGCGCATGACAAGAAGGGCGCAGATCGCTCCGCGCCCTTACACCAGCGCATCACGCATGGCCCCTCGCGACGAGCGCGAGGGTGACGGTCGGGGGCCGGCTACGCCTTGGTGTCCACCGACGCCCCGCTGGCGTCGCCTTCGGCGGCGTAGGGGTTCGAGGCCGGGGTGTCCGCCTGCGGCGCCGCGGCCGCGCCCTTGGCGGCGACGACGACCATCGCCGGACGCACCACACGGCCCTGCAGCTCCCAGCCGGCCTGCAGCGTCTTGATCACCGCGCCGGGGGCGACCCCGTCCTCTGCCGGCTGCTCCATCATCGCCTGGTGCAGGTGCGGATCGAACTTGCCGCCCCGCTCCGGCGCCAGCTTCTTCAGGCCGTTGCGTTCGAAGGCGCCCATCAGCTCCTTCTCGGTCATCTCGACGCCGATGACGAAGTTCTTCACCGCCTGCTCGACCGAGTCGCGCGGCGCGTGGGTCGTGGCCGCCGACAGGTGGTCGGCGACGGCGAACAGGTCGCGGGCGAACTTCTGGATGGCGTAGGCGCGGGCGTCGTTGCTCTCGCGTTCGGCCCGGCGGCGGATGTTGTCCGCCTCGGCCGCATAGCGCAGCACCTGTTCCTTCAGCGCGGCGTTCTCCGCCTTCAGCGCCTCGATGTCGGCGTCCAGCGCCGCCTCGATGGTCTCGAGGTCCTCGTCGTGCCCGTTGGCCGGGTTCTCTTGCTCACTCATACCTTCATCCGTCCAGCATCCGCCCGAGGACGCGCGCGGTGTAGTCCACCAGCGGGATCACCCGGGCATAGTTCAGTCGGGCCGGCCCGATCACCCCGATCGCGCCCAGCACCTTCTGGCGGCCCGACATATAAGGCGCCGCGATCACGGCGGAACCCGAAAGAGAGAAAAGCCGCGTTTCGGCGCCGATGAAGATGCGCACGCCCTGGGCGTCGCGCACGTCGTCGAGCAAACCGATGAGCTGTTCCTTCTGTTCCAGGTCGTCGAACAGGCGGCGCACGCGCTCCAGGTCGGCCAGGGCGCCCGCGTCGCCGAGCAGGTTGGCGCGCCCGCGCACGATCAGGGCGCGGTCGCTGCCCTCGCCGCCGCTCCAGGCCGCCAGTCCGTCCTCGACCAGGCGGGCGGCGGTCTCGTCCAGCTCGCGCCGCGCGCGGTCGAGTTCGGCCCGCATCTCCGCCCGGGTGTCGGTTAGGGTCCGGCCGCGCAGGCGGGCGCCGAGAAAGCTCGACGCCTCCTGCAGCGCCGAAGGGGTCAGGCCCGGGGCCAGCCGCATCAGGCGGTTCTCGACCTGGCCGTCCTCGAAGACCATCACCGCCAGCGCCTGGTCGGGGCCGAGGGCGACGAACTCGACGTGCTTGACCCCGGCCTCGCGGATCGGGCTGACCACGACGCCCGCCCCGCCGGCGAGGCCGGACAGCAGGCCGCTGGCCTCGTTCAGCGCCTCCTCGAAGGTCCGCCCGCTGGCCGCCAGCCGGGCGTCGATCTCGCGCTTCTCGGCCTCGCCGACATCGCCGACCTCGAGCAGGCCGTCGACGAAAAGCCTCAGGCCCGCGTGCGTCGGCATCCGGCCGGCGCTGGTGTGGGGCGCGTCCAGCAGGCCCAGGTGCGCCAGATCCTGCATGGTGTTGCGGATCGAGGCCGGCGACAGCTGGATGCCGCCGCGCGACAGGGTCCGCGACCCGACTGGCTCGCCGGTCTCCAGATAGGTCTCGACCACGCGCCGGAAGATGTCCCGCGCGCGCTCGTCGAGGTCCGTCAGGCTGGGGGTCGGCGTGACGCCGCCGGTGAGGATCGAGGCCATCTTCTTCTGCTCGGGCCGGTGGACGACCCTTCCACCGATAGGATAGGCAGCCCCTGCCCGGGCGCAAGCCGCCCACCGAAACGAAGAGCCCACACGATGCGACCCTCCGAACGCGCCCCCGACCAGCTGCGCGCCGTGACCCTGGAGACCGGGGTCAACCGCTACGCCGAGGGGTCGTGCCTCGTCACCTTCGGCCACACCAAGGTGCTGGTCACCGCCAGCGTCGACGAGGGCGTGCCGGGCTGGATGCGCGGCAAGGGCGCCGGCTGGGTGACGGCCGAGTACGGCATGCTGCCCCGCGCCACCCACACCCGCGGCCGCCGCGAGGCCGCCCAGGGCAAGCAGTCGGGCCGCACCCAGGAGATCCAGCGCCTGATCGGCCGCTCGCTGCGCGCCGTCGTCGACATGAAGGCGCTGGGCGAACGCCAGATCCAGATCGACTGCGACGTCGTCCAGGCCGACGGCGGCACCCGCACCGCCTCGATCACCGGCGCCTGGGTCGCCCTGCGGCTGGCGACGCGCTACCTGCTCGACGAGGGCGTCATCAAGACCGACCCGATCCTCGACCAGGTGGCGGCGGTCAGCTGCGGCGTGTTCGACAACGTCCCGGTCCTCGACCTCGACTATGAGGAGGACTCGGCGGCCGAGGCGGACTCGAATTTCGTGCTGACCGGCGCCGGCGACATCGTCGAGATCCAGGCCACCGGCGAGAAGCGCGGTTTCACCCGCGGCGAGTTCGAAACCCTCTACGGCCTGGCCGAGAAGGGCATCGGCGAGCTGTTCCTGCTGCAGCGGCAGGCGGTGGGGCTGTAGGCCTCGACAATCAGCGTCATGGCCCGACTAGTTCGGGCCGCCCATGCATGGTGAGCAAACAGGATTGGGCGCCGCCGATCGGTCGCGATCCTTCCTGCGTTTCCGGTGTTCATCGGTGGCCCGACCAGGTCGGGCCATGACGGAGGCCGGATTGGCGTCGGAGCCGTTACGCCCCGCCGTAGGCGAGGTCGTCCTCGTCGTCATCCATCGCGCCCGAGCCGCCGCCCGGCTCGAACACGACGATGTCGCCGGGCTGGCACTGCAGCTCGCGGCACAGGGCGTCGAGCGTCGAGAAGCGGATCGCGCGGGCCTTGCCGGTCTTCAGGATCGACAGGTTGGCGATGGTGACGCCGACGCGGTCGGCGAGCTCGGTCAGCGACATGCGCCGCTCGAGCAGGATGCGGTCGAGGGTGACCTTGATGGCCATGGCGGTCGCTCCCGGACGCTAGATGGTGAGCTCGGCTTCACGGCGAAGGCGGGCGCCCTCGCGGAAGACCTCGGCCAGAACGAAGACGACCAGCACCGAGAACCAGACGGTGACGTTGAAGCCGTTGATCTCCCAGCCCATGGCCGGGGCGATGGCCAGCAAGAGGGCGTTGAGCGCGTAGCGGGCCAGCTCCATCCCGGCCAGCACGAAGCCGATCAGGCGCAGCCGCGGGATGTTGTCCGGCTGGAAGGGGTCCCCCGCGATCAGCGTGGCGAACACCCGGCGCAGGCGGCTGAGGATGGTGATCAGCGCCCCGAGGTAGAGGCCGACATAGGCGGCCACCGTGATTCCCAGCGCGATGATCCGGCCGGGCGTGACGTCCCCGGCGATGTCCAGGCGGTCGGCGATCCGGGCCGGGATCTCCGGCACGAAGCTGAGCGCGATCAGGGCGATCGCCATGACCACCGTCAGCACGGCCGTGATGCCGATGGTGACGAAGTAGGTGACGTCGAGGCCGATCTTCAGAAAGCTCGACACCGAGCCCGGTCCCAAGGCGCGCATGGCGCAACTCCCCCAATGCCGGCGAACCTCGCCGGTTTCGCGTCCGCCCCGCACGGACGACAGATACGGGCGGCGGCAGGCCGCGCGCCCGTGCTGTTGTTTCCAGGCGCCCGTCCAGCGCCGGCTTCACCGAAAAGGTCCGCGGGCGGATCCTTCGGGAGAAGCCGGCCCTCAGGCGGGCGGCGAGAATGCCCTGACCGGGGCTCCCATGAAAGAGAGCCCGATCAGATCGAGTTGGCGACGAACGTGTAGGCCGCGATCGGCAGGGCCGCGAGCAGGGCGGCGTTGATCAGGGTCATCGCGATGCGGTCGACCAGGTTCGTCATCTTTTGCGCGGACATCTTGTCCCTCCATTGTGCAGTGCAACATCAGAAGCGGCCTTTCCGCCTCCGCCGGGCGTCGCTTGCGCTCCGTCCGTGATCTCCATGTAGCCAATCATCGTTCTTCGATCAAAGGATTTATCGAAAAACGATATTAAACTTGCGTAACATGATTACGCGGCCGTAATGCACTGCAACATGACCGTCGCGGGCCGCGACGCCGCTTGCGCGCGCGCGCGTTCGGGGCGAGGAAGGCCTCGAGAGGAGACTGCCATGCCGCTGACGCTGGTCGCCGGAACCACCCTGGTCGCCGCCACCCACAATCCGGGCAAGGCGAAGGAGCTGGTCGCCCTGCTCGACGGGCGGTTCGAGATTCTCCCGGCCGGTGCTCTCGGGCTGCCCGAGCCGGACGAGACCGAGAGCACCTTCGTCGGCAACGCCCTGCTCAAGGCGCGCCACGCCGCCGACCGCTCGGGCCGGATCGCCATCGCCGACGACAGCGGCCTGTCGGTGACGGCGCTGGACGGCGCCCCCGGCATCTTCTCGGCCCGCTGGGCCGGCCCGGCAAAGGACTTCGCGGTCGCCATGGACAAGGTCGAGGCGCGGCTCGTCGAGACCGGCTCTGACGACCGCTCGGCCTGGTTCACCAGCGCCCTGGCGGTCGCCTGGCCCGAGGGCCCCGCCGTCGTGGTCGAGGGCGTCGTGCGCGGCGAGCTGACCTTCCCCGGGCGCGGGACGAACGGCTTCGGCTACGACCCGATCTTCGTGCCCGCCGGCTACGACCAGACCTTCGGCGAGATGGACCCGGTCGCCAAGGACGCCATCAGCCACCGCGCCGTGGCCTTCGCCAAGCTGAAGGCGGCGTTGTTTGAGTGACGCCGCGCCGCCGCTGGGGGTCTACGTCCACTGGCCCTACTGCGCGCGCATCTGCCCCTACTGCGACTTCAACGTCGTCCGCGACCGGAAGCAGGCCGAGCAGGCCGCGCTGGCGGACGCCATCGTCGCGGACCTCACAGCCCAGCGGGCGCTGACCGGACCGCGGCGTCTGGTCTCCGTGTTCCTCGGCGGGGGCACCCCCTCGTTGATGGACCCCGCCTGGGCCGCGCGGATCGTCGACACGGCGAAGACGCTCTGGACGCCGGAGGGCGAGGTCGAGGTGTCGCTGGAAGCCAATCCGACCGACGCCGAGGCCGGCCGGTTCGCCGCCTTCCGGGCCGCCGGGGTCAACCGGCTCTCACTGGGCCTGCAGAGCTTCGACGACGCGGCGCTGGCCTTCCTCGGCCGCAACCACGACGCCGCCGAGGCGCGTCGGGCGGCGGAGCTGGCGGCGAAGGTGTTTCCGCGCCTGTCGGTCGACCTGATCTACGCCCTGCCCGGGCAGACGCCCGAGGCCTGGCGCGCCCAGCTGGACCAGGCGATCGCCCTCGGCGCCGACCATGTCTCGCCCTACCAGCTGACCATCGAGGCGGGCACCGCCTTTGACCGCGCGGTGCGGCGCGGACGGTTCGCGCCCCCCGACGACGCCGTGGGCGAGGCGCTCTACGACACCACCCAGCGGGCGCTCGAGGCGGCCGGGTTCGAGGCCTACGAGGTCTCCAATCACGCCCGGGGCGCGGCCGCCCGCTCGCGGCACAATCTCGTCTACTGGCGCGGCCAGGACTACGTCGGCGCCGGACCGGGGTCGCATGGCCGCCTGACGCTGGCCGGCGTCCGCACGGCGACGACCGCGAAGACGGGGGTGGGGGATTACATCGCGGCGGTGCGCGAGGCGGGCGTGGGCTTCGACGCCGAGGCGCTCACCCCCGTCGAAGCCGCCGAGGAGCGCATCCTCATGGGCCTGCGGACCTTCGAGGGTGTGGGCTGGGAGGAGCTGGCGGCGCTGGGCCTGTCACCGGGGGGCGCGGTGGTCCGGGACCTCGTCGCGCAGGGACTGCTGGCGGACGACCCCGACCGCCTCCGCGCCACGCCCGCCGGACGGTTCGTGCTGGATGGCGTGACGCGGGCGCTGATCGTGCGCTGACGGGGACACGCACCTTCGGTCCATGTCCCCGCCTGCAACTACTTCATCGTCGGGATGACGAAGCTCGAGTCCCCGACCTCGCCTTCGGGCCAGCGCGCGGTGACGGTCTTGACCTTGGTCCAGAACTTCACGCCTTCCATGCCGTGCTGGTTGGTGTCGCCGAAGGCGGAGCGCTTCCAGCCGCCGAAGGTGTGATAGGCGACCGGCACCGGGATCGGCACGTTGATCCCGACCATGCCGACATTGACGCGCGAGGCGAACTCGCGGGCCGCGCGGCCGTTGCGGGTGAAGATGGCGACGCCGTTGCCGTACTGGTGCTTCGTCGGCAGCTCGACCGCCTCCTCGAAGCTCTCGGCGCGGACCATCTGCAGCACCGGGCCGAAGATTTCCTCGTGGTAGGTCTTCATCCCGGGCTTCACGCCGTCGAAGAAGCTCGGGCCGATGAAGAAGCCCTTTTCGTAGCCCTGCAGGCTGAAGTCGCGGCCGTCGACGACCAGCTCGGCGCCCTCTTCCTGGCCGATGCGGATGTAGTCGGCGATCTTGGCCCGGTGCGCGGCGGACACCACGGGACCGTACTGGGCGTCGGCGTCGTTGCTCAGGCCGACCTTGAGGGTGTCGATCTCGGCGATCATCCGCTCGCGCAGCTCGTCGGCGGTCTTCCGGCCCACCGGCACGACCACCGGCAGCGCCATGCAGCGCTCGCCGGCTGAGCCGAAGGCGGCGCCCGACAGGTCCTTGACCACCTGGTCGAGGTCGGCGTCGGGCAGCACGATGCCGTGGTTCTTGGCGCCGCCCATGGCCTGCACGCGCTTTCCGGCCAGCGTGCCCTGGGAATAGACGTAGTGGGCGATGTCGCTGCTGCCGACGAAGCTGACGGCCCTGATCTCCGGATGCTGCAGGATGGCGTCCACCGCGACCTTGTCGCCATGGACCACGTTCAGCACGCCCGCCGGCGCGCCGGCCTCCATCATCAGCTCGGCCAGCCGGACCGGAACCGTGGGGTCCTTCTCGGACGGCTTGAGGATGAAGGTGTTGCCGACGGCGACGGCGACGCCGAACATCCACATCGGGATCATGGCCGGGAAGTTGAACGGGGTGATGCCGGCCACCACGCCCAGCGGCTGGCGCATCGAATAGACGTCGATGCCGGGTCCGGCGCCCTCGGTGTACTCGCCCTTCAGCGCGTGCGGGATGCCGCAGGCGAACTCGATGACCTCGAGGCCGCGCTGGATGTCGCCGCGGGAGTCGGCGAGCACCTTGCCGTGCTCGGACGACAGGATCTCGGCCAGCTCGTTCATGTTGGCTTCGACGAGGCGCTTGAACTCGAACATCACCCGCGCGCGGCGCTGGGGGTTCGTGGCCGCCCAGGCCGGGAAGGCGGCCGCCGCGGCCTGCACGGCGCGGTCGAGCTCGGCCTCGGTGGCCAGCTGCACGCGGGCCTGGACCTCGCCGGTGTTCGGGTTGAAGACGTCGCCGAACCGGCCCGAGGCCCCTTCGAAGGCCGAACCGTTCACGAAATGGCGGATTTCCCGCATGGCGTTCTCCCGGACACAGGTTGAGGCGGGCGTTCTATGCCTTTCAGGACGCGACCGCTAGGCGGCTTGGCGCCCGCGAGGCTCCGCCTCTAGACTCGTCTCATGGCCGACGCCGCGACAGTCAACGTCCAAACGCCCGCACCCGCGCGAACGGGCCATATCGTCGACGTGCTCATCGAGGAGCGCGCGCCGCGCCTGTCCGGCTCGGCGCTGTGGCCGGTGCTTCGGCCGCCGCTCTACAGCCTGCTCGACTACGGCAAGGCGCGGGCCATGGCCGACGCCATCTCGGTGATGGGCGGCCGCGAGGCGCTCGATTTCGTCTCGCGCCTGCTGGAGATCGACGTCGTCGTCAGCGGCCTGGATCGTCTGCCGCGCGAAGGCCGCTGCGTGGTCGTGGGCAACCACCCGACCGGCATCGCCGACGGCGTCGCGGTCTATGACGCGCTCAAGCCGGCGCGACCGGACATCATCTTCTACGCCAACTCGGACGCCCACCGGGTCTGCCCCCGGTTCGACGAGACCCTGATCCCGGTCGAGTGGGTGCCGGAGAAGCGCACCCGCGACCGCACGCGCCTGACCCTCGCGATGACCCGCGACGCCATGGAATCGGGGCGGGCGCTGATGGTCTTCCCGGCGGGCCGTCTCGCCCGGCGCGGGCCGGACGGGGTCCTGACCGACCCGGAATGGATGCCCACCGCGATCTCCGTCGCGATGAAGTACGGCGCGCCGGTGATTCCGGTGCATGTCGAGGGGCCGTGGGCGACCCTGTTCCACTTCTTCGACCGCATTTCGCCGGAGCTCCGCGACATCACCCTGTTCCACGAGCTGCTCAACAAGAAGGGGCGGCGGTTCCGCATCGTCGTCGGCGCGCCGGTGCCGCCCGAACAGCTCGGCCCGGACGCCGCGGTCGCCAGCGCGCGGCTTAAGGCCTATGTCGAGCGCGTGCTGTGCCGCGATCCCGACGCCCCGTTCCCATGACCCTGCCTGACACGATCGCCCTTGCCGACGACGAGGCCACGGCGCGTCTGGGCCGCGCCGTGGCGGCCGCCCTTCGGTCGCGCGAGGCGGTGTGCCTGACCGGGCCGCTGGGCGCCGGCAAGTCGACCCTCGCCCGGGCGCTGGTCCGCGCCCTGACGACGCCGGAGGAGGACGTGCCCAGCCCGACCTTCACGCTCGTCCAGTTCTACGACGCGCCGCATTTCCCGCTCGCCCATTTCGACCTCTACCGCCTGTCGGATCCCGACGAGGCCTATGAGATCGGCCTCGACGAGGCGCTGGACGAGGGCGCCGCGGTGATCGAATGGCCGCAGCGGCTGGAAGGCCGCCTGCCGCCCGACCGACTCGATATAGACATCGCCTTCGACGGGGACGGCCGCGTGGCGCGCCTCTCCGGCCACGGATCCTGGGAAGGACGTTCGCTTGAGTTCTGATCGCGAGGCCCTCAAGGCGGCGTTCCTGGCCGCGCAGGGATGGGGCGACGCCCGGCGCGTCTCGCTGGGCGGGGACGCCTCGACCCGCGCCTACGAGCGCCTGTACCCGCCCGCTGGCGGCAGCCTGATCTTCATGGACCAGCCGCCGAAGGCCGAAAGCGCGCCCTGCCCGCCGGGCGCGGGCGTCGAGGAGCGCAAGGCGCTCGGGTTCAACGCCGCCTACCGCCTCGCCGCCGGCCGGGTCGACGCCTTCGCCGCCTGCGCGGCCCATCTGCGCGCCCTCGGCCTGTCCGCGCCCAGGGTGCTGGCCTTCGACGCCGACGCGGGACTGGCCGTGCTGGAGGACCTCGGCGACGGACTCTACGCGGCCGAGATCGCCGCCGGGCGCGCCGACGAGGGCGACCTGTACGACGCCGCCATCGACGCCCTGGTCGTGCTCCACGCCGCGCCGCCGCCGGCCAGTCTCGACTACGACGGCGTCTCCTGGCCGCTGCTGACCTACGATGACCTGGCGCTCCGCTACGCCCAGGACCTGTTCGTCGAATGGCTGCCGAAGCTGCGCCCCGCCTTCGCGCCGGATCCGGCCGCCCTGGCCGACTGGGAGGCGCTGTGGACGCCGGTCCGCGCCCGCGCCGAGCAGGGCGCGGAGGTGTTCTGCCACCGCGACTACCACGCCGAGAACCTGCTCTGGCTGCCGGAGCGCCAGGGCGCGGCCCGCGTCGGCCTGATCGACTTCCAGGACGCGGTGAAGGCCCACCGGGTCTGGGATCTGTCGATGCTGCTCCACGACGCCCGCCGCGACGTGTCGCCGGCGCTGGAGGCGCGGGCGCTCGACCGCTATTTCGCCGCCCACCCCGGGCTCGACCGCGCGCAGGCGACGAGCGACTACCACGCGCTGGGCGCGCTCAACGTGGCCCGCATCATCGGCATCTTCGCGCGGCTGGTCGTCCGCGACGGCAAACCGAAGTACGAGGCCTTCCTGCCGCGCCTCTGGCGCTACCTCGACAGCTGCCTTGCCGACCCGGCCATGACCGGCCTCAGGGCCTGGTTCGACGCCCACGCGCCCGCGGAGGCGCGCCGATGAGCGGACCGAAGGTCGCCATGGTGCTGGCCGCCGGCCTCGGCACCCGGATGCGCCCGCTGACCGACGACCGGCCCAAGGCGATGGTCGAGGTCGGCGGCCGCATGCTGATCGACCATGCGCTCGACCGCTTGGCCCAGGCGGGGGTCGAGACGGCCGTAGTCAACGTCCACTACTTCGCCGACAGGCTGGAGGCCCACCTGAAGGCGCGTGACGCCTCGGGCGTCCTGCCGCGCATCGTCATCTCCGACGAGCGGCCGCAGGCGCTGGAGACCGGCGGCGGCGTCAAGCACGCGCTGCCGCTTCTGCCGGACGCGCCGTTCTGGGTGGCCAACATCGACTCCGTGTGGATCGGCGACGACGACCGCGCGCTGGAGACGCTCGCGGCCGCCTGGGACCCGGAACGCATGGACGTCTGCCTGCTCACCGCCTCCACCCGCGAGTCGCTGGGCTTCCATGACACCGGCGACCTGTTCCTTTCGGCGTCCGGCGAGGTGCGCTTCAAGGATCCCGGCGAGACGGCGCCGCTCGTCTATGTCGGCTTCCACATCTGCAAACCCGACGTGGTCCGGGGCGGCCCCGACGGGCCGTTCGGCCTGCTGCCGATCTGGAAGGCGCTGGCCGCGCGCGGCCGCGTGCACGGCGTGGCCCCGAAAGGCCTGTGGATGCACGTCGGCGACCCCGCCGCCCGCGACGCCGCCGAGGCGAGGCTGGCGCGGGGATGAGCGGCCTGTTCGGGCATCCGGCGCCGCGCTGGTTCTCGATCCCGGCGCACCGCTCCTTCCTCGACGACCTCGCGGCCGGGCTGGTCGCCGCCCTGCCGGAGCCCGAACAGCTGGCCGAGGCCGTGGTGGTGGTGCCGACGCGGCGGGGCGCGCGCGCC
>CALKHU010000233.1 GCA_937991555.1 uncultured Caulobacter sp.
CGGACGACCGCGCCCCGACGCTCAGCGACGCCGAAATCGCCGACCTGGCCCGCGGTCGGTTCGAGTGGCCCGTGCGCGGCGAGATCATCTCGGACTTCGGTCCGAAGGGCGGCGGCCGCCGCAACGACGGCATCGACATCGCCGCCGCGGCGGGTTCGCCCGTCCGCGCCGCGGCCAGCGGCAAGGTGGTCTATTCGGGCGGCGACGTGCCGGGCTTCGGCGTCACGGTGCTGATCCAGCACGAGGACGGCTGGGTCACCGTCTACGGCAACCTGCAGAGCGCCAGCGTCCGCATGCAGCAGGCCGTGCGCGCCGGCGACCAGATCGGCGCGGTCGGCTCGAGCGGCGGCGCGCCGCGCCCGCAGCTCCACTTCGAGGTCCGCTACTCTCCGTCGCCGAAGTTCAAGGCCAAGGCCGTGGACCCGCAGCTGGTCCTGCCACGGTAACCGGTGGTCCTCCCTGAGAGGGGAGGGCGGCCCCTACGCCGGCAGCGCCACGCCCAGTTCGCCCGCCAGGTCGCGGATGAACTGCCACGCCACCCGGCCTGAGCGCGACCCGCGCAGCTGCGCCCACTGCAGCGCCCGTCGGTCGAGATCGGGCGCCTTGAGGCCGAAGCGGTCGGCGTAGCTGCGCACGGCCTCTAGGTAGGCGGCCTGGTCCATCGGCGGGAATCCGATCCACAGGCCGAAACGGTCGGAGACGCTGACCTCTTCCTCGGCGTCCTCGGCGGCCGCGATCATGCCGCGCCCCTCGGCGTGGTCGCGGGGCATCAGGTGGCGCCGGTTGGACGTCGCCACGAACAGCACGTTCTCCGGCGGGCCGGCGACGCCGCCTTCCAGCGCCGACTTCAGCGCCTTGGCGGCCGCGGCGCCGTCCTCGAACGACAGGTCGTCGCAGAGCACGAGGAAGCGTTCGTCGCGCCCGCGCAACAGGTCGAACAGCGGCGGCAGGGCGGCCACCTCGTCGCGGTCCACCTCGACCAGCTTCAGCGCCGGGAAGTCCTTGACGACGCTCATGAAGGCGGCCTTGGACAGCGAGCTCTTGCCGGTCCCGCGGACGCCCCACAGCAGCACATGGTTGGACGGCAGACCGCGTGCGAAGCGGGTCAGGTTCTCGACGAAGCGGGTCTTCTGCCGGTCGATCCCGACCAGCAGGTCGAGCGACAGCGGATAGTCGGGCGCCGCCGGGAAACCGCCGCCCTCGGGGTCATGCCGAAACAGCCGCGCGGCGGAGAAATCGGCCGCCGGCGCGGCCGGCGGCGCGAGCCGCTCCAGCGCCTCGGCGACGCGGGTGAGCAGGGCCTGTGTCTTCTCGTCCATACCGGCGCATTAGCGGGCCGGGGCGTCATTGCAAAGCGCAGGGTCAACGCCTAGTTTCCGCCGACCCGAGGGACGGCCGTTCGCCGCGCCCCGCCCAATGCCATTCCGGAGACGAGATGCCCACCGGCGACGCCTCGAACATGCTCATCCAGATCGCGCCGCTGGTGCTGATCTTTGTCGTGTTCTACTTCCTGATGATCCGCCCGCAGTCGAAGCGGATGAAAGAACACCAGAACATGATCGCCAACCTCAAGCGCGGCGACAACGTCGTGCTGTCGAGCGGCATGATCGGCAAGATCGTCCGCGTCGAGGACAAGGAAGTCGGCGTCGAGATCGCCCAGGGCGTCACCGTGAAGGTGGTCAAGGGCATGATCGCGGAAGTCCGCGCCAAGGGCGAGCCCTCGGCCGCCAACGACGCCAAGAGCTGACGCCGCAAAGGCTGATCCCCCATGCTGACCCTGTCCCGCTGGAAGGTGGTCGTCGTCCTGGCGGCGCTCGTTTTCGGCATCCTGTTCACCCTGCCGAATCTGCTCCCGGCCGGGCTCCGCGACGGCCTGCCGGCCTTCCTGCCGAACAAGACCCTGAATCTGGGCCTCGACCTGCAGGGCGGCTCCTATCTGATGCTGGAGGTCGACACCCCGGCGCTGATCAGGGAGCGCTCGGAGACCCTGCTGGAGGACGTGCAGAAGACGCTGACCGACGAGGACATCGCCTCGGTCGACGGCGTGCGCGGCCAGGGCGAGATCAGCGTCCGCATCGCCGATCCGTCGAAGTATGACGAGGCGGTCAAGCTGCTCAACCGTCGCCTGCCGCAGCCCGCGCGCAGCGGCCGCGGCATGGATCTGACGGTCGACAGGCGCGACGGGAACCGGATCAGGGTCGCCTACACCGACTCCGGCCTCGACGACCTCTCGTCGGTGGCGGTCGAGCAGTCGCTGGAGATCATCCGCAAGCGGATCGACGAACTCGGCACCAAGGAGCCGTCGATCACCCGCCAGGGCCTGAACCGCATCGTGGTCCAGGTCCCTGGCGAAAGCGATCCCGAGCGCCTGAAGGCGGTCATCGGCAAGACGGCCAAGCTGACCTTCCAGGTCGTCGATGACCAGGTCACGGTCGATGACCTCGCCCGCGGCGCGGCCCTGCCCCCCGGCGCCGAAGTGCTGCCCTACGCCGACGGCAGCGGCCGGGCCGAAGTGGTCCGCCGGCGGGTCGACATTTCCGGCGAGAGCCTGTCCGACGCGCAGCTCGGCAACGATCCGCAGAGCGGCGCCCCGGTGGTCAACATCCGTTTCGACGGCCGCGGGGCCAAGGCCTTCGGCGAGATCACCACGCGCAACGTCCAGAAGCGCTTCGCCATGGTGCTCGACGGCAAGGTCCTGTCGGCGCCGAACATCAATGAGCCGATCCTCGGCGGCAACGCGCAGATCTCGGGCGGCTTCACCGCCGAGTCGGCCAACGAGCTGGCGATCATGCTGCGCAACGGCGCGCTCCCCGCGCCGCTGAAGGTCGAGGAGCAGCGCACGGTCGGCGCCGAGCTCG
>CALKHU010000234.1 GCA_937991555.1 uncultured Caulobacter sp.
AAACGCGCCTTCAGCATCTGGTAGAGGGCCCGTACGGCCTGGGCTTCGGCGCCGACCGGGTGGCCGGGGCGGCCCTTCGGGTTCCAGGCGAAGATGTCCAGATGGACCCATCCGCCCGCCGCGGGCGCGAACCGGCGCAGGAACAGCGCCGCCGTCACCGAGCCCGCCTGGGCCCAGCCGTCCGGGTCGTTCTTGAGGTCGGCGAGCTCGCCGTCGAGCGCTTCGTCGTAGCCGTTCCACAGCGGCATCCGCCACAGCGGGTCGCCGACCGCCTTCGCCGCCGCGGCGATGTCGGCCGCCAGCGCGTCGTCGTCGGTGTAGAACGGGATCACCTGCGGACCCAGGGCGATGCGCGCGGCGCCGGTCAGGGTGGCGAGGTCGATGGTCAGGACCGGGTCCAGCTCGCCGGCGCGGGTCAGGGCGTCGGACAGGATCAGCCGGCCCTCGGCGTCGGTGTTGCCGACCTCGACGGTCAGGCCCTTGCGGGTGTTCAGCACGTCGCCCGGCCGCATGGCGTCGCCGCTGATCGCGTTCTCGACCGTCGGAACCAGCACCGCCACGCGGATCGGCAACTTCGCGGCCATCAGCATCCGGCCGAGCGCCAAGGCGTGCGCGGCGCCGCCCATGTCCTTCTTCATCAGCCGCATGCCGGCCGAAGGCTTGATGTCGAGCCCGCCGGTGTCGAACACCACGCCCTTGCCGACGACGGCGACCAGCGGGTGGGCGGGATCGCCCCACTGCAGTTCGATCATGCGCGGCGCGCGCGCCGGGTCGGCCGCGCGGCCGACGGCATGGACGCTCGGGTAGCCCTCGGACAGCAGCGCGTCGCCGGTGACGACGCTGACGCTCGCCCCGTGACGCTCGGCGATCTCCCGGGCGATGGTCTCGATCTGCAGCGGGCCCATGTCGTTGGCCGGCGTGTTGACCATGTCCCGCGCCAGGGCGCAGGCATGGGCGATCTCGCGAATCTCGGCGACGTCGACGCCCTCCGCCACGACCAGCCGGGCGCGCCGGTCCCGCTTCTTCCGGTAGCGGTCGAAGCCGTAGCTCCCCAGGGCGAAGGCGAGGGCGATCTGGCCCGCATCGAGGGACGCCGGCGCCCCTTCGATACGATAGTCGCGGGCCGGGAGCTTCGCCGGCAGGGCGCGGAAGTCCATCGCCTGCGCCCGGGCGGGATCGCCGAGGCCGAACAGGACCCGCGCCGTGGCGCCCTCGGGTCCAGGCACGGCCAGCAGCTGGCCCGCCTTGGCCTTGAAATCAGCCGCGGCCGCCAGCCCGCGCTCGAAGCCGGTCAGGCCGTCGAGGACGCCCTCCGCGAGGACGGCGACGGGGATGGTCTCGCCTTCGGGGGCGGTCAGCAGGACTTCGGACATGGTCGGCGCGGCTCGATTTTATGCTTAACGATTCCTTGAGGCCGCTCGCGCAGGGTGGCGGCGCACCCTGCGAAAGGCCTGTTCCATGTGTCGCACGCCGGCTCTCGCCGCAACAGCCCTGGCCCTCCTGGCCGCGCCGGTCATGGCCGCCGAGCCCGCCAAGCCGCAGGCGGCCGCCGGCGTGTCCGCGCCCGCGACCGCCGCACCGCTCCGCGCCAAGGCCGCCGCGCCGCAGCGCGCCGAGGCCCGTCGCATGGACCCGCTGGCCCGCGCCGCCTTCTGGGGTCGCGAACTGGAGATCGACGCCCGCGACACCGAGGCCGCCGTCGGCCTCGCCCAGGCGCTACGGGCGCTCGGCCGCAATGACGAGGCCGCCGACGTCGCGGGCCGCGGTCTGGTGATCGCGCCGGACAACTACGACCTGCTGATGGAGTCCGCCCGCGCCGCGGTGGCGAGGGGACAGGGCTTCTACGCGGTCGAGCCGGCGAAGAAGGCCCAGGCCCTGGCGCCGCGCGACTGGCGCCCCCTGGCGCTGCTGGCGGTGGCGATGGAACAGACCGGCCGCGACTCCGAGGCGCTGGGCTACCACCAGCAGGCGCTGGCCCTGGCCCCGGGCGAGCCGGGCGCGATCTCGAACCTGGCGATGTACCACGCCACCCACGGCGACCTGCCGAAGGCCGAGCAGATGCTGCGTCAGGCCGCCGCCTCGCCGCGGGCCGACGCCCGCGTGCGCCAGAACCTCACCCTCGTGCTGGGTCTCCAGGGCCGTATGGCCGAGGCCGAGGCGCTCGCCCGCCAGGACCTGCCGCCCGACCAGGTGGCCAACAACCTCGCCTGGCTCAAGGCCGCCACCGAACGGGCGCCGACCGGGCAGGGGCGTTCCTGGGAAGCGGTGACCGGCGGACGGTGACGCCCCTGCAGATTCCGTTACGGTCCGAACACGTCGGGCCATGGCGAACGGACAGGCTGGACGCCCGACCTTCACCCCGCTATACGCCGCCCCGGCTGCGCTTCGGCGCGCCGACAATCGATCCCATGTCCGCGCGTCGAGGGCCTGTCGAAGGGCGCGACGGACGTTTCCGGCAGGCGGGAGGATCGTATCCATGGCCAACGTCACCGTAGTCGGCGCCCAGTGGGGCGACGAAGGCAAGGGCAAGATCGTCGACTGGCTGAGCAACCGCGCCGACGTCGTCGTGCGGTTCCAGGGCGGCCACAACGCCGGCCACACCCTCGTCGTCGACGGCAAGGTCTACAAGCTCGCCCTGCTCCCGTCCGGCGTGGTCCAGGGCAAGCTCTCGGTGATCGGCAACGGGGTGGTGGTCGATCCCTGGCACCTGCTCGGCGAGATCGAGGCCATCGCCGCCCAGGGCGTGACGATCACCCCCGACCTGCTGGTGCTGGCCGACAACGCCTGCCTCATTCTCCCGGTCCACAAGGACCTCGACCAGGCGCGCGAGGCCGCCTCGACCCAGAAGATCGGCACGACCGGACGCGGCATCGGCCCGGCCTACGAGGACAAGGTCGGCCGCCGGGCCATCCGTGTCGCCGACCTCGCCGACCCCGAGGCCCTGGAGGCCAAGATCGACCGCCTGCTGTCGCACCACGCCGCCCTCCGCAAGGGGCTGGGGCTGCCGGAGGCGGACGCCGGCGAACTGCTGCGCCAGCTGCTTGACCTGGCGCCCAGGCTGCTGCCCTACGCCCGGCCGGCGTGGCGGCTGCTCGACCAGGCCTACAAGGCCGGCAAGCGGATCCTGTTCGAGGGCGCGCAGGGCGCGCTGCTTGACGTCGACCACGGCACCTATCCGTTCGTGACCTCGTCCAACACCGTGGCCGGACAGGCGGCAGCGGGATCGGGGATGGGTCCGCGCGGACCGGGCTACGTGCTGGGCATCGTCAAGGCCTACACCACCCGCGTCGGCGGCGGTCCGTTCGCGGCCGAACTGGATGACGAGGTCGGCCGGCACCTGGCGACCGTCGGCCGCGAGGTCGGCACCAACACCGGTCGGGGCCGTCGCTGCGGCTGGTTCGACGCGGTGCTGGTCCGCCAGTCGGTGGCCATCAACGGCATCGCCGGCATCGCCCTGACCAAGCTGGACGTGCTGGACGGGCTGAAGACCCTGAAAATCTGCGTCGGCTACGACATCAACGGCAAGGCCTATGACTACCTGCCGGCCGGCATGCGGGACCAGGCGGCGGCGAAGCCGATCTACGAGGAGATGCCGGGCTGGGACGAAAGCACCGCCGGCGCGCGCTCGTTCCGGGACCTGAACGCCAACGCCATCAAGTATGTGCGCCGCATCGAGGAGCTGATCGGCGCGCCGGTGGCGTTGCTGTCGACCAGCCCCGAGCGCGACGACACCATCCTCATGTGGGACCCATTTCAGGGCTAATCGGCTGGCCGAACCCTGTTGCGGGTTAGTAATCGCTTATGACATGCCGCCGCAGATTGTCGCCCTCGGGCGAGAATCGCGGAGGGGTTGTGCACGCAACGCGCAGAAGAAGGCTGGCGACGTCGGATCGGGCGTCGCGCAGCCTCAAGGCGCTGAACCGGACGGCGTCGACCAGCCGCGTGCTCAATCTGCTGAGCGTGGCTGAGGCGAATGGCGCGCGCCCGGAATGGAACGAGCTTCCGCTCTTCAAGAGCCGCGCCCTGAACACCTCGATCATCCTGAAGCACCGCCTGAGGGCCGACGAGACCTACCTGTTCGACGACTACCGGACCACGGCGACCAAGATCATCATTCCCTTCGAGCGGCGCGACCTGGGGCTCGGGGGACAGTCGTTCTTCGTCGGCCAGCGCGGCTGGCTGGACCTGATGTACGAGGCCTGCGCGGACGCTCGATCGCCGGAGTTCGACATCGGCGTCCTTCGCCTGATGGATCGCCTGCCGTCGCTTGACCCGTTCCTGTTGCGCGAGCATCTGAGACGGCACGGACACTTCGTCGCGTCCTGCTACTTCGCCATCTCTCCGGCGGACCTCGACGCGATGCAGACCTATGTCGCGGCGCAGATCGAGGCGTTGATCCGCCTCGCCTACAAGAGCGCCACGAACAAGTCGGCGAACTACACGGTCCGGCTTGTCCAGGCCCTGCTTTCGACAGAGGTCGACGAGCGGCTGGAGCCTCTGCGGGACACGCTGATGCTCGAGGGCGACGAC
The DNA here is from genome assembly GCA_937991555.1 of uncultured Caulobacter sp. Classification (GTDB taxonomy): domain Bacteria; phylum Pseudomonadota; class Alphaproteobacteria; order Caulobacterales; family Caulobacteraceae; genus Caulobacter. The sequence continues at coordinate 4,531 of CALKHU010000234.1, forward strand.
TTCCGCGAGGGCGTCTTCAGCTGGAAGGGCTTCCTCTACTACAAGTGGATGCTGACGAGCCTCCAGCCCCAGCTCAGCGCCGTCGCCTCGGAAATCGGCGACCTCATGGTCTCCGGGCCCCGGGAACCGGACGTGGCGAACTACATCGACGGGGCCCGCCGCCGCCTCAAGTCCGCGATCGCCCTGTGCCGGACGGACCTCGACCGGACGCTCAAGGTCTACGATACGGCCTTCGCGGGGCTCACCCGGAAGGACAACCCGCTCGCGTTCCGCCGCTTCCTGATCGAGGCGCCGGAAATGTTCCTGACCCTCGGGGAGCGCGTGGGCGCCGCGTCGCACGTGGCGTCCTTCTGGCGGTACCGCTTTCCGCAGGGCCGCTTCCCGTCGGCCCCGGCCGACGAGGTCGTCGACATCTTCCAGGATTTCGAAGCCAGTCTCGGAGAGACGCTCGCGATCTGACCGGAGATGCCTCCTTAACCTTGACCGGGCAGAATCCGCCCGAAACTGACCGGACTTTCCAGTGCTCGACGAAGCCAAACTCTTCAGCAGGCTGACGCCACACCTCGAGCGGGTCCTCATTGTCGACCCGACGCCCGTCGGGGTGAAGCTGCTGTCGGAACTGCTGCGCACGATAACCGGGAGCGCCACGCAGATCTGGACGGCGCCGACGGACGGCAAGGCCATGCAGCTGGCGCAGATGATCGATCCGCAGCTGATCTTCGTCGAACATTCCGCGCCCGGGCTCGACGGCATGCGGCTGACCAAGATGCTCCGCAGGAGCGACTTCAGATGTCGCCAGGCGCCGATCATCATGGTCACCGGCGAGGCGACCGCCCAGGCGATCCTGGGCGCCCGCGACGCCGGCGTGCACGAATTCCTGCGCAAGCCCTACACGATGAAGGACCTGCTGCGCCGCCTCGAAGCGGTGTCGCTGAAGCCCCGCGACTGGGTCGAGGCGGTGCACTACGTCGGACCGGACCGCCGGCGCTTCAACTCGGCGGAGTACACCGGGCCGAAGAAGCGCAAGTCGGACAACAGCATCCCCGTCGAACAGCAACGCATCCTGCAGGCGCTGAAGATCGTCCGCGCGGCGACCGGCTCGCTGAAGTCCGACTGGGCGCAGGCGCGGCGGGCCCTGCTGGTCCAGGCGGCGGAGCTGCAGAAGGTCGGTCAGCAGGTCGGCAACGCCGGTCTCGCCGCGGCGGCGGTCGCCATGGCCGGCCAGCTCCCCGCCGAGGGCCATCCCGACTGGCGCGCGCTGGAGGCGGCGATCGTGCAGGTCCTGACCTATCTGCCCAGGGAGGCCCCGAAGGCCGCCTGATCCGGCCGGGGGCAAGAAAAAGGGCGCGGCCGCAAGGACCGCGCCCCAGTGCAGGCTGGCGAAAATCCGGACTCAGGCCTCGACGAGGTTCCGCTCGAGGGCGGCGGCGCGCATCGTCTTCTGAAGCTTCTCGAAGGCGCGCACCTCGATCTGGCGGACCCGCTCGCGGCTGACGCCATACTCGGCGGCCAGCTCCTCGAGGGTGGTCGGATCGTCTTTCAGGCGGCGTTCGGTCAGGATGTGGCGCTCGCGGTCGGTGAGCTCGGTCATGGCTTCCTGCAGCAGGTCCATGCGCAGCGAGCGCTCTTCCTCCTCGGCGACCTGGGTCTCCTGGCTGACGGCGTCGTCGTCGGCCAGCCAGTCCTGCCACTCGCTCTCGCCGTCAGCGCGCATCGGCGCGTTCAGCGAGGCGTCGCCGCCGGACAGGCGACGGTTCATCGAGATGACCTCGTCCTCCTGCACGCCGAGCTTGGTGGCGATGGTGGTGACGTGCTCAGGCAGCAGGTCGCCTTCCTCGAAGGCGCTGATCTGGCTCTTCGCCTTGCGCAGGTTGAAGAACAGCTTCTTCTGCGCGGCCGTGGTGCCCATCTTCACGAGCGACCAGCTGCGCAGGATGTATTCCTGGATCGAGGCGCGGATCCACCACATGGCGTAGGTCGCCAGGCGGAAGCCCTTCTCGGGCTCGAACTTCTTCACGGCCTGCATCAGGCCGACGTTGCCTTCGGAGATGACCTCGCCGATCGGCAGCCCGTAGCCGCGGTAACCCATCG
>CALKHU010000235.1 GCA_937991555.1 uncultured Caulobacter sp.
CGGCGAGTCTCGGCGCCCGGAGGCTGTGATCAGGCGACCGCCGGCTGCGGCGGCGGGCCGTAGCGGTTCTCGCCAGGATCGCTGGGCGTGACGCCCTGCCAGATCAGGAAGCCGACCGCGATGACGAAGGCGGCGAGCATGACCAGCAGCGAGCTTCCCACCGCGCCGAGGACGGCGGCGGCGATCGCATTCTCGTCGCCGTTGGCGGCGGCGCCCGACAGCACGGCGGCGGCGACGATGGGGAAGATCGAGAACAGGGCGATGAAGGAGGCGCCGATCGGGATCGCGGCCAGCCAGCCGCTCTTGCCCATGTCGTGGAACCGCTTCGCCGAGATGCAGATCCAGCAGTAGATCGCGACCAAGGGCGCGACCACCGTCCAGCTCAGCAGGGAGTTCACCCCGAGCAGGACCAGCCAGCCGATCCAGTAGGCCTGACGGCCGATGCGGCCCTCCGGCGAGAAGAAGAGTTTCGTCCAGTCCATCCACAGCCCCCTTGGCCAGATGCGCCGAGGTCACACCGCCCGCGCGCGGGCGTCAACATACGGATCGTCCATGTCCTTCCATGATGTGCGGTTGCCGGCCCGGCTGGCGTTCGGCTCCACCGGCGGCGTCGAGCGGCGCACCGAGGTCGTGGCCCTGGCCAGCGGGTTCGAGCGGCGATCGACGCCGTGGGCGCTGGGCCGCCGCCGGTATCTCGTCGGCGCGGGGGTGCGCTCGCTCGACGACGCGGCGATGCTGGTCGCCTTCTTCGAGGCCCGTCGCGGGCGTCTGTACGGCTTCCGCTTCAAGGACTTCGCCGACTTCAAGTCGTGCGCGCCCACAGCCGCCGTGTCTCCCCTCGACCAGGTGCTGGGGGAAGGCGACGGGGCGACGACGGCGTTCCAGCTGACCAAGGCCTATGGCGACGTCGCGCGGCCGATCCGCAAGCCCGTCGCCGGCGCCGTGCGGGCGGCCATCGACGGGGTCGAGACCGGGGCCTTCGCGGTCAATCCGGCCACCGGCGTCGTCACGTTCGCGGCGCCGCCCGCCGCCGGCGCCGCGGTGACGGCGGGATTCGCCTTCGACACGCCGGTCCGGTTCGACACCGACCGTATCGACGTGACGCTGGAGGGGTTCGACGCAGGGCGGGTCGTGGCCGTGCCGCTGGTCGAGGTGAGGCTCTGAGATGCGCGCGGTTCCCGAGGCGCTGGCGGCGCGGATCGAGTCCGGCGCCGCGACGCTCTGCCATGTCTGGTTGCTGACCCGCCGCGACGGCGTCGTGACCGGCTTCACCGACCACGACCGGGACCTCGTCCATGACGGGGTCACCTGCCTGGCCGCCGCGGGCTGGACCCTCGGGGCGGCCGAGAGCGGCCTCGGCGGCGCCGGCGCCGGCGCGATGGCCGTCGCGGGCGTCTTCGACGCCGAGGTCCTGGACCCGCGGGACCTGGCGGACGGGCTCTACGACGGGGCGGAGATCGCCTGTCGCAGGGTCGACTGGGCCGAGCCGGCCCTGTTCGTACCGCTGTGGAGCGGCCGGCTGGCGCGGGTGCGTCGCGAGGGCGAGGCCTTCAGCGCCGAGATCGAGGGACCGCTGGCGCAGCTGGAGCGGGTGGCGGGGCGCAGCTACGGCCGGCTCTGTGACGCAAACCTCGGCGGCGCCCGGTGCGGTGTCGCCGCCGATCACCCCGCCTTTGGCGAGGGCTGCGACAAGCGTTCGGGCGTCTGTTCAAGGCGTTTCGACAACTTGCTGAATTTCCGTGGCTTTCCGTCCGTGCCTGGCAGCGATTTCCTGACCGTGGTCCCGTCCAGGGGCGAGCGCCATGACGGGACCAGCCGTCGTGGATAGGGCGGCGATCGTGGCCGCCGCGCGGCGCTGGATCGGCACGCCGTACCGGCACCAGGCGTCCGTCGTGGGCGTCGGCTGCGACTGTCTGGGGCTGGTTCGCGGGGTCTGGCGCGATCTTTACGGAGAAGAGCCCGAGACGCCGCCGCCCTACCGGCCCGACTGGGCCGAGACGGGCGGAAGCGAAACGCTGCTGGCGGCGGCGTCGCGACATCTGACGCCGGCCGGCGTCGACGCCTTCGGGACGGGCGACGTGCTGTTGTTCCGGATGTCGCCGGAGTCCTGCGTCAAGCACTGCGCCATCGTCTCCGACGCCGGCGCGAGGCCGCGGATCATCCATGCCTACTGGGGCCGCAGCGTCGTCGAGAGCTGGCTCGGCCCATGGTGGCGCCGACGGCTGGCGGCGGCCTTTTCCTTTCCAATCGAGCGCGAGCGACCATGGCCCAGCTCATCCTGACCAACCTCGGCCGCGCGATCGGCGGCAGGATCGCCGCCACGGTCGGCGCCATCGCCGGCCAGGCCATCGACCGCTGGGCGATCGCCTCGCTCCGGCCGCCCCTGCAGGCGGGCCCGCGCGTGCGCGAGCTGCAGATCATGTCGGCGGCCGAAGGGGCGCCGATGGCCGCCGTGTTCGGGCGGGCGCGGGTGGCCGGGCAGATGATCTGGGCCGCCCGTTTCCGCGAGAAGAAGGTCGAGCGCCAGGCCGGCGGCGGCAAGGGCGGACCGAAGATCACCGAGTACCGCTACAGCCTGTCGTTCGCCGTCGCGCTCTGCGAGGGACCGATCGACGGTCTCGGCCGCGTGTGGGCCGACGGCAAGCCGATGGACCTGACCGGCGTCGCGATGCGGCTGCACCGCGGCGACGAGGACCAGGGACCGGACCCCCTCATCGAGGCGATCGAGGGGACGGCGCCCGCCTATCGCGGCTGCGCCTATGTGGTGTTCGAGGACCTGCCCCTCGAACCGTTCGGCAACCGGGCGCCGCAGCTGTCGTTCGAGGTTTTCCGTCGGCCGCGCGGCCAGGGCGAGGCGCTGGAGGACCGGTTGAGGAGCGTATGCCTGATCCCGGGCGCGGGCGAGTTCGCCTACGCGACCCAGGTCGTGCAGCGCCGCGACGGGCTGACGCGGTTCCGGGCCGAGAACGTCAACAACGTCGAGGGGCGGCCCGACATCCTGGTGTCGCTGGACCAGCTGCAGAGCCAGCTTCCGAACCTCGAGGCGGTCACCCTGGTGGTCGCCTGGTTCGGAACCAGCGTCGACGCCGGCGCCTGCCAGCTGCGCCCGGGCGTCGAGCAGGGCTCAAAGTCGACGCTGCCGATGACCTGGCGGGCCGGCGGCGTCGGGCGGGGCGGAGCGCATCTCGTCAGCCGCATCGACGGGACGCCGGCCTACGGCGGCACGCCCGCCGACGCCTCCGTGGCGCAGGCCATCGCCGAGTTGAAGGCGCGCGGCCTGAAGGTGACCCTGTGCCCGTTCATCCTGATGGACTGCGACGGCTTCCCATGGCGCGGCAGGATCACTGGCGAAGCAGGCGATATCGCGGGGTTTTTCGGCGCGGCGACGACGGCTGACATCAGCATCGACGATGATCGGATCGTGCACGACTGCGCCGACTGGGGCCTGCGCCGGATGGTGCTGCACATGGCGCGCCTGGCGGAGATGGCCGGGGGCGTCGACAGTTTCCTGATCGGCTCCGAACTGCGCGGCCTGACCACCATCCGCGACGCGGAAGGCGGCTATCCCGCCGTGGCGGCGCTGCGGACGCTGGCCGGAGACTGCCGGGATATTCTCGGCGCGGCGACGGCCATCGGCTATGCGGCCGACTGGAGCGAGTACTTCGGACATCAGCCGGCCGACGGCTCCGGCGACGCGATCTTTCACCTCGACCCGCTGTGGGCCGACCCGGCGATCGACTTCGTCGGCATCGATTTCTATCCGCCGCTGGCGGACCAGCGCGACGCCGGCGAGGACGAGGTCATCGCCGTGGCCGGCGGCGAGGGCTTCGACTGGTTCTACGCCAGCGAGGCAGACCGCCTGTCCGGGACGCGGACGCCGATCGCCGACCCGGTGCATGGCGAGCCCTGGATGTTCCGGCCCAAGGATCTCGTGGGCTGGTGGAGCCATGCCCACCACGACCGGCCCGGCGGGGTGCGGTCTGCGACGCCGACAGCCTGGACGCCGTGCGCCAAGCCGATCCGGCTGATCGAGTTCGGCTGCCCGGCCGTCGACAAGGGAGCCAACGCGCCGAACCTGTTCATCGACGCCAAGAGCAGCGAGAGCGCCGCGCCGCCGTTCTCGACGGGGCAGCGCGACGATCTCGCCCAGCGGCGGGCCCTGGAGGCCGTGCTGGCGCACTTCGCGGGGCCCGCCGGCAATCCCGTCTCGCCGGCGTACGGCGGACCGATGGTCGAGACAATGAGCGCCTGGTGCTGGGACGCGCGGCCGTATCCGGACTTTCCGGCGCGGACCGAGGTGTGGGCCGACGGGGCGAACTGGGCCCTGGGCCACTGGCTCAACGGACGGCTGGGCGTGGCGCCCGTCGCGGACCTGGCCGTGGAACTGGGCGCGCGGGCCGGGGTCGAGATCGACGCCGGCGACGCCCGCGGCGTGGCGACCGGCTACGTCGTCGACCAGTCCATGCGGCTGCGCGACGCCCTCGAGCCGCTGGCGGCGGCTCACGCCTTTGACATCGCCGAGCGCAACGGACGTGTGACGCTGGTGGCGCGGGACGGCGGTCCGGCGCTGGACATCGACGCCGCCGCGACGGCCCCGCCCGAAGAGGGTGAGGCGACGACCTCGTCGCGAACCCTCGCTTCTCCGCCGGACGTCCTGCGCCTCCGCTACATCGACGAGGCCGCCGACTATCAGGTCGGCGGGCTGACCGTGCGGCGCGATCCGGCGGGCGCCGGCGACGTGTTGACCGGCGACCTGCCCATCGTGCTCACCGCAGGCCGGGCGGAGGCGATCGGACGCCGGATGCTTGCCAGGCTGGGCGCGACGCTCGACGAGGTCGTCGTGCAACCGGGGCCGTGCGATGTGCTGAGGCTCGAGCCGGGCGACCGGGTGCGGGCGCCCGGCGACGCGCGGACCTGGCGGGTCGAGCGCGTCGACCTCGACGAACATCCGCGCGTGGTCCTGACGCCGGTCGAGCCGCCGACCGGTCCGGTGGCCGACGATCCGTGGACGCCGCCGCCGCCGACGGAGCCCGCCGCGCCGCCCGTGCTGCACCTGCTGGACCTGCCGCCGCTGCCGGGCGGGGAGGATGACGCGCGGCCGCTGGCGGCGGCGGCGGTCGACCCGTGGCGTGACCTGGACATCCATGCCGGCCCGGCGGCCGACTCCCTCACGGTGCGGGCGCGGATCACCCAGGCTGCGGCCGTGGGAGAATGCCTGGAGCCGCTGTCCTCAGGGGCGCTGCACCGGCTGGACCGCGCCGCGACGCTCCTGGTCCGCATGGAGGGCGCGATCCTGGAGAGCCGGACCCCGCCGGCCGTGCTGGCGGGAGCCAACGCCCTCGCCGTGGCCGGGGGAGACGGCGACTGGGAGATCATCCAGTTCCTGTCGGCCGAGCTCGTCGCGCCGGACGTCTGGCGGCTGGCCGGCCTGCTGCGCGGGCAGGGCGGAACCGGCGCCGCGCCCAAGGCGGAAGGCGCGCCGATCGTTCTGCTCGACGAGGGGCTTCGCCGGGCCGAGGTGGCGTTGTCCGAACGCGGGCTGCCGCTGCTCTGGCGGGCGGCTCCGGCCGGCGGGCCGCCCGGCGGCGAGGCCGCCTCCGAGACGACCGCGACCTGGCGCGGCATCGCGCAGCGCCCGTGGTCGCCCTGCCACCTGAAGCGAGCCCGCGACGGCGCCGATGTCGTCTTCTCGTGGATCCGGCGGGCCCGGGTCGGCGGCGACAGCCTGGACGGAGAGCCGCCGCTGGGCGAGGAGGCCGAACGCTACAGGATCGAGATCCTGGACGGTGCGACGGTTGCGCGCAGCGTCGAGGTCAGCGAGGCCCGGTTCCGCTGGACGGCCGCGATGCAGGGCGAGGATTTCCCGGGCGGGACGCCGGGAGCAGTCACCGTGCGGGTTGCGCAAGGATCGGCCGCGTTCGGGTTCGGCTCTCCGCTGACGCGCAGCCTGTAGCGTCGGAGCGCGCGAGGCTCTATCTGATGCGGCCAGTAACTCGGCTGAGAGGGGCCCTTGGCGCGCGATCCGTATCTTGAACTGGGCGTTGGGAAGAACGCGAGCGCCGACGAAATCCGCAAGGCTTTCCGCAAGCTCGCGAAACAGTACCACCCCGACGCCAATCCCGGCGACAAGAGCGCCGACGAGAAGTTCAAGCGCGTCTCCGGCGCCTTCGACATCATCGGCGACGAGGACAAGCGCAAGCGGTTCGACCGCGGCGAGATCGACGCCGACGGTCGCGAGCGGCACCCGGGATTCGGCGGCGAGAGTCCGTTCGGGCCGGGGGGCGCCTCCGGCGGCCGGTATCGGCCCGGGCCGGGCAGCCCCGGCTTCGAGGGCGTCGACATCAACGACATCCTCGGCGAGATGTTCGGCCGCGGGGCCGCCGGCCAGCGGCAGGGCGGGTTCGGGACGGGCTTCGGCGGCGGCGGTTTCGGCGGGGGCAAGGGTTCCGACCTGCGCGCCCACCTCGACATCGACATCGAGGACGCCATCCGGGGCGCCAAGAAGCGCATCGCCTTCTCCGACGGCCGTACGCTGGAAGTGAACATCCCCAAGGGCGCCCAGGAAGGCCAGACCCTGCGGCTGAAGGGGCAGGGCGCCCCGGGGCGCACCGGGCCGGGCGACGCCCTGATCGAGATCGGCTTCAAGCCGCACCCCGTCTATCGCCGTGAGGGCGACACCCTGCACATGGACCTTGCCGTGTCCGTCCCCGACGCGGTGCTCGGCGGCAAGGTCGAGGCCCCTACGCCGGACGGTCCGGTCCATGTCACCGTGCCGCGCGGGGCCAACAGCGGCTCGGTCCTGCGCCTGAAGGGCAAGGGCTTCGTCAGCGCCAAGGGCCAGCGGGGCGACCTGCTGGCGCGGCTGGTGGTGACCCTGCCGGAGGTCGTCGACCCGGCCCTCGAGGCCTTCGCCGAGCAGTGGCGCAAGGAGCGGCCGTATTCGCCCCGGCGTCGCTAGCCGGTCGGTCTGTGCGTGACAGCACGCCGCACCCCCTCCATAACTCCGGCATTCAGCCGGCATTCAGCGTCGGCGCCGTAGACCGCTGGGCATGAAGCGTATCGCCGCCCTCTTTCTGGCCGTCCTGATCGGCGCCGGCGTCCCGGCCGTCGCCGAGGCGCAGGGACGCGCCCGCGAGTGCCCCGGCGGGGCCATCGGCAAGGCCTGCCGCGAGGCGCTGGCCCGCCAGGATGGACCCGGCGCGGCCCGCGTCCGGCCTCCGGGCCGGGGCGACGACGACCGCTACACGCCCGGCCGCGGCGGCAATTCGCTCGGCGACGGCTGGCGGCCCCGCGAGGAGGACGCCCGCGACGGCGTCCGCGGCGGCCGGCTGGTGCCGCTGGAGCAGGTCATCCGCAACATCGCGCGCTCGACGCCGGGCCAGCTGCTCGACGCGGGGCTGGAGAACCGCGGCGGGCGACCGATCTACCGCGTTCGCTGGCAGACCCCGGACGGCCGGCGCATCGACTACATCGTCGACGCCCAGACCGGCCAGATCATCGGAAGGAACTAGGGACTCCCATGCGCATCCTGCTGGTCGAGGACGATCCTGACCTGTCCCGGCAACTGAAGCTGGCGCTGGCCGACGCCGGCTATGCGGTCGACCACGCAGCCGACGGCGAGGAAGCCCACTACCTGGGCGAGGCCGAGCCCTATGACGCGGTCATTCTCGACCTGGGCCTGCCCAAGATCGACGGGGTGTCGGTGCTCGAGCGCTGGCGGCGGGAGAACATCGCCACGCCGGTGCTGATCCTGACCGCCCGCGACAACTGGAGCCAGAAGGTGGCCGGCTTCGACGCCGGGGCCGACGACTACCTGACCAAGCCGTTCCACACCGAGGAGCTGCTGGCGCGGCTGCGCGCGCTGCTGCGCCGCTCGGCGGGCCATGCGACGCCGAACCTGAGCTGCGGCGGCCTCAGGCTCGATCCGCGTTCGGCGCGGGCGAGCGTCAACGGCGAACCGCTGCGGCTGACCTCGCTGGAATACCGGCTGCTGCACTACATGATCATGCACCAGGGCCGGGTGATCAGCCGGACCGAGCTGGTCGAACACCTGTACGACCAGGACTTCGACCGCGACTCCAACACCATCGAGGTGTTCATCGGCCGCGTCCGCAAGAAGATCGGCCCTGACCGCATCGAGACCGTCCGCGGACTCGGCTACCGGCTGACCCCGCTCGAGGGCGAGGCGACGGAGTGATCCGGCTGCGCCTTCCGGCGCTCGGGCGACGTTCGCTGGTCGGGCGGCTGGTGCTGCTGGCCGCCGGCTGGAGCGTCATCGTCCTGATCGTCACCGGCGTGGCCCTGACCGCCTTCTTCCAGCAGGCGGCCCTGCGTCGCTTCGACCGCGGGCTGGTCGACGTCAGCCAGGACCTGAACGCCGGGATGAGCGTCGAGGACGGCAAGGTCGTAGCGCCGCCGCTGACCGACAGCCAGGCCCTGCGGGTCTATTCCGGCCGCTACTGGCAGCTCGCCGAGCACGCCCCGGGCGGCAAGATCCGGCCGCTCGACGGCAACCGCTCGCGGTCGCTGTTCGACATGGACCTGAAGATGCCCGACGAGGTCGTGGCCGAGGTCGCCGCCAATCCCGGACAGCAGGTCTTCTACCATTCGACCGGGCCGCTCGATCAGCCGCTGCGCGCGAGCGCCATGCAGGTGACCCTGTCCCAGCGGGCCGAACCGGTCATCATCATGGTCGCCGAGGACCGCTCGCCGGTCGACCGCGAGGCGCGCCGCTTCGCGCTGCTGACTGCCGGGGCGCTGATCGCGCTGGGGGTCGGCATCCTGTCGGCCGTCTTCCTGCAAGTGCGGATCGGTCTGCAGCCCCTGTTCCGCCTGAGGCGCGAGGTGGCCGAGGTTCGCCAGGGCAAGGCGGAGCGGATCGTCGGCGAGTATCCGAGCGAGCTGGAGCCGCTGGCCGTCGAACTCAACGCCCTCGTCGCCCATAACCAGGACGTCGTCGAGCGCCAGCGCACCCACGTCGGCAACCTGGCGCACGCGCTGAAGACGCCGTTGTCGGTGATGCTGACCGAGGCGCAGCAGCAGCCCGGCCAGCTGGCCGACGTCGTGTCGCGGCAGGCCGAGGCCATGCGGGGTCACGTCGAGCACCATCTGCGGCGCGCGCGGGCGGCGGCCCGCTCGCAGACCCACGGCGAACGCACCCCGGTCGAGCCCGTCATCGACGAACTGGCCGTGACCCTGGAGCGGATCTTCCAGGACAAGGGGGTCGAGATCGACTGGCGGTGCCCGGAGGACCTGTGCTTCCGGGGCGAGAAGCAGGATCTGATGGAGATCGCCGGCAACGTCATCGAGAACGCCGGCAAGTGGTGCCGGAGCCGCGTGCGCGTGACCGCGTCGCCATCTGGCCCGGAGACGCTGGCGCTGGTCGTCGAGGACGACGGACCGGGGCTGCCCGCCGATCGCCGCGAGGATGCGCTCAAGCGCGGGGCGCGGCTCGACGAGACCGCGCCGGGGTCCGGCCTGGGGTTGGCCATCGTCGATGAACTGGCGCGCGCCTACGGAGGGGCCCTGGCGCTGGGCGACTCGTCGATGGGGGGCCTGCGGGTCGAGATCGGCCTGCCGCGCGCGGAAACCTGATAGCGGGGTTTCAGCGCGCGTTAACCCAGTTCAGGTGAAGGATTCCAGCTGGAGGCAAGACGCCTCCGGACAAGTGTGGATGCCCGAGCTGTCACCGGACAAGATCTCCGTGCTGAGAGGCCTGATCGCGGCCTCGCCCGACGACGTCGTGCGGGGTCTCGAGCGCGCTGTCTGCCGCGAAGGCTCCACGGGGCCGTTGGCCGCGGTCGGGGCCATGGTCGAACAGGAGATCAGCGACCGGTCGGCGCGCGCCCATGTGCTGGCGCCGGTGAACGGCCTGTTCCGCGCCCGCACCGATGACGGGCTGGTGGCGTTCCCGAGGCCGGCGGCCGGTCGGCTGTGGGCGGCGATGAAGGCCGACAAGCCGGACTGGGTGAGGCAGGCGGTCGACGCCAGCTACTACATCGATCCCGCTGAACCCTCGCCGCAGATCTTCGACCTGCTCTGTTCGCGCGCGGCGGGCCAGCTGAGGACGCTCGAGCTGCCGGACTACCGCGCCGTCAGCGAGATGCTCGAGGCCGACCGGGCCGGCGCGACCCAGACCCTGATCATGGCCCTCGAGATCGGTCCCATCGCCCGGCCGGCGCTGGCCAGGCTGACCGAATGGCTCCAGCGGATGACCGACGAGCGCCGTGCGAGCGCGCGGCTGGCCTACAAGGACGCCGGCGCCGCAGGAGAGGGCGGCGGACCCCTGATGTTCGAGATGCTGGCGTCGCACCTCAAGCATCCGGCGCAGATCCTCCGCGTCATTTCCGCCGTCATGGACCATCCCGGCGAACGCTACATGGCCGCGTCCGAACTGGCCGTGTTCGGAGAACGGGCCATCAACGACATCGAGATCCGCGTGCAGCGGCTGAAGGCCCTGCGGCCCGGCATGGGCGTCCAGGCGGCCGAGCAGGCGGCCCAGGCCGTGGTCGACGCTGTCGAGACGATCAATGAACTGGACCAGACCGTCCAGCTGTCGCGCGAGGGTCCGTGGGGCCAACGCATCGTCAAGCTGAAGCAGGCGCTGGCCTCGACCGTCGAGCAGCGCATGCAGGACATCGGCGAGGCCGTGGCGCTGGTCCTGCCGATGCAGAAGATCCGCTACTCAGGCCGGCTGGTTTCCAACGCGCCGAAGCTGGATGAGCCGCCCAACGACGGCGCCGTAGACCTCGCGATCGGCCTTCTGACCTTCTCCGAGGGCATCCGGGCCTGCGCCAATGACGGCGGTTTCGCCGGTGCGCGCAGCAAGACCCACGAGACGGTCGGCCAGCGGATCGACCGGTATGTGGAAGACGTGCTCGAGCAGATGAGGCTGGGCGACGACATCGACCATGACCGGGCGCGCGAGTACCTCGACGTCGCGGCGCGGCTGATGACCCTGGTGCGGGACCGGCAGGCGGCCGGCGTCGTGCGGCGGCGCGCCGCAGCCGCCTGACCCGCGCTGGGCTCTCGCTAACGCCCGCGCGATCGGCTAACACCCGGCCATGTTCGCATTCGCATTCTGGGCCGCCGCCGCGGCCCTGTCGGCGGCCGCGGCCTGGCTGATGCTCAACGGCTCGCGGGCGGCGAGCCGGCGTGCGGCGGGCGAGGACCCGACTCTCGCCGTGCATCGCCGGCAGCTGGCGGAAATCGAGGACCTCGCGGCGCGGGGACTGCTGCCCGAAGCCGAGATGCGGGCGGCGCGGGCCGAGGCTGGGCGGAGGCTTCTGGCCGCCGCCGACGCCGCCAACCGGCAGGGCGTCGCCATGGCGGCGACGACCGGACGCAGGATCGCGCTGGCGGCGGCGATCGCGGCGCCGCTGGCGGCCGCAGCGCTCTACATGGCGCTGGGCCATCCGGGGATGGCCGACCGGCCCTATGCGGCGCGCCTGGAGGCCTGGCGGGCGAGCGACATCGAGACCCTGGAGCTGCCCAAGCTGGCGGCGATCCTGCGCGCAGTGACCGCCGAGCGGCCCAATGACGCCGAGGCGTTCCACAAGCTGGCCACGGTCGAGCTCGCGGCGGGCGATCCGCTGGCGGCGGGCGTGGCCCTTCGCCGCGCGGTCAGCCTCGCGCCGGACCGTCCCGAGCTGTGGGCCCTGCTCGGCGAGACCTTCGTGGTCCAGGCTGACGGGCGCGTCGACGCCGACGCCCGCCGCGCCTTCGGCGAGGCGCTGAACCGCGACCCCGGCAACACCAGCGCGCGCTACTTCCTGGCCCGGGGCGATATCCAGGACGGCAAGGTCGAACGGGGGCTCGCGGGCTGGCGCGCCCTGCTGGCCTCGCTGCCCTCAGCCCGTCCCGACGAACAGGCCACGCGTGAGGCCCTGGCCAGCGAGATCAAGGCCGTCGAGGCGGCGGGCGGGCTGCCCACCCCGGCCCAGGCAGCGGCGGCGAGCGGCGCTGTCCCCGACGAAAAGGCCATCCGCGGCATGGTCGAGGGCCTGGCCGCGCGCCTCGAGACACAGCCGATGGATCCCGAGGGCTGGGTGCGGCTCGTGCGGGCCTGGAGCGTGCTGGGCGAGACCGGCAAGCGCGACGCGGCGCTGGCGCGCGCCAAGGGCCTTTTCAAGGACCGTCCCGACGTCCAGCAAGCCCTGGATCGGGCGGCGGAGACCCCAAGATGAGCTTCTGGCCGAAATCCCGGACCGCGCGCCGGCGCCTGACCATCGTGCTGGCCATCGCGCCCGTGCTGGCGCTGGCCGTGGGCCTGACCCTGTGGGGCCTGCGCGACTCGATCTCGCTGTTCTACACGCCGGCGCAGGCCAAGGAGGCCGCGGTGCCGGCCGGGCGCGCGATGCAGCTCGGCGGGCTCGTCGCCGCCGGCAGCGTGAAGAAGTTCCCCGACGGGCGCGTGGAGTTCGTCGTCGAGGACCAGACGGCGTCCGCGCGGGTGAGTTTCCAGGGCGACCTGCCGGACCTGTTCCGGGAGGGGCAGGGCATCATCGCCGAGGGGGCCTTCGACGACGGCGGCGTCTTCCGCGCCCGTCGCGTGCTGGCCAAGCACGACGAGAAGTACGTGCCGCGGGAGGTCGCCGAACAGCTGAAGAAGCAGGGCGAGTGGCGCGGCGACGGAGCGAAGGCCGCCTATGACCGCTGAACTGGGCTCCTTCGCCCTCTTCCTGGCCCTGGCTCTGTCGGTGGTCCAGGCGGTGCTCGGGCTGATCGGGGGGCGGCGGCCGCTGCTGGCCGGCGCCGGCGAGGGTGCTGCGATCGGCGCCTTCGCGGCCGTGGCGCTGGCCTTCGCCGCGTTGCTCGTCGCCTTCGTGACCTCGGATTTCTCGGTCTCGACCGTGGCCGCCAACTCCCACACCGCCAAGCCGCTGCTCTACCGGATCGCGGGCGCCTGGGGGAACCATGAGGGCTCCATGCTGCTGTGGTGCCTGGCCCTGACGGGGTTCGGCGCCGTCGTCGCCGGTCTCGGCCGCGACCTGCCGGCGACGCTGAAGACCCATGTCGTGGGCGTCCAGGGCGCGCTGGGCGTGCTGTTCATGGCCTATACGGCCTTCGCCTCCAATCCCCTGGCCCGGGTCCTCGATCCGCCTGTCGAGGGACGCTCGCTGAACCCGCTGCTGCAGGACCCGGCGCTCGCCCTGCACCCGCCCTTCCTCTACCTGGGCTACGTCGGCTTCTCGGTGGTGTTCTCCTTCGCCGTCGCCGGGCTGATCGGCGGCCGGATCGACGCCGCCTGGGCCCGCTGGGTCCGGCCGTGGACGCTGGCCGCCTGGAGCTTCCTGACCGTCGGCATCGCCCTCGGCTCCTACTGGGCCTACTACGAACTCGGCTGGGGCGGCTGGTGGTTCTGGGATCCCGTCGAAAACGCCTCCTTCATGCCGTGGCTGGTCGGCGCGGCCCTGCTGCATTCGGCCATCGTCACCGAGAAGCGGGGGGCGCTGTCCGGCTGGACGCTGTTCCTGGCGCTTGCGGCCTTCACCTTCTCCATGCTGGGAGCCTTCCTCGTGCGATCGGGGGTGCTGACCAGCGTCCACGCCTTCGCCGTCGATCCGACGCGGGGGACGATGCTGCTGACGATCCTCGGCGTCGCGGCCGGGGCGGGGTTCGCGCTGTTCGCCTGGCGGGCGCCGGCGCTGCAGCGCGGCGGGCTGTTCGCCCCGGTGAGCCGCGAGAGCCTGATCGTCCTCAACAACATCATCCTGTCGGCCGCGACCGCCGGCGTGCTGTTCGGCACCCTGTATCCGCTGATCTACGAGGCCGTGTCCGGAACACCGATGACGGTGGGCCCGCCCTACTTCAACCTGGTGTTCGGGGCGCTGATGAGCGTCGCCTTCGTCCTGCTGCCGTTCGGACCTCTGACCGCGTGGAAGCGCGGCGACGCCCGGGCGGCCGCCGACAGGCTCAGGATCGCCGCGGCGCTGGCGGTGCTGATCGGCGTCGCCACCCTTGCCCTGGCGAGCCCCCGCAAGGTGCTGGCCGCCGGCGGCGTGATGCTGGGCTTCTGGCTGATCCTGGGCGCGCTGGCCGAGATCGCCGAACGCACCCGCGCCTTCAGGGCGCCGGCCGCCGAGACGATGCGCCGCCTGGTGGGATTGCCTCGCGGAGCCTGGGGCATGACCCTCGCCCATGTCGGGCTGGGCGTTTTCACCCTCGGCGCGGTGGTCGAGACCTCGTGGAAGATCGAGTCGGCCGAGGCCCTGTCCCTCGGGGGGCGGATCGACGTCGGCGCCTACAGCGTCACCCTGGAGCGGGTGGGGATGGCCGAGGGCCCCAACTTCCTCGCCGAACGCGGCCTCCTGACGGTGACCCGCGCCGGCGCCGTCGTCTGCCGGGGCGAGCCCGAGCGGCGCTTCTACCCGACGAGCCGGCAGACGACCTCCGAAGTGGCGCTCTGCAACCGCGGCCTGGACCAGGTCTACATCGTGCTGGGCGAACGGCGGGCGGGAGCGGGCGGCCAGCCGGCCTGGCTGGTGCGGGCCTATTTCAATCCCTGGGTCCAGCTGATCTTCATCGGCCCGCTGCTGATGGCCATCGGGGGGCTGGTGTCGCTCTCCGACCGGCGCCTGCGTCTGGCCGTCGGGAGGAAGCCGGCATGATCAGGCGCGCGGTGCTGGTGCTGGCGGCGGTGGGGTGCATGGCCGCCGCCTCCGATCCGTCCGAACGGCTGCCCGATCCCGCCCAGGAGGCGCGGGCGCGGGAGATTTTCCGCGAGGTGCGCTGCCTGGTCTGCCAGAACGAGTCGATCGACGATTCCGACGCCGACCTGGCGCAGGACCTGCGGAGGGTCGTGCGCGAGCAGGTGGCGGCCGGGAAGGACGAGGCCGAGGTGAAGGCGTTCCTCACCGACCGCTACGGCGAGTACGTCCTGCTGCGGCCGTCGTTCAGCGCCGGCAACGCCGCGCTGTGGCTGGCGCCGTTCGTCGCCGCCCTGGCCGGGTTGGCCTTCCTGGCCTGGCGCGTGCGCCGCCCCCAGCCGGCGGACAGCCTGACCGCCGAGGAAGAGGCGAGGCTCGCCGCACTCCTCGACTCCGACAGGGACGCGACCTGACGTGCAGGGAGTGGCCTTGCCCTAGAAACGCCATCGTGAGTGACGGAAAGATAACTTGAGGGCCCGCGGGCTCTTTGGCATCGAACGACGGTATTTCATTGCCCGCCCTGGCGGGGACAGGAACGGAAGACAGATGGTCGCGAAGAAGACCGGATTTTTTGTGGGCGCGGTGGCCGGACTGGGCGTGGGAGCGGCGGCTCTGGCCGGCGTCGGACTGCGCATGTCGCCGGCCGAGGCCGGGACTCCGCCGGCGGTCGTGAAGACCGCCTCCGCGGGGCCGGTCATGTTCGCGCCGCCGCCGGGCGCCCCGATGTCATTCGCCGACATCTTCGAAAAGGTGTCGCCGGCCGTGGTCTCGATCGACGTGAGCTCGCGCGTCGACGCCCGGGCGCTGCGCTTCCGCGGCTTCCCGTTCGACTTCGGAACACCCGACCGCAACGGCGAGCGCGGCGAAAAGAACGATGACGGGCAAGAGGGGGACGGCGGCGTCAGGCCGCGCCAGCAATCGTCCGGCTCCGGCTTCTTCATCAGCGCCGACGGCTACATCGTGACCAACAACCACGTGGTCGAGGGCGCCGACGAGATTACTGTCACGCTCAAGGATGGTCGCGAGCTCAAGGCGAAGATCGTCGGCACCGATGAGAACACCGACCTGGCCGTGATCAAGGTCGAGGGAAACAGCTTCAGCTTCGTCAGCTTCGAGACCGCCGCCAAGCCGCGGGTCGGTGACTGGGTCATCGCCATCGGCAACCCGTTCGGCCTCGGCAACACCGCCACCGCCGGCATCGTCTCCGCCTACGGCCGCAACCTCAACGACGAGCAGGCTTCGTTCGTCGACTATGTGCAGATCGACGCGCCCATCAACCGGGGCAACTCGGGGGGGCCGACCTTCGACCTGCATGGCCGGGTGATCGGGGTCAACAGCGCCATCTTCTCGCCCACCGGCGGATCGGTCGGCATCGGCTTCGCCATCCCCGCCGACCTCGCCGACAGCATCACCAAGCAGCTGATCTCGAACGGCAAGGTCGTCCGTGGCTACATCGGCGCCCAGATCCAGAACTTCACCGCCGAGATGGCCGACGCCATCGGCCTCGACGGCATGAAGGCGGCGGTGGTGAAGTCGGTGACGCCGGGCGGTCCCGCCGCCAAGGCCGGGCTGCAGATCGACGACATCGTCATCTCGGTGAACGGCGTGCGGGTCGAATCGTCCACCGCCCTGACCCGCGAAGTCGCGCGCGGCCGCGCCGGCGACGTGCTGCGGCTGGAGATCTATCGCAACGGGCGGCGCCAGTTCATCGACGTCCGCTCGGGCATCCGGCCCTCGAACCAGGAACTGGCCGCCGGCCAGGAGGCGGAGGGACCGGACTCGCCCGAGGGCGGCAAGGCCCCCGACCGGCCCGGCGTCCAGCGCGTCCAGGTGCTGGGCATGGGCCTGGTGCCGCTCGATGACGCCGCGCGTCGCCAGTACAACATCGCCGCCGGCGTCCAGGGCGTTCTGATCGACAGCGTGCGGGGCGACTCGGACGCGGCCGAGCGCGGCCTGTCCAGCGGTGTCGTGATCAACTCGGTCAACCTCAAGTCCGTCCGCAGTCCCGCCGATGTCGCCGCCGCCGTCGAGGCGGCGAAGAAGGCCGGCCGCCCGACGGTGCTGCTGTCGGTCACCGCGCGCGGACAGTCGATCTCGCTGCCGCTCAAGGTGCAATAGGCGCACAAGGCCGCGATCCGGCTGCATGGCGCGCCGGTCCGCACCCGCGGACCGGCGCGTCGTCGTGTCGGGGGGGGCGGG
>CALKHU010000236.1 GCA_937991555.1 uncultured Caulobacter sp.
GTTCTGCATGTCGCCGTGGCCGAAATGTCTCAGGTTGTGACCGCGGTGTGAAGAAACGGGGTCAATACCGCGTCAGCGACGCCGGGCAGGAGGGGTCTGAACCAATCGCTCTCCCCGTGGGAGAGCTGTCGCCGCGAAGCGATGACTGAGTGGGAAGAACCGAGACCGGCCGTCTGGCCGCCGGGGTTCCCACTCCGACCCTGCTCCGCCCTGTCGAGCTCCGCAGGCCCACCTCTCCCACGGGGAGAGGGATGGCCGTGGCGGACCGGACCCTACTCCGGCTTCCACCTCAGTTTCGGCTTCCGCGCGGCAAGGGTCTCGTCGAGGCGACGCAGCGGGGCGTGGAACGGCGCGCCCTTGAAGCGTTCGACCTCGCCGGCCTTCGCCGACTCCGCCAGGGTTCGCAGGGCGTGGACGAAACGGTCCAGTTCCTGCCGGCTCTCGGTCTCGGTCGGTTCGATCAGCATCGCCCCGTGGACGACCAGCGGGAAGTACATGGTCATCGGGTGGAAGCCCTCGTCGATCATCGCCTTGGCGAAGTCGAGCGTGGTCACGCCGGTTCCCTCCAGCCAGCGGTCATCGAACAGCGCCTCGTGCATGCAGGGTCCGTCCGGGAAGGCCGGGCTCATCACGTCCGACAGGCTGGCCTTGATGTAATTGGCGTTCAGCACAGCGTCCTCGGCGACCTGGCGCAGGCCGTCGGCGCCGTGGCTGCGCATGTAGGCGTAGGCCCGCACGAACATCCCCATCTGGCCGTGGAAGGCGCTCATCCGGCCGAAGGCGGCGGCGGCTTCGCCGACCTGCTCCTCGACGAGAGCGAAACCGTCGGCGTGGCTGACGACCCACGGCGCCGGGGCGAAGGCGGCCAGCGCCTCGCTCAGCACCACCGGACCCGCGCCCGGCCCGCCGCCGCCGTGGGGCGTCGAGAAGGTCTTGTGCAGGTTGATGTGCATGGCGTCGACGCCCAGGTCGCCCGGTCGCACCCGGCCGACGATGGCGTTGAAGTTGGCCCCGTCGCAGTAGAAGTAGGCCCCGGCCGCGTGGGTCAGGCGGCTGATCTCCAGGATGTCGCGCTCGAACAGCCCGCAGGTGTTGGGGTTGGTCACCATGATCGCGGCCACGTCCGGCCCGAGCTTGGCCTCGAGATCGGCGAGGTCGACGCGGCCGTCCTCTGTCTGGGCGATCTCGACAACGCTGTAGCCGACGAAGGCGGCCGTGGCCGGGTTGGTGCCGTGGGCGCTGGTCGGGCAGAGCACGGTCTTGCGGCGGCCCTGGCCGTTGGCTTCGTGGGCCGCCTTGATGGCCAGCAGGCCGCACAGCTCGCCGTGCGCGCCAGCCTTGGGCGTCAGCGCGACCGCAGGCATGCCGGTCAACGTCTTCAGCCAGTGCGCCAGGCGGTCCATCAGCTCCAGCGCGCCCTGCACCGTCGAGACGGGCTGCAGCGGGTGGATGTCCGAGAAGCCCGGCAGCCGGGCCATCTTCTCGTTCAGGCGCGGGTTGTGCTTCATCGTGCACGAGCCGAGCGGATAGAGGGCCAGGTCGATGGCGTGGTTCTTTTGACTGAGGCGCACGTAGTGGCGCACCGCCTCCGGCTCGCTCAGGCCCGGCAGGCCGATGGCGGCCTCCCGCATCAGGCCCGAGAGGCCTTCGTCGGCTTCGGCGGCTTCCGGCAGGTCGACGCCGGTCTTGTTCCAGCCGCCCAGCTCGAAGATCAGCGGCTCGTCCTGCAGCAGGCCGCGCGCGCCGGTGAGGGTGGCGTGGACGTCGTTGGCGGCGACGTCGGTGTCGGGGCGAGTGGGGCGGCCCACGGTGTTCATGCTGCTGCTCATCGGAAGGCTCCCCTGAAGCCCTCCTCCTCGATGGAGGAGGGTTGGGTGGTGGTGTGGCCGCTGTGCTGAAGCGAGAGGCTCGGCAGGGCGTCGGCGCACTCAAGCGGGTTACCCGCGAGGTCATGGCCACACCACCATCCCCGGCCCTTCCTCCACCGAGGAGGAAGGGAGAAGCGGGTCGTGCTCACGCCATCACCTCCGTCAGGGCGGCCTGGAAGGCGGCGATGTCGCCCTCGGTCACGGTCTCGGTCGCGCAGACCAGCAGGACGTCGTCCAGGCCGGCGGTCGGCGCCAGGCGGCTGTAGGGCACGCCGCCCAGCACGCCCCGGCCGGCCAGCGCCTGGACCACCTCTGCGGCGGGCCTGGCCAGCTTCAGGGCGAACTCGTTGAAGAAGCGCGGGGTGAACACCTCGACGCCCGTCACGGTCTCCAGCGCCGCCTTCAGCTCGCGGGCGCGCTGGTGGTTCAGGGCCGCGACCCGGCGCAGGCCGGTCTCGCCCAGCAGGCTCATGTGGATCGAGAAGGCCAGGGCGCAGAGGCCGCTGTTGGTGCAGATGTTCGAGGTCGCCTTGTCGCGGCGGATGTGCTGCTCGCGGGTCGACAGGGTCAGCACGAAGCCGCGGCGGCCGTCGGCGTCGACGGTCTCGCCGCAGAGCCGGCCCGGCGCCTGGCGCACGAACTTCTCACGGCAGGCAAAGAGGCCGACGTACGGGCCGCCGAAGTTCAGGGCGTTGCCGATCGACTGGCCCTCGGCCACGGCGATGTCGGCGCCCATCTCGCCGGGCGACTTCAGCAGGCCGAAGGACATCGCCTCGGTGGCGACCACGATCAGCAGGGCGCCGGCGGCGTGGGCGGCCTCGGCGATCTTCGTGACGTCCGTGGCCGTGCCGAACACGTTGGGCGTCTGGACGACGACGCAGGCGGTGTCGGCGTCGATGGCGGCGATCACCGCGTCCTCGGCGTCGACGGCGGCGGGCAGGGCGGCGACCTCCATGCCCTCGGCGTGGGCCAGGGTCTCGGTCGTCGCGACGTAGTGCGGGTGAACCCCGCCCGACATCACCGCGCGGTTCCGCTTCGTCACGCGCTTGGCCATCATCACCGCCTCCGCGGTGGCGGTGGAGCCGTCGTAGAGCGAGGCGTTGGCGACCTCCATCCCGGTCAGGGCGGCGACCTGGGTCTGGAACTCGAACAGCACCTGCAGCGTGCCCTGGGCGATCTCGGGCTGGTAGGGCGTGTAGCTGGTCAGGAACTCCGACCGCTGGATGATGTGATCGACCGTGGCCGGGACGTGGTGCCTGTAGGCGCCGGCGCCGCAGAAGAACGGAATCGAACCGGCGGCCACGTTGCGGGCGGCCAGGGCGCTGAGCTCGCGCTCCACCTCCAGCTCACCGGCCACGCGCGGCAGGTCGACGAAGCCCTCCCGCCGGGCGGCGGCGGGCACGTCCACGAACAGGTCATCGACCGAGGCGACGCCGATGGCGGAGAGCATCTCCGCGCGGTCGTCGGGGGTCAGGGGGAGGTAGCGCATACGGGAGGTCCGCTTCTTCTCCCTTCCTCCTCGATGGAGGAAGGGCCGGGGATGGTGGTGGGGGCGTGGGCAGTTGGAAGTGGGCTCAACGGGCTCGGGGCCACCAGCGCCCTTCGCCAAAGTCAGCGGCCACACCACCACCCCTGCCCCTCCTCCATCGAGGAGGAGGGGTAAGAGCTAGAGTGTGCCGAGGTATTCTTCGTACGCGGCGCGATCCATCAGGGCGTCGACCTGGGAAGGGTCGCTGACCTTGATCTTCGCGAACCAGCCGCCGGCTTCCGGGGCGGCGTTGACGGTCTCGGGCGCGTCGGCGAGCTCGCCGTTGGCTTCCACGACCTCGCCCGACACTGGAGCGTAGACGTCGGAGGCGGCCTTCACGCTCTCGACGACGGCCATGGCGTCGCCCTGATTAAGCACCTTGCCGACGTCGGGCGCCTCGACGAACACCACATCGCCCAGCTGCTCGGCGGCATAGGCGGTGATGCCGACGGTGGCGACGTCGCCGTTCAGCTCGACCCACTCGTGATCCCTGGTGAAGCGCATGGAGAGACCCTTTCAGACCTTGCGGACGTAGCGGTTGGGGACGAAGGGCATGGCGACGACCTCAGCCGCGCCGGACTTGCCCCGGACAATGACGTTGAGGCTCGTGCCGACGGCCGCGAGCGCGGGCGGGACGAAGCCCATGGCGATGGGATGGCCGAGCGAGGGCGCGAAGCCGCCGCTGGTGACGACGCCGACGACCGTGCCGTCCGTGTCAGCGATCTCGGCGCCTTCGCGGGCCGGGGCGCCGCTGAGGATCTTCAGACCCACACGGACGCGCGATGGACCCTCGGCCAGCTCCCTGACGATGCGGGCGGCGCCCGGGAAGTCCTGGGCGTCGCGGCGCTTCTTCGACACCGCGAAGGTCAGGGCGGCCTCGACCGGGCTGACCGTCTCGTCGACGTCGTGGCCGTAGAGCGGCAGGCCGGCCTCGAGGCGCAGGCTGTCGCGGGCCCCGAGGCCGATCGGCTTCACACGCTCGTCGGCCAGCAGGGTGTTCCACACGTCCGTGGCGGCGCTCGCCGGGATCGAGATCTCGTAGCCGTCCTCGCCCGTGTAGCCCGAGCGCGAGATCAGCACGTCGACGCCGAAGCCGGTGGTCGCCCAGCTGTCCATGAACACCTTGCCGGCGGCTTCGGGGATGTGTTTCGCCAGCACCTCGGCGGCCTTCGGCCCCTGCAGCGCCAGCAGCGCGCGGTTCTCGAGCCGCTCGATCGTGACCTGCGGCGCCAGCTCGTCGTCGATGACGCGGAAATCGTTGTCCTTGCAGGCGCCGTTGACGATCACGAACAGGCCGTCGTCATCCGGACGCGAGGCCATCAGGTCGTCGATGATGCCGCCCTTCTTGTTCAGCAGCAGGGAGTAGCGCTGCTTGCCGGGGGCCAGGCCGATGAAATCGCCGGGGGTGATCTCCTCGAACGCCGACAGCGGCGAGACGCCGCGCAGCTTCGCCTGGCCCATGTGCGAGACGTCGAACAGGCCGGCGCTCTCGCGGGTCCAGAGGTGCTCCCTGAGCACGCCGTCGCGGTACTGCACCGGCATGGCGTAGCCCGCGAACGGCACCATGCGCGCGCCGGCGGCGACGTGGGCGTCGTAGAGCGGGGTCTTCTTGAGATCGGCTTCTGAGGACACGCTGGGCTCCGGCGGGGTCGATGCGTCTCGTCCGGCCGATGGCCGTCCGATTCGCCCCCGCTGTCCCTGAGCCTGAGAGATTTCGGGCGACGAACGTCACCCTTGCTCCTTCGGCGGCCACAGATGCGGCCTTTCCAGCGTTCCTAAGTCTCGCGGTCCTTTTGCCTGAGCGTTTCCGGGGCGGTTGCGCCTTCGGCCTCGGGATTCGCACCCGATGTCTCCCGCGAGACGCGGCGTGTGTGCGGGAGCAGGGGCCGGGAGTCAACTGACCCTTTGAGGTCGCAAAATGCGATCTCAAACGCCCCTTGAATTGCATTATGAGTCGATGCTCTCAAAACTGGCGGGCGCGACTGTGACGTCAAACGGGAAAGCCAGTGTCGACGACCGCTGAGATCGAATTGGGAGAGCCGCCCTCCGTCCTGTTCGCGGCGAGGCCGTTGTGCTGGACGCCGACGTGGCAAGGCTTTTCGGGGTTGCGACGCGGCAGCTGAACCAGCAGTTGCGGCGCAATGCCGACAAGTTCGAGGGGTTCGCGTTTCAGCTCTCAGCGGCTGAGCTTTCCGACTTGAGATCACAAAATGTGATCTCAAGCTCGGACCACGGCGGTAGTCGCTATCGACCCTACGCCTTCACTGAGCACGGGGTCGTCATGGCGGCCACGGTCCTGAAGTCCGCGCAGGCGGTCGCGGCGTCGCGTTTCATCATCAAGGCCTTCGTGGCGGTGCGCAGCAGGCTGGTGTCCGACGGCCGCAACCTGCCGACCCTGGTCGACGCCCGCGAGCTGCTGCCATTACGCACCGAGGCCCGGACCGGGCTGATGGCCAAACTCGACCGGGCGCTCGGCCGGGTTCTGGACGCCATCGCCGACCCGGTCGCCCGGACCACCGTCCGGGAGGAAGCGCAGGCCATCGCCGCCGAGGGACTCCACGCGATCAAGGCCTGGCTCAATCGGCCCGGCGTCCAGAACGAGAAGACCCTGGCCGAAGTGCAGAAGCTGCTGGCCGAGGCCGACGCGATTATGGCTGAGGCGGCCGTGAAGGCCACCGAGAACCAGCACCGGCAACTGGCCCTGCTTGCGAAGCAGCTGCGGCTGGTGCTGGTCGCGCAGCAGTTCCTGGAGAGCGGCAGCGTCGACGCTCTGCTCATGACCTTGAAGGACCTGGAAGGTCACTGACCGGACGAGCGTGGGCTCCGCCGCTCCAGGTCACGGACGGCGGCAAGCGCCCGCTCCTGGCCTGAGCAGATATCCACCAGCGCCAGACCGTCGAGGGTGGCGAGGATCCGCGCCGCGGCGCCCTTGGGGTCCGGCGTCCGCGCGGGATCCAGCCTGGACTCGATCCAGTCGAGGAAGCCGCCGGTGATGGCGGCGGCGATATCGACGTAGGGCGCTTCCCGCCGCGCGGCGGCGGCGACGATCTCGATCCAAAGGCGCATGTAGGGCCGGAACGGTCCGTCGACGACATGCCGGGCCGTGGCCGCCAGGAACGCGTCCGGATCCAGTCGCGTCCCTTCGGGGACGGCCCGACCCATGCCGGCGGCCATGTCGCCGGCCACCTTCTGCAGCGCCAGGGCCAGGACCTCGGTCTTGTCGGCGAAGTAGTAGAGCAGCATGCGGTCGCTGACCCCGGCGGCCGAGGCCAGCTGGCGCAGGCTGGCCTGCGACAGGCCTGTCCGCAGCAGGTGCCCGGCCAGATCGCCGATCACCCGCTCCCGTTGGTCATCCCGCACTGTCATCCCGAACCCTATTGTAGCATTTGCTACAGGCGTCTAGTCTGTAGCGATCGCTACAAGCGGCGCCTCTGGCCCGCATCCTGGCCTGGGAGGCGCACATGGTCCTGTTCCGTCTGTTCCTGATCGCCTGTCTGGTGGTCATCCTTCCCTACACCGCGGTCACCATCGCCAACCACGGCATGGGCCTGCTTCCGGTGTTCTTCGGAGACATGGCGGCGATGGGCTGGCCCGGCCAGTTCAACCTCGACTTCTTCTGCTTCCTGCTGCTGTCGGGACTCTGGGTGTCGTGGCGGGGCGGGTTCAAGCCCGCGGACCTGCTGCTGGGCGTGGTCGCCGTCTTCGGCGGCATGCCGTTCCTGGCCCTCTACCTGCTGACCGCGCTCGCCCGCCACAGGGGCGACATGCGCGCCGTCCTTCTCGGGCCGCAGCGGGCTGCGGCGGCCTGACCTACAGCCCGAGGTCGCCGAACCAGTCGTCCTCGCCGATCGGCGGGCCGGGCGGCGTCTTCGGCGCGGTCCTGGCGCTGTCCGCGAGCGCCGCCAGCCGGTCGGGATCTTCGGACAGCAGGATGGCGGAAAGGTCGCGGGCCTGGGCGCGGTCGGCGGCGTCGCCGGTCGTCTGGGCCTGCAGCTTGCGGCCGTAATCCCTCAGGGCCTGGCGGACCTGGGCGGCGGCGGTCGGGGACAGGTCCTTGCTCCGCTGGACGTCCGCCAGGGTCGCCACGAGACGATGGCGCGCCCGCCGCGCCAGCTCCGCCTGCCGGCGGGTCGCCGGCGTGGAGACGGCGGCGAGGCTCCTGGCCAGCAGTTCCTCGACCCCGGGCTGGGTCGGGTCCCGGCGCCGGGCCTCGACCAGCCGGTTGAGGCGGGCGGGGGCGAACAGGGCCTGGAAGACATTGGTCGCGACCACGTCGGCGGCGTCGGGCAGGCTGAACACCGGGCCTTCGGCGAAGGTCTCCACGGCGTCCTGGCGGTCGTAGCCCATCGACTGCCCCGCCGTGAGCAGGTCGAGCAGCGGGTCGTCCAGGTCGAGCGCAGCGGGGGCCACCGCGGCCAGCAGGGCGTCGATCGCGGCCCGCTGCCGCTCGGGGGCGACCGGCCGGCTGGCCTCGCGGCCGTCGCCGCTGGCGGGGTAGGCGAAGTCGACGCCGCCGACCAGCTTGGCGGTGGCGTCGATCTGGTAGCGGTGGAACAGGTAGATCGGGACCAGCCGGCGGCGAAGGTCCGCCACGGGCGCGTCCTTCGGCAGGCTGGCGAGCCCGAACCGGGCGAGGGCGATGCGGCGGACCGCCATCAGATGCGCCAGTTCGGCGACCGGGTCGGCGCCGTTGTCCCAGACCGCGCCGAGCGGGTGGGCAGTGTCCGCGCCGCGGGCGTCCTCGTCAGAGACGTAGCGGTAGCCGTCGGCTACGGCCCGGTCGGCCAGGGCCTTGAGCTGCGCGCGGCCGGCCGCGCCCGGCGCGATCTCGCCGTAGAGCCAGCTGATGGCGAACCGGTCCCAGGCGCCAGCGCCGACCGCATAGGCGTCCGAAAGGTCGAGCGCGCCGTCCTTCACCGCGATGCGCGGGGCCGGATAGTCCATCACCGAGGCGCGGTCGCCCCAGGTGCTGGCGGCGAAGTTGTGCTGCAGGCCGAGCGAATGGCCGATCTCGTGCGCCGACAGCTGGCGCAGGCGGGCGAGCGCGACCTCGACCGGATCGTTCGGGCCGCCCTGGCCGGTGGCTGCGGCGCCGAGCAGGCCCTCGAAGATGATGCGGTCCTGACGGATGCGCTGGCTGCCGAGCAGGACGTCGCCCTTGACGATCTCGCCCGTGCGCGGATCGACCACCGCATGGCCGTAGGACCAGCCGCGCGTCTGGCGGTGCACCCAGTTGACGACGTTGTAGCGGGCGTCGAGGGGGCTGACGCCCTCGGGCAGGATCTCGACCCGGTAGGCGTCGATGTAGCCCGCGGCCTCGAAGGCCTGGTTCCACCATTCCGCGCCTTCCTTCAGCGCCGTTCGCACCGGCTCGGGCGCGCTGCGGTCGATGTAGAAGACGATCGGCGTCTTCACCCGCGACCTGGCCGCCGTCGGATCGACCTTTTCCAGCCGGAAGCGGTGGGCCAGGCGCAGCACCATCGGCTCGTCCAGCGGCGCGGAGTAGTCGACCACGCCATGGTCGATCACGCCGACGCGCGGGTCATTGAAGCGGATTTCGTAGCCGGGCGCGGGCAGGGCGACGAAGGAATGATGCACGGTCAGGGTGACGCTGCGCGGGTCCGGCAGGATGCCGCGCACCTCCGGGCCGGGATTGTCGCTGACGAAGGTCTGGGTCGCTTCCAGCTCGATATTCATCGGGAAGACGTTGACCGAGTCCTTGCCGGTGTCAGGGAAGCTGAGGTCGCCGGACAGGCGGAAGTCGCCTTGGTCGGCCTGCTTCAGGCTGCGGGCCACGCCCTGCGCATCCCGCGTCAGGAAGCCGGAGATGTCGATGACGACCGCGCCGTCGGCCTCGGTCGAGACGACCTCGGTCGACCATACGGTCGAGACGGCGAACGACTCGCGGACGGCGGCCTTCTCGTCGGCCGAGCCGCGCGTGGCGACGAAGCCGTGGTTCTCGAACTGGACGACGACCCGGCCGCCGGCGCGGCGGAAGGCCAGCACCTGGGTGTCGCCCGGCGCCGACCGGTCGAGGCCGACAGGGTTCGACCCGAGCCCCGCGCGCAGGTAGGTCTGGTACAGGTAGCGGCCGTGCAGGCCCTCGGCGTCGGCGGCCGGCAGGCGAAGCAGCACCTTGCCGGCCTTGCGGTCGACCAGGACCGTCAGCAGGCCGTCGTGGCGTTCGAGGCCGGCCGCGGGCGAGGCGGCGGGGGGCTTCGCCTTGCCGAACGGGGCGGCCGCGGCGGCGATCGGCGACAGCGCCGCCGAGACGGCCAGCACGGCCGCGAAAGTCCTGGACCTGAACACGAAACGACGCCCCCCTTGGAAGTGGGCGGCATAGTGGGACGTGGTCCGCCGATTGCCAACGTCCCCGCGCCATCATGGCCCGACCTGTTCACGGGCGGCCCGAACATGTCGGGCCGTGACGGAGCAAATCGGGCCTACATCCGCTCCGGCGCTTCGATGCCCAGCAGGTCGAGGGCGATCTCCAGCTGCTTCAGCGTCGCCGTCGCCAGCGCCAGGCGCGAGGCGGCCGTCTTCGCCTCGGCCTCGCGGAAGATCGGGCAGGCGGCGTAGAACTTCGAGAAGGCCTGGGCCAGCTTGTAGGCGTGCTCGGCGACGAAGTTCGGGGCCTTCTTGTCGTAGGCCTCGGACACCGCCGCGTCGAAGGCGTCGAGCAGCAGGGCGAGGTCGCGCTCGGCGGTCTCGCCGACCTGGATGCGGCCCGGCTCCAGACGTTCGTCTGCGGCGCGCCGCAGCAGCGACTTGATCCGCACGGCCTGGTACAGCAGGTACGGTCCGGTCTTGCCCTCGAAGCTGGAGAAGCGGTCGAGGTCGAACACGTAGCTGGTGCCCCGGTAGTTGCCGAGGTCGGCGAACTTCAGCGCGGCGACGGCGACCTTGTGGGCCGTGTCCTCGAACTCCTCCGGCGACAGCTCGCCGCCGAGACCGGCTTCCTTCAGCCGCTCGCGGGCCTTTGCGCGGGTCATCTCGATCAGGTCGTGCAGCTTCAGGACGCCGCCTTCGCGGGTCTTGAAGGGCTTGCCGTCCGGACCGTTCATGGTGCCGAAGCCGATGTGCTCGAGCTGGCCCTCGGTCGCGTAGCCGGCCAGATAGCTGGCGCGGAACACCTGCTCGAAGTGGTCAGCCTGGCGCTGGTCGACGCAGTAGAGAACCAGGTGCGGATCGAAGGTGCGCCGGCGGTCCAGGACAGTGGCCAGATCGGTCGTGCCATACATCGCCGAGCCTTCCGAAGAGACCACCAGCAGGGGGTCGGGGCTCGGCGCCTCGTAGACGGTCCCGTCGGGGGCCTTCTTCTTCTTGGTCTCGCCCGGGCGCGCCAGGTGGATCACCCGGGCGCCCTGGTCATCGGCCAGCAGGCCCTTGCCGTCCAGCTCCCGGATCATGCCCTCGATCAGCGGATCGACGTCGCTCTCGCCCTTCCAGAGGTCGAAGTCGACGCCCAGGGCATGGAACTCGCGCTCCAGCGCCACCCGGCTGACGTTGACGAAGTGCTTCCAAAGCAGGCGGTAGCCGAGCCGGCCGCCCTGCAGCTCGGCCGTCGCCTTGCGGGCGCGGTCGCGGTAGTCGGGATCGGTCTTGGCCCGGGCGGCAGCCTCCGGATACAGCCGGTCGAGGTCGGCGAGACTGATGCGCTCGGACAGCGCGTCCATCACCTTGCGCTCGTCCTCTGGGCTGACCCCGCCGGAGCCCTGCAGCCGGTCCATCAGCGTGGCCACGAACGGGTCCTGGTCGCTGGCGGCGATGATCAGCAGGCCCATCTGGAAGCCCCAGTCGCCGAAGTGGGCGTCGCCCAGCACCTCGTCGCCCCGGAAGCGGTAGATGCGCTTGACGGACTCGCCGATGATCGAGGCGCGCAGGTGGCCGACGTGCATCGGCTTGGCCACGTTGGGGCCGCCGTAGTCGACCATCACCCGCCGGGCTTCGGCGACCTCGGTCGCGCCCGCGCGGGTGTCGGCGGCGATCTCGCGGGCCCTGGCCGACAGGGTGTCGGCGCTGACCCGCATGTTGATGAAGCCCAGCCCGGCGATCTCGACCGACTGCAGCTCGGGGCGGCCGGACAGGGCCTCGACCACGGCGGCGGCGATCTCGCGCGGCGGCTTGCGCGCGACCTTTGCCGCGGCGAGGGCGCCGTTGCACTGGAAGTCGGCGAGGTCCGGGCGATCCGATGCGGTCACCCGGCCAAGGTCTTCGGGGAGTCCCTGGGCGGCGAAGACGGCCGCGACCGCTTCGCTCAGGGACCGTCTCAGGTCGGTCATTGCGTCGGGGCGGCGGCTTGCGGAGCGCCGGCGGTCACGCGGAAGCGCTTGCCGTCACGGTTGAAGGCGGCCATCTGCGGCGTCACGTCGAAGCCGATCAGGACCTCGAAGTTGGCGCCGCTGGTCTCGGGGGTGGCGCGGGGAATCACGATCCCGGCGATGGTCTCGCGCAGGTAGGCGCGGTCCGTGCCCGCGTCGAACCTGACCGGCAGGTCGAAGTACTCCTTGGCGATGACCGACCGGTTGCGGTCGGTGACCGCGACCCAGTAGCGGTAGGTCTTGGCGTCGCCGGTCGCCTGCGGGCCCTTGCCCAGCGCCAGCAGCATCTCGACCTGCAGCTTGATCGGTTCGTCGTTCTGGTAGGCGCAGCCGGCCGACAGGCTCTGGATCTCGCCGGTCCAGGCGACGTTGGCCGCGGCTTCGCGGCCGTCCTTGAACTCGATGTAGCGGCCGGCGTCGTACAGCACCTTCACGAACGGGCAGGGGCCGGCGTTGCGCAGCTGCGGCAGCGGCGCGGCCGGCTGGTTCCACTCCTGGTCGCGCTTCTTCTTCCTGGCCGCCTCTTCCTCCTGGCGGCGCTGGTCGTCGTCACCGCGGCGCTGGGCGAGCGCGGGCGTTGCGGCGAGGGCGCTTGCGGCCAGCAGGCCGGAGAGCACGAGGGTCAGGGCACGGCGCATGTTACGTCCGAAACAGGAAAGGACCGGCGCGTCATGCCGGCGAAAAGCTGATGTAGCCTGATAAAGGCATATGCATGACCCCGCAACGCGCCTTCACCGCGGGCGCGAGCGCCGCGCGCGGAAACCGCACTGGCGGGGCGAGGGCGCAACGCCTAACTTGCGCGGCATGGATGACGCCGCCCCGATCAAGCCGCCCCTGAAGGTGCTTCTCGCCAGCCCGCGCGGCTTCTGCGCCGGCGTGGACCGCGCCATCCAGATCGTCGAGCGCGCGATCGAGAAGTACGGCGCGCCGGTCTACGTCCGGCACGAGATCGTCCATAACAAGCACGTGGTCGAACGCCTGCGGAGCCTCGGGGCGGTGTTCGTCGAGGAGCTGGAGGAGGCGCCGGACGACCGTCCGGTGGTGTTCTCGGCCCACGGCGTGCCCAGGTCGGTGCCGGCCGAGGCCAGGGCCCGCCAGATGCTGTTCCTCGACGCCACCTGCCCGCTGGTGTCGAAGGTCCATGTCGAGGCGCAGCGCCACCATGACGCCGGCCGCGAGATCGTGCTGATCGGTCACCAGGGCCATCCCGAGGTCGTCGGCACCATGGGCCAGCTGCCCGAGGGCGCCGTGCGACTGATCGAGACGGCGGCCGACGCCGAGGTGTTCGAGCCGGTGGATCCGATGAACGTGGCCTTCGTCACCCAGACCACCCTGTCGGTCGACGATACGGCGGACATCGTGGCGGTGCTGCAGCGGCGCTTCCCGGGCATCGCCGCGCCGCACAAGGAAGACATCTGCTACGCCACCACCAACCGCCAGGAGGCGGTCAAGCAGCTGGCCGACCGCGCCGACCTGCTGCTGGTGGTCGGCTCGCGAAACTCGTCCAACTCGGTGCGGCTGGTCGAGGTCGGCCTCCGCGGCGGGGCGGCGAAGGGCCACCTGCTCGACGACGCCTCCGGGCTGGACTGGGCGTGGCTGGACGGCGTGTCGACGGTGGGGGTCACCGCCGGGGCCTCGGCCCCGGAGATCCTCGTCCAGGGCCTCATCGACAAGCTCGCGACCCGCTACGAGATCACCATCGAGGACGTGGCCCCGACGCGGGAGACGGTCACCTTCAAGCTGCCGCGGGTGCTGACGACCTAAGCCGCTTGACCGCCGGCCCGGCGTCGCCCATCCCCGCCCCATGGCCGTCTATACCGACATCACCGACGAGGAACTCGACGCCCTGCTGGCGGACTTCGACGTCGGGCGGGCGGTGGCGTTCAAGGGCATCGCCGAGGGGGTCGAGAACTCGAACTTCCTGCTCGAGACCGAACGGGGACGGTACATCCTCACCCTCTACGAGCGACGGGTGAAGGCGGACGAGCTGCCCTACTTCCTGAACCTGCTGACCTGGCTGGCCGACCACGGCTTCCCGAGCGCCCGGCCGGTCCCGGACCGCGAGGGGCGGGTGCTGAAGAGCGTGCGCGGCAAGCCCGCGGCGATGGTCGAGTTCCTGCCTGGAATGAGCGTTCGCCGGCCGACCGCGGCCCACTGCCGGCAGGCGGGCGAGGGCCTGGCGCGCCTCCACCTCGCCGGCCGGGGCTATCCGGGGCGACGCGCCAACGACCTCGGCCAGCCGGCCTGGGCGCCCCTGTTCGCCGGCCTGGAAGGCGCTGCCGAGGCGCTCAAGCCCGGACTGGCGGCGACGATCCGCGCGGACCTCGACCACCTGGCGGCGGCCTGGCCGAAGGACCTGCCCGGCGGCACGATCCACGCCGACTTCTTTCCCGACAACGTCTTCTTCCGTGACCAGGCGTTCGCCGCCGCCATCGACTTCTACTTCGCCTGCGACGACGCCTACGCCTACGACCTGGCGGTGGCCCTGAACGCCTGGTGCTTCGAGCCCGACGGCTCGTTCAACCTCACCGCAGGGCGGGCGATGATCGGCGGCTACGACGCGGTGCGGCCGCTGTCGCCGGCGGAACGGGCGGCGCTGCCGGTGCTGGCGCACGGCGCGGCGATGCGCTTCTTCCTGACCCGCCTCAATGACTGGGGCTCGACGCCGGAGGGCGCGCTGGTGCGGCCCAAGGACCCGCTGGAGTACGAGCGCAAGCTGGCCGTCCACCGCGCCGGTCTGGCCCTGCTGGCCGACGCATGACCCCGGCCGTTCTGATCTACACGGACGGCGCATGCCGCGGGAATCCGGGCCCGGGCGGCTGGGGCGCGATCCTGATCTCCGGCGGCCACCGAAAGGAGATGTGCGGCGGCGACCTCTCGACGACCAACAACCGCATGGAGCTGATGGCGGCGATCCAGGCGCTGGAGGCGCTGAAGAAGCCCTGCAAGGTCGAGCTGCACACCGACAGCCAGTACGTGAAGAACGGCGTCACCCAGTGGATCCACGGCTGGAAGGCGCGCGGCTGGCGGACGGCCGACAAGAGCCCGGTCAAGAACGAGGACCTGTGGAGGCGGCTCGACGCGGCGCGGAGCCGGCACCAGGTCGACTGGCGCTGGGTGAAGGGGCACGCCGGCCACGAGCTGAACGAACTGGCCGACGAGCTGGCGCGCCGCGGCTTGCGGCAGGAGCTCGGCGAACTCTGATCCGCGAAACGGCTTGACTAGTTCAATATTGAACTACATAGATGGTTCAATGCTGAACAAATGAGGTTCGCCATGGAACGCAGGGCGTTCATCCGACTGGTCGGCGGCGGAGTCGTGCTGGCCGCGACGGCCTCCTGCGCGCCGGCCGCGGTCGACCCCCGCGCGGCGTGGGTCAATCCGGGCGCCGGCGAGAGCGACATCCGCCGTCAGGCGCTGTCCTGGGCCATCCTCGCGCCGAACCCGCACAACATGCAGCCCTGGCTGGCGGACCTGCGCGCCCCGGACACGATCACGCTGTACGTCGACCGCACCCGCCTCCTGCCGGTCACCGACCCCTTCAACCGCCAGATCGTCATCGGCTGCGGGGCCTTCCTCGAACTGCTGGTCCAGGCGCTGGCGGCGCAGGGGCGGCTGGCCGAGGTGGAGCTCTTCCCGGACGGCGAGGCCGGGCCCCGGCTCGACGACCGGCCCCTGTTCCGGCTGCGCCTCGCAGGGTCCGGCGCGGCCCGGCCGTCGATGCTCGACGCCATCCTCGCGCGCCGCACCGACCGCAATCCCTACACTGAAAAGCCTGTCGCGGCCGACACGCTCGCGCGGCTGCTCGCGGCGGCCTCGTCGGCCGGCGTCCGCTGCGGCGGCACGGTCCGGCCCGACCAGGTCGCCCGTCTGCGGCACACCGTCTATCGCGGCGCGGAAGTCGAGGCGAACACGCCGGCGGCCCACCACGAGAGCGTCGAGCGAACCTTCATCGGCGCGCGGGACGTGGCCGCGCATCCCTGGGGCATCTCGCTGGACCAGCCGGCGATGACGGCGATGAACGCCGTCGGGCTGCTGACGAAGGCGAAGATGGCGACGCCGGGCACGGTCGCCTTCAACGAGGCGCTGAAGTTCCTCAAGACCGGCGCCGACACCGCGCGGGGCTTCGTCTGGGTCGTGACGGACCAGGCCCGCCGGGGCGACGAGATCGCGGCCGGGCGCGCCTACGTCCGGGCCAACCTCGAGGCCGCGCGCCTCGGCCTGGCGATGCACCCCTGGAGCCAGGGCCTGCAGGAATACGCGACCCAGAAGCCGGTGTTCGACGCCCTGCACCGCGAGATCGCGCCGGACGGCGGCCGCATCCAGATGCTGGCCCGCATCGGCTACCCGAAGGGCGACATTCCCCCCGCCCCCCGCCGCGGCCTCGCGGCGCAGATCCGGAGCGCCTGACGATGACCCCCGACAACCCGCGCCTCGCGCGCGACCGCGCCGACGTCCAGGTGATGACCGAGATCGGCATCATCAGCCAGCTGGCCAACGCCAAGCTGGAGAAGGAGGCCGGCATGCCGTCCGCCCAGTTCGGCCTGCTCAGCCATTTCATGCGCCGCGGCGGCGAGGAGAGTCCGGCGCAGCTGGCCTCGGCCTTCCAGGTCGGCAAGAGCGCCATGACCCACACGCTGCAGCGGTGCGAGGCGGCCGGCTGGATCGCCATCCGGCCTGACCCGGCCGACGGCCGGCGCAAGTGGGTCAGCCTGACGCCCGCCGGCGCCGCCGCCTATGGCGAGGCTATCCGGGGCATGCGGCCGCATCTGGAGGCGATGCGCGCCGCCTTCACCGACCAGGAGTTCCAGGCCGCCCTGCCGTTCCTCCGCGCGCTTCGCATGTGGCTCGACGACAACCGGTAGGGCCGGGGCCGGGCCTACGCCGGCTTCACGCGCAGCACGGAGCCCTCGGCGGCGACGACCCGGACCTTGTCGTCCAGCGCCGGCGCGGCGCCGTCCTCGGCGACGGCCGCCCACTCCTTGCCGTCGACGAACACCCGGCCCTCGCCGTTGCGGAAGGCCTCGACCACCGCGCCCTGGTGTCCGACCAGGCGGCCGATGTTGTCGTTGATGTCCGGTCCGCCGCCGGAGATGTTACGGGGGATGAAGCGCCGCGCCGTCACCGTGGTCACGATGGTCAGGGTCGCCCAGACGGCGAGGTGGATCGCGGCGCCGCCCGGCAGCACGAAGGTCAGCAGCGCCAGAAGCCCGGCGCAGGCGGCCGGCCACAGCAGCCAGCCGGTGCCGGTCGAGACCTCGGCGACCAAGAAGGCCGCCGCGATCGCCAGCCAGATCCAGAACGGATGGGTGGCGTAGAGATCGGTGAGCCAGGTCATGCGCGCCCCTCCGTCCTCAGGCCCGGGTGCGCGGCACGGCCGGCGCGCGCGGCGCCGGCGGCGGCGGGCCCTCGCCGCTCAGCGTCTTCACCAGCTCGCCGATGCCGGCCACCGTGCCGGTGATGCCGGCGAAGTCGGCCGGCACGATCACGGTCTTGGCCTGCGGGCTGCTGGCCAGGGCGCCGAACGCCTCGACGTACTTCTGGGCGACGAAGTAGTTGATGGCGTTGATGTCGCCGCGGGCGATGGCCTCGGACACGAAGGCGGTCGCCTTGGCCTCGGCCTCGGCCTCCCGTTCGCGGGCCTCGGCGTCGCGGAAGGCGGCTTCCCGGCGGCCCTCGGCCTCGAGGATGGCGGCCTGCTTGGAGCCCTCGGCCTTGGCGATGGCGGCCTGCTTCTCGCCGTCCGCCTCGGTGATGACGGCCCGACGCTCACGCTCGGCCTTCATCTGGCGGGCCATCGCGTTGGTGATGTCCGGCGGCGGGGTCAGGTCCTTGATCTCGATCCGCGTCGCCTTCACGCCCCAGGGGTTGGTGGCGTGGTCGATGGTGGCGAGCAGGCGGGTGTTGATCTGGTCGCGCTGGCTGAGCACCTCGTCCAGCTCCATCGAGCCGACCACCGTCCGCAGGTTGGTCATGCAAAGCTGGCTGATCGCGAAGTTCAGGTTGTCGACGCGGTAGGCCGCGGCGGCGGCGTCCATCACCTGGATGAAGACGATGCCGTCGACCTTCACCACGGCGTTGTCCTTGGTGATGACCTCCTGCTGGGGCACGTCGAGAACCTGCTCCATCATGTTCACGCGGCGGCCGATCGCTTCCACGAACGGCGTCAGGATGTGCATGCCCGGCGACAGCGTTCGGGTGTAGCGGCCGAACCGCTCGACGGTGTACTCGCGCCCCTGGGGCACGATCTTGATGACGCTGAACAGCAGGATCAGCGCCAGGACGATCAGAACGACGACAAAGACCGCGAAACCCATTCGCACCCTCCCGGGGGAAACAACCTGCGGGGGAGCCTAGCGCGGCGCGGTTCCCTTCGCCATGGAATCCGGATCGGCGGTATCCGATTCCGGCGCGTCGGGGTCGACGGGGCCGGTGCCGACCACCGTGCGGGTGATCGCCGACAGCTGGCTGGCCAGGCTCTGGCCCTTGCGGGCGACCACCAGCTCGGCCCGGCGGCTGGCCGGCGTGCAGGACGGGAACTCGGTCTGGCGGGTCGCGAAGCCGCTGTTGAACGCCTGGGTCAGCCGGCCGCTGAAGGCGGCGTCCGCGGCCTCGGTGTCGGTGACCTGCACCATGCGGTCGCGCCAGTACTGGTCGCCCTCGCCGGCGCAGGCCTGGCGCAGGGCGTGGCTCTCGCCCAGCGCATAGGCGAGGTCGATCAGGGTCTGGCGCTCGGCCGGCGGCCGTTCCTGGGCGATCGCCGGGGCGGCGAAGGCGCTGATCAGGGCCAGGGCGAAGAGGCGGCGTTGCATGGCCCGATCCAACACCAGGTCGCGCCGGTTGTCATCGGGGCTCTAGCGCGGCGCGAGCGCCGCCCGGGAACCGGTCCGCCGCAGCGGGCTTCTCAAGCAAAGCCCTCAACACGGATATGCTGATGACGGACACCCTGCCCGGCATGCGGACCGCAGCGATCTGGCTGGGCGGCCTGCCGCCCTGGCTGATCAGCCTGGCCATCATGGCCGCGGCGGTGGCGGCAGGCCTGCTGGCCCATGCCGCCGGGGTCGGCCTGGCCCGCCGGCTCCTCAAGCGGCGCGACGCCTTCTGGCGGCCGCTGATCCTGCGCACCCGGCGCCCGACGCGGCTGGCGATGGTCGCGCTCGCCCTGGCCGTCGCGGCGCCGTTCGCGCCCCTGTCGCCCGGGCAGGCGGCGCTGTTCCAGCACGGCATGCTGATCCTGGTCATCCTGCTGGCCGGATGGATCGCGCTGGCCGGCCTCGACATCGCGGCCGCCCTCTACCTGCGCGGCTTCCGGGTCGACGTGGACGACAACCTGATCGCCCGCAAGCACCTGACCCAGGTGCGGATCCTGAAGCGGGCGATGGCGACCCTGGTCGTCATCCTGACGATCGCCATGGCCCTGATGACGATCAGCGGCGTGCGCCAGTGGGGCATCAGTCTGCTGGCGGCGGGCGGGGCGGCGGGCATCATCCTCGGCCTGGCGCTGCAGCCGCTGCTGACCAACCTGATCGCCGGCATCATCATCGCCACCACCCAGCCGATCCGCATCGACGACGCGGTCATTGTCGAGGGGGAGTGGGGGCAGATCGAGGAGATCAACGCCACCTACGTGGTCGTCCGGCTGTGGGACTGGCGCCGCATGGTCCTGCCGCTGACCTATTTCATGCAGACGCCGTTCCAGAACTGGACGCGGGAATCGGCGTCGCTGATCGGGACGGCGATGCTCTATGTCGACTATTCGGCCCCGGTCGACCGCCTGCGGGCGAAGCTGGAAGAGATCGTCAGGGGATCGCCGCTGTGGGACGGCAAGGTCGTCGCCCTGCAGGTGACCGACCTGCGCGAGCGCACGATGGAGGTCCGCTGCCTGGCCAGCGCCCGCAACGCCGGCCAGACCTTCGACCTGCGCTGCCTGATCCGCGAGGAGATGGTGGCCTTCCTCAAGGCCGAGCATCCGCGGGCCCTGTCCCGGCTCCGCCTCGACCTGTCGGCGGAAGACGGCGAGGTCAGCTCCGCCAGCGCAGGGTGACCGGCTTCACCGGGTTGGCGAACGGCCGCCCCTCGGCGCGGCTGGCCGTCCATTCGCGCTTCAGCTGCTGGTACCACTTGGCCTGGGTGTCGCCGTCCTCGAGCCAGAGCATCGGCGGATCGTATTTCAGGCCGAGGTTCTGCAGGTTCACCATGTCGCCGTCCTGGTGGAGGAAGGCGCGGACGAACGGCTTGATGACCGGCGCCAGCGACAGCACAGGGTGATCGGACCAGAGGATCTGGGTGATGGTCGTCTTCGACTCGGTGACCGGGGTCAGGAAGGTCAGCGCCAGCAGCTGGCGCTCGCCGATCTGGATGTGCTCCCAGCGGCTGCCCGGCAGCTGGAAGGTGATCTCGACCTCCGGCTGCCCGCCGAGGATGTCGTAGATACGGTTGGCCTTCGAGCGCGGGTGACGGACCATCACGAAGCCGGCGTCCGAGGGCTCGAACACCTTGGTCTTCTCGTACTGGCGCTTGGGCGAGCGCGCCCACCAGGCCTTGTGCACGAACGGCGCGTGCGTCGGATCCATCAGCCCGACCACGGCGTGGTCCATGTGGGTGTCGAAGTCCATCCGCTCGACGATCTTTGGCCCGCCGCCGACCACGCCCGGGAAGACCGGCGGCGGATGGTCGGGCTCGCCCTGGCCGCGCGGATCGGCGCTGAACCAGACAAAGACCAGCCCCTGGCTCTCGGCCGCCGGATAGCGGCGCACGCGGATGCGCGAGATGTCGACATCCTGGCCCTCGACCAGCGACGGGATGGCGGTGCAGCCGCCGTCCGTACCGAACCGCCAGCCGTGGTAGGGGCACTCGACGCTCTCGCGGCCGTCGGCCTCGGCGACCAGCGCCCCGGCCGACAGCGGCGCCGCCCGGTGAGGGCAGACGTCGCGGATGGCGTAGACCTCGCCCTTGCGGGTGCGGCCGAGCAGCACCGGCTCGCCGAGCAGCTCGTAGCGCTGCAGCTTGCCCGGCCTCAGCTCCCGCGACAGGGCGGCGAAGTACCAGCAGTCGCGCAGCAGGCCTGTCCCGAACTTCGTCGGGGCGGCTTTGGACTTGGGCGTGGCGTCGTCAGCGGGCATGAGGGCTACATATACCGCATTGCGTCCTTCGACACGCCGCTTCGCGGCGGCTCAGCATGACGGGGTCAGAAGGCTGTCCGCCAACGTCATGCTGAGCAGCGCCGCAGGCGCGTGTCGAAGCATGCAGTGAATCTACCCCGCCGCCGTGGCGATCAGCCGGGTGTAGAAGTCGGTCATCCGGCGCAGGTTCTCCAGCGACATCCGCTCGTTGGTGCCGTGGATCATGCCGAACTCGCTGATCGAGGCGTGCATCGGCGCGAAGCGGTACACGTCGCCCGCGACCCCGGCCATGTAGCGGCTGTCGGTGCCGGCGGTGACCAGGCCCGGCGCGACCGGGATGGTCCCGCCCTCCGAGCCGAGCGCGGCCAGCAGCTTCCAGCCGTCGGAGCTCGTCGAGGAAACCGGCGAGGGGTTGATGCCGCCGCCGCGCTCCCAGCTCAGCTCGACGGCGAGGCCCTTCGTGGCCCGCCGGGCGTGGGCCATCACCTCGTCGGCGGTCTGGCCGGGCGCGATGCGGTAGTTGATCCAGGCGGTGGCGTCCTGCGGCAGCACGTTCTCCTTGGGGCTGCCCTTGAGCATGGTCGGAGCGATGGTGGTGTGCAGCGTCGCGGCGCTGGCCGGGCTCTTCGCCAGCTGGCTCTTGAGCAGGCCGCCGAACAGCCAGGTGTTGGCCACCACGATCCGGGTCGGGAGGTCCGCCTCCGGCGCGATGGCCCGGATCATCTCGGCGCCGGGCCCCTCGAAGGTCATCGGGAACGGCTTGCCGGTGATCGCCAGCACCGCCCGGGCCAGGGTCTCGACGCCGGTCTCCTTCGGCGGGGCCGAGGAGTGGCCGCCGGGCGCGCGGGCGACGATCTTCAGCGTGGCGTAGCCCTTCTCCGCCAGGCCGATGACGGCCACGGGCCGGTTGACCATCGGAAAGTCGGTGACCACGGCCATGCCCTCATCGAGCACCCATTCGGCCTTGATGCCGCGGGCCTTCATCAGCGCCGCAGCGGCCTGGGCGCCGGAGCCGCCGGCCTCCTCGTCCTGGCCGCTGACGATCATCACCGTGCGCTTCGGGGCGAAGCCGGACGCCGCCAGCGCCTCGAGCGACTCGAAGATGGTGACCAGCGAGCCCTTGTCGTCGATCGCGCCGCGGCCCCAGACCGCGCCCTCGGCGATGACGCCCTCGAACGGCGGATGCTTCCAGTCGCCCTCCGTGCCGGGCGTGACCGGCACCACGTCCTGGTGCGCCATCAGCACGATCGGGGCGAGGCTCCGGTCCGAGCCGGCCCAGGTGTAGACCAGCGCCTTGTTGGGCAGGATCTCGCGGGTCATGGCCTTGTGGGCGGCGGGATAGGTCGTCTCCAGCCAGGCGTGCAGCCGGTCCCACTCGGCCCAGTCGTTCTCGGCCCGGTCCTGGTGGCTGATGGTGAGGATGCGGATCGACTCCGACAGGTGCCGGGCCGCGAGCGCCTGGTCCACCGGCACGGGCGCGGCCAGTTTCACGGCGGTGATGTCGACGGCCGACGCCGGCCGGAAGGTCGCCGTTCGCCAGGCGACGACCGCGACGACGCCGACGACGACCGCCAGCAGGCCGAGTCCGACCTTGCCCCAGAGCTTCATGAGTTCCTCCCCGAACCTGTTGGCCGCAGCTTGGGGCGGCGGGGGCGGCGCGTCTAGACCGGCGACAGGGCGAATTCGGCGCAGGCCTCGCGGACCAGGCGCCGGAGCCAGGCGTGCGCGGGGTTGGCCGTGTTGCGGCGGCGCCAGAACATGTTCAGTGCGGTCGGGACCACCGGGACCGGGGTCCGGTAGATAACGAGCCCGTCCCGCGCCGCCCGCTCGCGCGCGAACTCCTCCGGCAGGGCGGCGATCAGCCCGCCCTCCGCCACCGCGGCGGCGACCGCATGGAAGTTCGGCAGCGCCAGCACGACGCGGCGCGCGCGGCCCATCCGCGCCAGCGCCTCGTCGACCACGCCGTCCATCGATCCGTCCACGGAGCGTATGGCGTGCGGTATCGCGCAGTAGCGGTCCAGCGGCAGGGCCTCGCCCGGCGCGACGTAGGCCAGCAGCGGCTCGTCGCGGGCCGCCACGGCCACGAACGGGGAGGTGATCAGCGGCTCGGTCTCGACCCACTCCGGCATGACCCGGCGCGGTTCCAGCGACAGGTCGATGACGTCGTCGCGCAGCAGCCGCTCGACCTCGCCGCGGGCGGTGTCCAGCAGGCGCAGGCGCGCGTGCGGGGCCTCGGCCGCCATCCGGCGCGAAAGGCGCGGCAGCAGCAGGACCGCGAAATAGTCGGCGCCCTGGAGGGTGAACGTCCGCTCGGCGGCGGCGGGGTCGAAGGCGGCGTCGCCGAACAGGGCCCCCTCGATCCGGGCCAGGGCCTCGGCGACGGCCGGGGCGATGTCCTCGGCGCGCGGCGTGGGGACCATCCGCGATCCCGCGCGGACGAAGAGCTGGTCGTCGAGCGTCGCCCGCAGCCGGTTGAGGGCCGAGCTGACGGCCGGCTGGCTGAGGCCGATACGCTCGCCGGCGCGGGTGACGCCGCGCTCGCGCATTAGGGCGTCGAACACCCGCAGCAGGTTCAGGTCGAAGGCCGCGAAATTCATGTCGTGAATAATGCCGATACAAACATGCGATTTCTACTGGCGACTTGTCGGCGCTATCGGAGCGGCCACCGTCAAGACCAGCCCGGACACGCCCCGATGAACGCTCCCCTGCCGGCCGGAAACGGCCTCTGGTTCCTCAACACCCATGTCACGCCGGCCCCCGCGCCGGCCGGCATGTCGATCGCCGAACATCTGATGCCGTTCGGCGAGTCGCCGCCCGTCCACGTCCATCACGACGAGGAAGAGATCTTCCACATCAAGGCCGGGACCATCCGCTTCCGGGTCGGCGACGAGGAGTTCGTCGCCGGGCCGGGCGAGACCTGCGTCGCCCCGCGCGGGGTGCCGCACAGCTTCCGCGTCGAGTCCGAGAAGGGCGCCCGCGTGCTGATCATCACCAACGGCGAGGGCTTCGACCGCATGGTGCGGGAGATGGCCCGCCCGGCGACGGACCTCGGCCTGCCGGAGCCGGCCCCGGTCACGACGGACCTGGCCGAGCGGCTGGCCGCCGCCTGCGCGCGCAACGGCATCGACATCGTCGGCCCGCCGCTGGCGGCCTGACGGACGGGGCGGGGCGACAGGGTCACGCAGAAGGACCCGCCGGCGCTTCTCCCCGGGCGCCGGCCGCCCCCTGACCGTCGACGCGCATCGTCATGGCCACGCTCGTCCGGGCCGCCTGCGCGCGCGGCGCCGGCCGAAGGCAAGTGGCGCGCACCGATACACGCTCTTCGAGCGCTGCTCACCATGACGATGGAGCGTGGCTCCCCACCCCGTCATCCTGAGCAGCCGCGCAGCGGCGTGTCGAAGGCCGCACGGCCCGCGCGGTGTGCATGGGACCGCCCGGACGAGCCGGGCCATGACGGAGTCAGGGCGTCCTAGACCAGCGCCTCGAACTCCTCGACCAGCCGCGCGATCTCGCGGCAGCCGGCGGCCCAGAATTCCTTCGTGCGGGGGTCCAGCCCGAACGGCGCCAGGGCCTCGACGTAGGTCTTCGTGCCGCCGGCGGCGAGCAGCTCTTCATAGAGCGGCGCGAAGGCGACCGGGTCCTCGCGCCGCTTCTCCATCAGCGCGCGCACCAGCAGGTCGCCGAAGGCGTAGGCGTAGACGTAGAACGGCGCGTGCACGAAGTGGCTGACATAGGCCCAGTAGTGTTCGTAGCCGTCGTTCAGCCTGATGGCCGGCCCCAGGCTCTCGCCCATCACCTCCAGCCACAGTTCGCCGATCTGGTCGGGCGACAGCTCGCCGAGGGCGCGGGCGTCGTGG
This sequence comes from uncultured Caulobacter sp., assembly GCA_937991555.1. GTDB lineage: Bacteria > Pseudomonadota > Alphaproteobacteria > Caulobacterales > Caulobacteraceae > Caulobacter. The sequence continues at coordinate 24,697 of CALKHU010000236.1, forward strand.
AAGCGGGTCTCGAAGCGGTGGAAGGCGATCTGGCGAACGACGGTGTTGAGCCCGTCCTCGATCTTTCCCGCCAGCAGCGCCTTTCGGTCGGCAGGGCTCGCCTCGGCCAGAAGCCGCTCGAACACCAGCCCTTCGCCGAAGATCGAGGCGGTCTCGGCCAGCGTCAGCGGCGTGTCGGCCAGCAGGGTGCCGAGCGGGCTGCACAGGGTCTGGTGCACGGCGTGGCCCAGCTCGTGCGCCAGCGTCAGCACATCCCGCCGCTCGCCCATGTAGTTCATGAACACATAGGGATGGCGCGTCGCCGTCACCGGATGGCTGTAGGCGCCGGACTGCTTGCCCGGGCGCGGCCGCGCGTCGATCCACGGGTGGGCGAAAAAGACGCGGGCCTGGTCGGCGAACTTCGGCGCCAGGGCCGAGAAGCTCTCCAGCACGACCGCCTTCGCCTCGTCCCAGCCGTAGGTGCGCGGCGCGGCGCTGTCGAGGGGGGCGTTGCGGTCCCAGTAGTCGAGCGTCTTGCGGCCCATCGCCCGGGCCTTGGCGGCGTAGTAGCGGTGCGAGGTGTCGGCGTAGCTCTCGACAACCGCCTCGGCCATGGCCTCGACCGCCTCGGCGTCGACCTCGTTGGCGATGTGGCGCGACTGCGCCGGGTAGGCGTACCGTCGCCAGCGGTCCTCGACCTGCTTTTCGAAGGCCAGGGTGTTCATCACCAGCGCCATGGTCGGCGTCCGGTCGTGCAGCGCCTCTGCCAGGGCGTTGGCGGCCTGCTTGCGGCGCGCCGCCGAAGGGTCGGACAGCCGGTTCAGCGCCTCCGGCAGCGTCAGATACTCCTTGCCGACCTTGCAGGTCAGCTTCGCCAGCGTCTCGTCATAGAGCCGCGTCCAGTTGGCGACGGCCGGAGCGCGGTCGACCAGCAGCCGCTCCAGCTCTTCCGACAGCTCGTGCGGCCGCGACAGGCGCAGTCGACGGATCCACGGCTTCCAGCGCGCGGCGGCCGGATGCGCGTCCAGCGCCGCCGCGATCTCCTCGTCCTCCAGTTCGTTCAGCTCGAGCGTGAAGAACAGGCTCTCGGCCGCGATCTGCGACGACCGCGCCCGCAGGTCGGCCTCGAACTTCGCCCAGGCCGGATCGTCGCGCGCCGTCGACGCGGCCAGGGACGCGTAGGCGCCGACCGACCACAGGCCGTTGGTGGCCCGCTCGTACAGGTTCAGGCCCTGGTCGATCAGGGCGCCGAGGCCCGCGGCGTCGGCCCGGCTGCCGACGAAACGGCCCTGCAGCGCGACGAGTGCGTCATTGGCCGTCTTCGCTTCGGCGAGGTCGCGTTCGATGCGGGGGTCGTCGCGCCCCGCGTAGAGATCGGCGAGGTTCCACTCGGGGAGGTCGGAGGCGGCGGGCGGCTTCACGGGGGCGTTCATGGGCCGGGATATGCGCCGGGCGACCGGTCCCTGCAACGGTTTGCGTCGGGCGAGGCGCGCTCTATGGTCGCCCGCATGGCCGCGCCGCTTTCCTTCACCCAGCCGACGACGACGCGCGAGCGGCTGATCGCGGCCGCCTTCCGCGTGGTGGCTCGCGAGGGGCTGGAGGCGGCCAGCGTCAAGGCCATCGCCGCCGACGCCGGCCTGACGCCGGGCCTGCTCCACTATCACTTCCCGACCAAGGCCGCCCTGCTGGAAGCTGTGCTGCGCGCGGCCCTGGCCAACTATCTGGAGGTGTCGCGCCAGCGGCGCGAGGCTACGCCCGCCGAAGACCAGATCGGCGCCTATTTCCGCTGGGCGCGGGCGTCGCTCGGCGTGGAGCGGGACTTCTTCAAGGTTCGCCTCGCCTTCGCGGCGGCGGCCCTGACCAATCCCGAACTGGCGGCGGTGCTGCGCGACCTCAACGCCGCCGCGGCGGGCGAGACCGCCATGATGCTGGCGGCGGCGCGGGGCGAGGCCGCGCCGACCGCCCGTGACCGCGAGATCGGCGGCCTGCTGAAGGCCCTGACCGACGGGGTCATGCTCAGCTGGCTCTCGGACCCGGACTTCCCCATCGACGCCGCCGCCGACGACATCGAACAGGCCGTGCTGGGCTGGATCGCCTGAGGACCCCTTGCCCGGGGCGCGATCACGCCCTAGTTTTGGTTGGGCGACCAACCAAAATGGCGAGGCGGCTGATGAAGATCGTGATGACAGGGGCGACCGGCGGCATCGGCCTGGAGGCGGCGCGGCGCCTCGTCGGGCAGGAGGCCGTGCGACTGCTGATCGGCGCGCGCGCGCCAGACCGGCTGCCCCCACCGCTGAAGGGCAGGGCCGAGGCGGCGCCGCTCGATCTGGCCAGCCTGGCCAGCGTACGGACCTTCGCCGGGGCGGTCGCCGGCGGCGACGCGATCGACGTCCTGATCCTCAACGCCGGCATCCAGAACGTCACCGACGCCAGGAGCGCCGACGGCTTCGAGCTGAGTTTCGCGGTCAACCACCTCGCCCATTACCTGCTCGCCCGCCTGCTGCTGGACCGCATGGCTCCGGGCGGCCGGATCATCCTCACCGCCAGCGGCACGCACGATCCCGCCGAGAAGACCGGCCTCCCGCCGCCGCGGCACATCGATCCGGCCAGGCTGGCCTGGCCGCACCAGGATCCCGACCTCGACCGGCGGCGCATCACCCGCGGCCAGCGCGCCTACACCACCTCGAAGCTGGCCAATGTGATGACCGTCCGCGAGCTGGCGCGGCGGACAGAGGAGACGCGGCCCGATCTCTCCGTCATCGCGATGGACCCCGGCTTCACGCCGGGCACGGGGCTGGCGCGGGACTATCCGGGGCCTTCGGGCCTGATCTTCCGCGTGCTGCTGCCGCACCTCGTGCGCCGGACCGACCGGGTCAGCACGCCTGAAAACTCGGGCCGGCTGCTGGCGGCCCTGGCGACGGAGCCGCGCTTAGCCGGCCTGCGCGGACGCTACCTGGCCGTGCGGCGTGAGGACCTGGTTGACGTTCCGCCGTCCGCGGTCGCGCACGACGCGGACCTGTCCGCGAAGCTGTGGGACTGCAGCGCCCGGCTCGTCGGCCTCTAGAGACCGTCCTCTCGCCGCAGATCCGCGGGCCAGCGCCGCAACGCCCCCGTTAACCCCCGACTCAGGTCTCCGAAACCCGGTCTTTACCGCCCCGTGTTTCAATCCGGGTCAACAAGAGCGGGGCCCCATGACGGGCGTCGCCGGTTCCGGTGGGTGATCTTCATATGACCAAAACGGTCCTGGTCGTCGACGACGACCCGACGCAAAGGCGTCTGATCCAGGCGGTGCTCGAACGCGAGGGCTTCGCCGTCTCGCAGGCCGAGGACGGCGATGCGGCGCTGCGCCATTTGACCTCCGGACAGCCGGCCGACGTCGTGCTGCTCGACCTGCAGATGCCCGGCCTGAATGGCCAGGACACGCTGAAGGAGATGCGCGCACGGGGCCTCGCCCAGCCCGTCATCGTGGTCACCGCTGGCGGCGGCGTGGAGACGGTGGTCAAGGCCATGCAGGCCGGCGCCCAGGACTTCTTCGTCAAGCCGGCCAGCCCCGAGCGCATCATCGTCTCGATCCGCAACGCCCTGTCGATGGGCGAGATGCGCACCGAGGTCGACCGCCTCAAGAAGCACGCCTCCGGCCGGACCACCTTCAAGGACCTGATCGGCGACAGCCCGGCCATGACCATGGTCAAGCGGCTCGGCGAGCGGGCCGCGAAGTCGTCGATCCCGATCCTGATCACCGGCGAGAGCGGCGTCGGCAAGGAGGTCATCGCCCGCGCCGTGCACGGAACGTCCGACCGCGCCGGCAAGCCGTTCGTGGCGGTCAACTGCGGCGCCATCCCCGAGAACCTCGTCGAGTCGATCCTGTTCGGCCACGAGAAGGGCAGCTTCACCGGCGCGTCCGAGAAGCACCTCGGCAAGTTCCGCGAGGCGGACGGCGGCACGCTGTTCCTCGACGAGGTCGGCGAACTGCCGCTGGACATGCAGGTCAAGCTGCTGCGCGCCCTGCAGGAGAGCGAGATCGACCCCATCGGCGCCAAGCGCTCGGTCAAGGTCGACGTGCGCATCGTCTCGGCGACCAACCGCGACCTGTCGACGGCGGTCGCCGAGGGCCGCTTCCGCGAGGACCTGTTCTATCGCCTGAACGTCTATCCGGTCGAGGCGCCGAGCCTGCGCGAGCGGCGGGAGGATATTCCCGCGCTGATCGACCACTTCATCGCCCGCTTCAACGTCGAGGAGGGCAAGCGGGTGGCCGGCGCCAGCGCCGAGACCCTGGCCATCCTCACCGGCTTCGACTGGCCCGGCAACGTGCGCCAGCTCGAGAACGCCGTGTACCGCGCCATCGTCCTGGCCGACGCGCCCTATCTGCAGCCGCACGACTTCCCGGCCATCTCCGGCGTCAAGGTCGCGCCGGAGGCCCTCTCGGCGCCGGTCGACGCCCCGACCGCCCAGCAGCTGATCGCCGAGATCGGCAAGGACGCGCCGGTGCGCATCCTCGACGCCCGCGGCCATGTGCGGCCGCTTGAGGAGATCGAGCGCGACCTGATCCAGCTGGCCATCGAGATCTATGCCGGCCACATGAGCGAGGTGGCCCGCCGCCTCGGCATCGGCCGCTCGACCCTCTACCGCAAGGTCCGCGAACAGGGACTCGACGTCGGCGAGGAAGGCCTGGAGGAGGCGTCGTGACCCGTCGCCGGACGATCCTCTGGCGGCCCAGCCGCGACGAGCGGCTGCGCATCCTGCTGCAGCGGATGAAGCTGGCGGCCGCGCGCGCCGCGATCAGCGCCTGAACCGGCGGCGGAGGGGGCTATTGCTGAACACGGCGTCGTCGCGTCGCCGTGGGCCCCCTCCGCCCCGGCCTTTTCCGTCCGCGGACGCTTGCCTCCCCCGGCGTCAGGTCTTCCAACTGGCCTGAAACAGACGCCGGAGGCGCGCGGGTGGAAACAGCAGGCGTGGACCTGGCGGCCGTGGCCGCCTGGATGGACGGCAAGGGCCTCGGCGCGGGGCCGATCGAGAACGCCGTGCCCCTGGCCGGCGGCACCCAGAACATCCTCCTCAGGTTCGGGCGCTCCGGGCGGACCTATGTCCTGCGCCGTCCGCCGCCGCACCTGCGGGCCAACTCCAACGAGACCATGCGGCGCGAGGCGCGGGTGCTGGGCGCCCTGGCCGGAACCGACGTGCCGCATCCGGGCCTGATCGCCGCCTGCCCGGAGGAGGACGTGATCGGCGCGGCCTTCTACCTGATGGAGCCGGTCGACGGCTTCAATCCGACCACCGGCCTGCCCGCGCTGCACGCGGGGTCGGAGGCTATCCGCCGCCGGATGGGCCTCGCCCTCGTCGAGGGCATCGCGGCGCTGGGCGCCCTCGACTACCGGGCGCTCGGCCTCGACGGCCTCGGCAAGCCCGACAACTACCTCGAACGCCAGGTCGCCCGCTGGAAGGCCCAGCTGGACTCCTACGCCGAGTTCGACGGCTGGACGGGCCCGGCGGAGATCCCCGGCGTCGACAAGGTGGCCGCCTGGCTGGACGCCCACCGCCCCGCGAGCTTCCAGCCGGGAATCATCCACGGCGACTATCACCTGGCCAATGTCATGTACCGGCATGACAGCGGCGACCTGGCCGCCATCGTCGATTGGGAGCTGACCACCATCGGCGATCCGCTGCTCGACCTCGGCTGGCTGATGGCCACCTGGCCGGAGGGCGAGACCCCGGCGCCGGGTGCGGTCGGCGTCCAGCCGTGGACCGGGTTCCCGACAGCGGCCGAGCTGGTCGAGCACTATCGCCCGCGCACAACCCGCGATCTGTCGACCCTCGACTGGTACGCCGTCCTGGCCTGCTACAAGCTGGGGATCATCCTCGAGGGCACCCATGCCCGCGCCTGCGCCGGGCGGGCCCCCAAGGCCACCGGCGACCGCCTGCACGCCACCACGATCGGCCTGTTCCAGCGCGCGCTGCGCTGGATCGGGTGAGCGAATCTATCGTGTCCGCATCGGCGTGATCGTCAGCATCACGCGGTCCGGAGCCCCGATCGAGCGGCAGGCGATCGGCCGGTACGAGAGGTCGTAGCAGATCCGCACGTCCATCAGCCGGTTGTCCTCGACCGTCTTGATGTAGATGCCCTCGCGCTTCATCCAGGGATTGGCGTCGACGAAGGCGTCGCGCACCGCGCCGGCGGTCATCGTCGTCCGGCCAAAGAGGGTCGGCATCGAGATGCCTCCCCACAGCTCGGCGGCCTGTTCGAAATAGGCTTCCGGCGTCTCCCAGCCGCAAGTCCCGTGCGCGGCCCATTCGTGCTGCTGCATCGTGGTCGAGGGCGTCATGCAGGCCACCTGATGAACCGTCGCCGCCGCGATCGCCGGTGCCGGGCTGCAGTAGCGCGGATGCCGCCGCTCCGCGCCGTTGGGCCAGAGGCCATGCAGCACGAAGCCGAAGGAATGGTCCTTACACTGGAAGGCATAGCCCGGCTTGTCGGCGTTGGCCCGGCAGTCCTCCGGCGCCCAGGTCAGGACCAGCATGTAGAAAGCCGTCGGCTCGTCGGCGACAACCTCGTCGGCGGGCGGCATGTAGGCTGGCGCAGGGGTCAGACCGGCGGGCGGAACGCAGATCGGCGCCAGCTCGCGTCCGCCCCCGAGCAGCGGCGCCGTGCAGGCCGCGGCGAGGAGGGCGACCGAGATGACCGTCCAGCGAAGCGTCACCGATACATCCTCCAAAATCGTCATGGCCAGCCCCGGACTTGATCCGGGCTCGGGCCCTCCATGAACACCGGTCAGGCCGTGCGTCCTTCGACACGCCGCGGAGTTTATCCTCGGGCGCGCGCAGGCGCGACCCGGGGGCGGCTGCTCAGGATGACGTATCTGGAAAGCTGCCCACCCACGTCATGCTGAGCAGCGCCGCAGGCGCATGTCGAAGCACGCAAAGCGCATCAAGCTCACCACGCATGGGTGGCCCGAACAAGTCGGGCCATGACGGAAGAGAGGACGTTACTCACCGTCACCGCCGCTCGAACGCCGCCGGAACGGCTTGCGCTGCATCGGCTTCTTCTCGCCCTTGGCCTTGGCCGTGATCTCCTTGAGCTTCACGGTCTGCAGGGCCGAGAGGGCCTGGCCGGCGGCGCCCTTCTCCGGGTCGCCGAAGGCGCGGCCGTAGGTCTTCAGGCGGTCCTCGACCGAGCCGAGGAACTCGCCCTCCCATTCGGAGAGCTCGACGCCGGCCTTGTCGGCCGTGCGCCGGGCGCGTTTCAGGGCGTTCAGCGCGGCCCGCTTGGCCTGCGCCTTCAGGTCTGGCGCCTTGCGCTTCAAGCTTCCCCGATGGCGGACATGTAGAGGTCGATCAGCGCCTCTTCCTCCTGCCGCTTGGCCCGGTCGGTCTTCCGCAGGCGCACGACCTTGCGGATGATCTTGGTGTCGAAGCCGTTGCCCTTGGCTTCGGCGTAGACCTCCTTGAGGTCGGCCATGACGCCGGCCTTGTCCTCTTCCAGCCGCTCGATCCGCTCCAGGATGCTCTTCAGCTGGCCCTGGGCGGTGGTGTTGAGGACTTCGATCGGGTTGGCGTCGTCGGCCATGGGGAGAGGCTCTCACAGGTCGGGAGGAGGGGGAAGCGCGATGCTCTAGACCCTCGGACGTCAGGCCTCAAGCAGTCCGTGGGAGACCAGGGCCGGGCGCACCGTCGCCGGGTCCTCGAACCTGTGGACATGAAAGCCGAGGTCCGCCGCGGCGGCGATGTTGGCGGCCGAGTCGTCGAAGAACAGGATGTCCCCGGGCTCCAGCCCGGTGCGGGCGAGGACCACCCGGTAGATGGCCGGGTCGGGCTTCACCAGCCTCTCGTCGCCGGAGACGACGGTGTCGGCCAGGTGCGCGAAGGCCGGCGACAGGGCCTGGACGGCGGGCCAGGCTTCCGACGGCATGTTGGTCAGCCCGAACTGCGGCACGCCGCGCGCGGCTAGGGCGTGCATGGCGTCTTCGGTCTCGGCGATCACCGGTCCGACCATCTCGATGAACCGCTCGCCCCAGGCGCGGATGTGGGGCTCGTGTTCCGGATGCCGCGCGATCAGCGGCGCGGCGTTGTCGGCGAAGGACACGCCGCGGTCATGCTCGACATGCCAGTCGAGGGTGCAGACATGCGAAAGGAACCGGTCGCAGGCGGCCGGTTCCTCGAAGAGCTTTTCGTAAAGCCGACGCGGGCTCCAGCCCACGATCACATTGCCGACGTCCCAGAGAACGGCCCTGGGAGAACGCACTGCCTAGCCTTGCTTGGCCTTGAAGCGCGGGTCGGTCTTGTTGATCACGTACAGGCGGCCCTTGCGACGCACGAGCTTGCAGTCGCGGTGACGGCTCTTCAGCGACTTCAGCGAGCTTCTGACCTTCATGACCCTAGTCTACCGTTGGCGGGGTCGCGGCGGACGCGAAAGCGGCGTCCGGGCTTCCCGGATGTTTCCAGAGCGGGCGGCTATAAGGGGGCAGGGGCCCGGAGTCAACGCCGGGAGGCCCTTCCGCGCCGACCCCGCGCCGCCTTGGTCAGCGCCCGGGGCGGCCCGAGTGCACGAATAGGGTGATCTTGGGGGCTCGACAGCCCTTGGGCGTGCAGTCTAGCTATCGGGCAGGCGCCGACGGTCGGCGCTATTGGGGGACTATCCAAATGAATATCGTCATGCGCGGCGCGTCCGCGCTCGTGCTGTGCCTTGGGCTCAGCAATCTGGCCGCCTGCGCCACGGTCACGCGCGGCACCACCCAGCAGGTGACCATGAAGTCGGAGCCGCCGGGAGCCGCGGTCAAGACGTCGACCGGCTTCACCTGCGCCGCCACGCCCTGCACCTTCAAGATGCCGCGCAAGGAAGGCTTCGAGGCGACTTTCTCGAAGGACGGATACGAGCCGGTCACGGTGACCGTGACGTCGAAGATGTCGGGCGGCGGCGCCGCCGGCATGGCCGGCAACGTCATCGCCGGCGGCCTGATCGGCATGGGCGTCGACGCCACCAGCGGCGCGCTGAACGACCTGACGCCGAACCCCGTCGAGGTGACGCTCCAGCCCGTCGCCGGGGCGGCGGCCGGATCCGGCGACGAATAATGAACCGCCGGCTGTCGAAGATCGTCGCCGCCTGCGCGGCCACCCTCGCCCTGGCGGCCTGCGCCTCGCCCAGCCTGCCGGCGAAGATGACCGCATCGGCGGGAATCGTCAGCACCGCCACGCCGGGGCAGGCGCGATACCGCGCGCTGTCCGTGGAGCATGTGCAGGGCGGAGAGCAGACCAATCCTCTGCTGGCGTCGCAGGTGTCCAACGCCGACTTCCAGACGGCGCTGGAATCGTCCCTGCGCGCGATCGAGTACCTGGCCGACGACGGCGCCGCCTACCGCATCACGGTCAACATCCAGGACCTGCAGCAACCGATGGCGGGGCTGGACATGTCGGTGACGGCGCGGGTCCGGTACACGGTCGTCCCCGTCGCCGGCGGCGCCCCGCTGATCGACGAGGTCATCTCGTCCACCGGCACCGGCACGGTCAGCGAGGCCCTCATCGGGGTCGAGCGGATCCGAATCGCGAACGAGTACGCCGTGAAGGCCAACATCGAGGCCTTCATCAGGCTGCTTGAAGCCAGGCTGAAGTGACTGCCGCGGCGGCGGGGACCTCCCCGCCGCCGCGTTCTTCTCTGTCGGGCTTTTGATTGAGCCCGGACCGGTCCTGCGGCTAGGTTGCCCGCATGGACCGTCGCACCTTCGTACTGTTGACCCTCGCCGGCTGCGCCGATCCGCAGCTGATCCCCACCTCCGTGGTCACGACGCCGGGGCCCGGGACGCCGCCCGCGCCGCCAGCGCCGGCCGGGCCGTCCGGAACCTCGGGCGATCCGGAGTTCGACGCCTGGATCGGCGGCTTCTACCAGCGCGCCCGCGCCGCCGGCGTGCCGGCCCAGGTGCTGGACCGCGAGCTCGCCGGCCTGACCCCGGACCCGCGGGTCGAGGCGTCCGACAGCCGCCAGCCGGAGTTCTCCAAGCCGATCGGCGACTATGTGAAGGGGGTCGCCACCGCCGACCGCATCGCCCAGGGCCGCCGTTACCGGGAGAGCCTGCCCTACCTGTCCGCCATCGAGCAGCGCTACGGCGCGCCGCGCGACATCGTGCTGGCCATCTGGGCGCTGGAATCGGCGTTCGGCAGGATCCAGGGCGACCTGGACGTGGTCCGCTCGCTGGCCAGCCTGGCGTCGCACGGCCGCCGCCGCGACTGGGCCGAGGGCGAGCTGATCGCCGCCCTGAAGATCATCGCCACCGGCGAGGCCCCGCGCGCGCGGCTGAAGGGCAGCTGGGCCGGGGCCATGGGCCAGACCCAGTTCCTGCCGTCGGTATTCCTGAACACGGCGGTGGACGGCGACGGCGACGGCCAGCGGGACATCTGGGGCTCGACGGCGGACGCCCTGTTCTCGACCGGCGCCTACATGGCCAAGGCCGGCTGGAAGCGGGGCGAGAGCTGGCACCGCGAGGTCACCGTCCCGGCCGGCTTCGACTATTCGGTGGTCGAGACGGTGAAGAACACGCCTGACGGCTGGGCGGAACTCGGCGTGAAGCGCGCCGACGGCCTGCCCTGGACGGCGGCGGACCGGGCGGCGCAGACCAGCCTCATCGCGCCGGCGGGCGCGGCCGGACCGCTGTTCCTGACCTTTCCGAACCACATGGCCATCCGGCGCTACAACAACTCGACCGCCTACGCGCTCGGCGTCGGGACGCTGGCCGAGAGCTTCTCCGGCGGCGGACAGCTGGTGCGGCCGTGGCCCTACGAGGTCCCGCTGTCGCTGGACGACCGCAAGGCGGCGCAGCGGGCGCTCGGCGCGCTGGGCTTCGACGCCGGCGCGCCCGACGGGGTCGTCGGGGTCAACACCCGCGCGGCCTTGCGCGGATGGCAGAAGGCCCGCGGCCTGCCGGCTGACGGCTACCTGTCGGTGGACATGGTCCGGCGCCTGCGGGCCGAAGCGGGGGTGTGAGGCCCTGCGTGCTTCGACACGCGCTCTCCGAACGCTGCTCAGCATGACGTCAGGTGAATACCCTTCCAGATGCGTCATCCTGAGCAGCCGCGAAGCGGCGTGTCGAAGGACGCAATGACGCCTACACGCCGCCCTCGTCGCTGCGCTCGAGCAGGGCGAGGGTCGATTCCTCGTCGGCCTCGTCGGCGCCGGCCTTCTCGCCCGCCTCGCGCAGGATCGGGTTCTTCAGGGCGAACACCAGCATGCCGGCCAGGATCAGGGCGTTGAGGATGAAGGGGGCGACGGCGACGGCCTCGTACATGGCCACGAACAGCGGCGCGATGATCACGTTCAGGCCGTTGACGGCGGCGATGGCGGCCGCCGCCTGCGCCTGCTCGTGCATGTGCACGGTCAGCGACGCGCCCGCCGTGAAGCCCGGCCGCGCGAAGCCGTAGCCGAGCGAGGAGATCGCGAAGCCGACGACGACGGTCCAGTAGTCCGGCGCGAACACCGTGATGACGTTGCCCAGGCAGGCCAGCGCCACGCCCCAGCGCAGCAGCAGCTTGGGGCCCATGTTGAACATCCGGATCAGGCCCCACTGGGCCATCAGCCCGGCCATCGCCCCGGCCGCCATCGCCACGGCGATGAAGCCCAGCGCCGCCTCGGGGCTGAGCTTGAGCTTGTCGATGATCATGAAGCCGAGCGTGTAGCCCTGCGCCGTCTGGCAGGTCGCGACCATGAAGCCGTAGACCAGGAACGGCAGCAGCCTGGGGTCCTTCCAAAGCCCGGCGCCGGCCACGCGGCGGGTCTCGCGGGCCACCGGCTCCTCCGGCAGGAAGCGGAAGACGACGAACAGCATCCCCAGGGCCAGCAGCGAGAAGGCGAACAGCGGCCCCGCGAGGCCGACCACCGGCAGCTTGAAGAGCGGCGCGAGGAACGGACCGGCGACGGTGCCGAGGCCGAAGGCGCCGGCGAGGGCGGCCATCTGCTGGGTGCGTTCGGCCCGGCTGGTGCGCTCGGCGACATAGGCCTGGGTGGCGGGGTTCGACGACGAGCCGATCAGGCCGAACAGCGCCCGCGCCAGCAGGAAGATGACGAAGATCACCGGCCAGGGCGCCAGGTGGTTGAGGCCCGCCAGCACCACCAGTCCGCAGCACAGCATCGACACCGCGAAGCCGGCCAGGCCGAGCATGATCAGGGGCCGGCGGCCGCGGCGGTCGGACACCCGCGCCCAGATCGGCGACATCACGGCCCACAGCAGGGCCGACAGCGAAAAGATCGCCGCCATGAAGGCGTCCGGGACGTCGATGCTGCGGCCGATGGCCGGCAGGATGGACATCAGCCCGGTGTTGCCGATGGCGACGACGATCGAGACCGCGAACAGGATGGCGAAGGACCGCGGCGCCAGCCTGGGCGCGCCGGTGCGGGTCTGCGACACCCCGGCGGCCCTCGGCGCCGGGGGCTCGGGCCGCGCGCCGGGCGTGGGCTGATCCTCCATCCGAACGTTGTTAGGCGCGTCAAATCGGCCGTGCAACAGGCCCCGCGCTCACCACGCATTAAGCATTAACGGCGATCTTGCCCCGATTAACCTCGCGGGGCGCCGGACTACCCATGTTCCAGATCATCGGCATCGTGCTGCTCTTCGGCCTGGTGTTCGGCAGCTACATCATCTCCGGCGGCAAGATGGACGTGATCACCCACGCCCTGCCGCACGAGATGATGGCCATCGGGGGCGCCGGCGTGGCGGCTTTCCTGATCTCGAACTCGCTGACCGTCATCAAGGGCGCCCTCAGCGGTCTCGGCAAGGCGTTCAAGGGCCCCAAATGGAAGGCGTCGGACTACAGGGACCTGCTGTCGCTGCTGTTCCTGCTGACCAAGACCATGAAGTCCAAGGGCGTGATCGCCCTGGAAAGCCACATCGAGAAGCCGGCCGAGAGCGCGATCTTCTCGCGCTTCCCGAAGATCATGAAGGACCACTTCGCCGTCGACTTCATCTGCGACACCCTGCGGATGATGACCATGAACCTGGAGGACCCCCACCAGGTCGAGGACGCGATGGAGAAGCAGCTCGAGAAGCACCACCACGAGGCCCAGGAGCCGGCGCACGCGCTGCAGAACCTGGCCGACGCCCTGCCGGCGCTGGGCATCGTCGCGGCCGTGCTGGGCGTCATCAAGACCATGGGCTCGATCACCGAGCCGCCGGAGATCCTCGGCGGCATGATCGGCGGCGCGCTGGTCGGGACCTTCCTCGGCGTGTTCCTCGCCTACGGCCTGGTCGGGCCGCTGGCCGCCCGCCTGAAGGCGGTGGTCGACGAGGAGGGCGCCTTCTACCGAATCATCCAGTCGGTGCTGGTCGCGCACCTGCACGGCAACGCCGCCCAGATCTCGGTCGAGATCGGCCGCGGCAACGTGCCTTCCGGCGCCCAGCCCAGCTTCCTCGAGCTGGAGGAAGCCTTGTCCAACATACCCAACGAGGCGTGACGCACTGCAGCATGAAAATCGTGATCACGCGCGCGTGAGAAATAGCGTTGCGCGTCGTGATGATCGCTGCATAGTCTCGGTCTGCGCTCCCCCGCAGGAGCGCTTCAAACGCCTCACAGGGGACCGAAACATGACCTCCGAAATGCTCCGCAAGCTGCTCGTCGCCGGCGCCGCCGTCGCCGCCCTGTCCGTCGCCGCCTGCGGCAAGCCGGCCGAAAAGGCCGAGGAAGCCTCTGCTGACGCTTCGGCCGCCGCGGCCGACGCGACCGCCGCCGCCGCGACCGCCACGGA
>CALKHU010000237.1 GCA_937991555.1 uncultured Caulobacter sp.
CGAGACCGCTGTCACAACTCGTGCTCCCCTACGGCGGGCGTCTCTCTACCGCGCCGGGCTGTTCCATCTGAGCCCATCAGGCTCTGGGGGCCGGGCGGTCAGCCAGACCCTCAGGGGCGCCGCGGCGCCCCTTTTTCTTTGGCGAGGGACCGCGGTCGCGGTCCTAGAGCAGCCAGCCGCCGTCGGTGTCGCCGGGACCGGTGTAGAGGTTGGGGACGCCGCCGCCGACGCCGGTGGAGGCGCGGTGGTCGCCGGTGATGGCGATCCTGAAGTCGGCCTTGCCGTCGCGGCGATGCCCGGCGTCACCCAGGCCGAGATCATCGGGTTCAGGGGCGACGCCATCCAGAGCGCCATCACGCCCGAACCGGCCGCGGACGCGGTTCCGGACTCCTGGCGCAGGGCGTCCGGCCTCCCGGGATAGACGGCGCGGCCGCCCGCCGGGGCGTTCGGCCGTTGTCTTGGTGCCGTCGCCGTTCCTGCGCTACTCTCCGAGTCGCGCTCGGGGATGATTGGCGATCCCGCGAAGACGTGCGGAAAGCGAGGTCGGTCTTCAGGTCGGTCGCGTACTCATTCAGAAGCTTCCCCGGGGAGGCGTCCGATGCAGGTGCTTAGCGCGCCGCCGTCGGGCTGGCCCGCCCTGGTGCTCAACGCCGACTACCGGCCGCTGAGCTACTACCCGCTGTCCCTCTGGCCGTGGCAGGAGGTGATCAAGGCGGTGTTCCTCGAGCGCGTCGAGGTTGTCTCCACCTACGACAAGGTGATCCACAGTCCGTCGTTCGAGATGCGGCTGCCGAGCGTCGTCTCCCTCAAGTCCTATGTCTCCCAGGACCGGCCGCCTGCCTTCACCCGGTTCAACCTGTTCCTGCGCGACAGCTTCGCCTGCCAGTACTGCGGGGCGGGGAACGACCTGACGTTCGACCATGTGATCCCGCGCTCGCGGGGCGGGCGCACGACCTGGGAGAACATCGTCACCGCCTGCGCGCCCTGCAATCTCGCCAAGGGCGGCCGGACGCCGCGGGAGGCGCACATGCAGCCGCACCGCGGCCCGCGGCGGCCGACCATGCACGAGCTCCAGGAGCACGGCCGCCGGTTCCCGCCGGGCCACCTGCACGAGAGCTGGCTGGACTACCTCTACTGGGACATCGAGCTGGAGGCCTGACGCCTCACGCGAGCCAGAGGGTCAGGCTCATGAGCAGCACGCTGACGCCGACGCCCGCGAGGCAGGCGATCGACAGCGGATCGTCGCGAAGGCGCAGCGTCGCGGGGTCCGTGTTCTGCTCGTGCATGGGATCCTCCAACCCGGTCCAGGCCAGCCGAACGAACCCGGGCGACGACCGTTCCCGCTCTCCACAGGCAAAAACGGACCCGGGGAAAACGCTCCGGGAGAACAGGTTGTCAACGTTCGGACGCTACGCCGGACTCATGGAAGCCCGTAACATCGCAAGGACCACCGCAGACCCCATTCAGCGCCGGAGCCGGCCGCGCGGCCGCTCGCTCCTCGCCGGCAAGGTTGCGAGCCGCGACGCCAGCCTGACGGTCGACTGCGTCATCCGCAACCTGACCCCTGACGGGGCCATGGTCGAGATGTCGGCGCCGCATCTGGTGCCGAACGAGCTCCACCTCATGCAGGTGAGCGAGGGCGTCGCATGGGACGCCGAGGTGCGCTGGCGGCGGGGCAACCGGGTGGGCCTCAAGCTCGGCGCGCGCCACGACCTGCGCGAGACTACCGACAGGCAGCTGCGGGCCCTGCGCGCCATCTGGAGCGTCATGGCGCTGCGCTGACGAGCGCTGTTCCCCCCTTTCGGGCGGTTCGCCGCCCGACGGACGCGGGCATGCTGGACCGGTCACCTGGGAGGTCCTCATGCGCGGCATCTTGATCGCGGGCGCCGCCACGGCGAGCCTGATGGCGGCCTTGCCGGCCGCGGCCGGGACTCCGGCCGGGACGATGGCCGAGTTCGGCCTGATCGGAGAATGGTCGAAGGCCTGCGCCAGCCCGGTCAGCGAGGCCAACACCCGCAGCATCTTCGAAGCCTTGCCGGACGGGACCGCCCGCCTGACGCTCAGCTTCGGCACGGCGGGAGAGATCGTCTACACCGTCACCAAGGCGAGGATCCTCTCCCGCCAGCTCATCGTCATCAGCGAGACCAACGCCTCGGGCCAGCCGGCGGATGTGACGATCGCGATGGACGGCCGGCGCACGCGGGTCATCGCCTCACGCGACCCGTCGATCAACCAGACCTTCATCGCCGCCGGCGTGCTGCTGTCGTCCGGCCGCGAGACGAACTGGGAAACCCGCTGCCCCTAGGGCGGCGTCGGTCGCCCTCAGCGCCCCAACCGGAGACGTCCATGATCCGCTTCGCCATCGTCGCAGCCGTCGCGCTCTCGGCCATGCCGGCGGCCGCCTCGGCCGAAGACGCCGCGACCACGCTCAGGCGCTTCGGCCTGCCCGGCGTCTACTCGAAGGACTGCGCCCAGCCCGCCTCCTTCGCCAACCCCCACACGCGCTACGAGGCGCAGGGCGACGGCACGGTCAGGCTGGTCTACGACGCCGGCGGCAGCCAGTCGGGCTATGTCGTGAACTCGGCCCGGATCCTCTCGCCCGCGATCATCGCGATGGAGGAGGTCAGCGACGGCGGGCTGCCGTTCCAGGTCGTCCTGACCCTCGACGGCAAGCGGATCCGGGTGATCGAGTCGCGCGACCCGAGGAGCGGCCGGGCCTATATCTCCGGCGGCGTGCTGGTCGCCAACGGCCGCGAAACCGGCTGGGAATCCCGCTGCCGGTAGGACGGTGAGCAGCTGTCACGCCACGGTGGGCGAAACCTCGGGGTCGATCGGCGGCGCCGGTTGCGGTTCGGTCGGCAGGTCGGGATCCACCTCCGGCGGCGTCGGGTCGAAAGGCGGCGCGGGATCGGGCAGGGGGACTTGCTCGGGATCGGGCATGGGAACCTCCGCCACCGCAACCCGCGAGGCCGGGCCGGGTTCCTAGATCTTCTCGCTGATCCTGATCGCAGCCTTGCAGCCGGCCTGGATCACGGCGGCGAGCAACGGGTAGCCGACGGCGTCCCGCGCGCCTTCCTCGATGGCGATGTCGCGGTGCGCGAGCTCCTCGTCGCGGAACTTCGCCAGCTCGGCGGCCAGCTCCGGATCCCGGCCGGCCAGCTCCGCGATCTGCGAGGCGTAGTGTTCCTCGATCACCGTCTCGACCGCCTCGGTGCAGGCGTGGGCGGCCTTCTCGCCCATCAGGGCGGTTCCGGCGCCGAGCACAAAGCCGGCGGCGCGCCAGAGCGGCGCCATCAGCGTCGGCCGGACCCGGTGTTCATTCAGCAGGGCGTCGAAGCGGGCGAGGTGGACGGCCTCGTGACCCTCCATCTCTTCCAGCTGGGCGGCGGTGCGCTGGCGGCCGCGGGCCTTGTCCATCACCGCGCGCTGGCCGCGATAGATATGGACCGCGCCGAGCTCGCCGGCGTGGTCGACGCGCAGGATCTCGGCCAGGCGGGCCTTGACCGCGCCGCGGCCGGGGCGCGGGGGGATCGCGGTCATGCCCATTCCTTTCGGGTGGCGACGAAGCTGAGGACCGCCAGCTTCAGCGAGATCAGCGCGTTCCAGCCGGCCATCGAGAGGCCGAGGAACACCCACAGCGCCTTGTCGCAGGACGGCGGCGCGATGCGGTCCTCGCCCCGCATGACCGCGGCCATGTCGGCGGCGCTCACGGCCGAGCCGCCGCCGGCGCAGACGGTCGGTCCCGGCCACCAGCCCCACTCGGCGCCGGCGTGGTAGGCGGCGACCGCGACCCCGACCAGGAAGATCACCCCCAGCAGGGCGTTGGCCGGCCGCCGCAGGTTCGCGCCGAAACGCGTGCGCACCAGCAGCATGGCGGCCAGGGCCACCCAGAGCGCCGCCCAGTAGACCTCGCGCTGCTTGAGGCAGAGGTAGCAGGGGGCGAGGCCGCCGATCTTCTCGAACCCGTGCGCGATGGCCAGCATCAACGCCGAGGCCAGGAACGCAGTGGTGCGCCAGCGGGACAGGAAGAAGGCGTAGAGTTGCGTCATGCCCGACATATTGGCCATCGCCGGTCCGCCGTCCACGGGTCAGCCGCCGAACAGCGACGAAAACCAGTCGACCAGGGCCTGGCCCCCGAACCGCTCGAACAGTCTGACGGCCCAGGTTGCGCCGAAGGCCAGCCCCAGGGCGACCGCGACGAGGGCCGTCACCCAGGCCAGGGCGATGGCCTCGCCGACGATGACGAACAGGCCGTCACGCTGGATCAGGCCGGCGGCGATCAGCGACAGGCCGAGCGACGGCACGGAGTTGGTCATCGGCAGGATGATGGTCAGGGTCGCGAGGATCATCATCACCGCCGCCAGCCGCTCGCCGAGGCCCGAGGTCAGCAGTCGGAGGCGCGGCTTCGACAGCCGCTCGATCCAGCGCATCCGCTTGTCGGCGAAATCGGCCATGCGGCCGAGCCATTCGCGGGAGATCCGGCGCTCCAGCCAGGCGGCGGGCAACCAGGGCTCCCGCCGGCCGACCAGCATCTGGCCGGCGAGCAGGATGATCGGCACGCCGACGATCTGCGGCACGCCGTACAGCGCCGGCACCAGGCAGGGAATGGCGAGGATCAGGATCACGATCCCGAACGCCCGCTCGTCCAGCCGGTCGAGGACATCGCCCAGCGACAGCCCCTCGTCGCCGGCGTCCCGCGCCATGGCGATGACGACATTGACAAAGCTTCGGCTGGGGTCGTCGCGAAAGCGGTCGGGCTGGGTCATGGGCGTTCTATTAGGCAGCGGCGCGGCGCGGGTCGAGCCTTCCGGGGGCTGACCCGGTTAGTTTCATATGTTACCAGATCGCCGACCCCTCCCTTGTGGCCCCCTCGATCCGCGGAGACTGCGATGAACGCCCAACCGAAAGCCGACCTGTTCGACAATCCGCTCGGCACCGACGGCTTCGAATTCGTCGAGTTCACCTCGCCCGAGCCCGAGGCCCTGAAGGCCCTGTTCGAGTCGATGGGCTTCACGGCCGTCGCCCGGCACCGGTCCAAGAACGTGCTCCGCTTCCGCCAGGGCGACATCAACTTCATCCTGAACATGGAGCCGGAGGGCCAGCCGGCCGAGTTCCGCGCGGCCCACGGTCCGTCCGCCAACGCCATGGCCTTCCGCGTGCGCGACGCCGCCAAGGCCTTCAGGATGGCCGTCGAGCGCGGGGCCAAGCCGGTGACCGGCCCGGTCGGGCCGATGGAGCTGAACATCCCGGCCATCGAGGGCATCGGCGGCACCAACCTCTATCTGGTCGACCGGTATGGCGCGCAGGAGATCTATGACGTCGACTTCGTGCCGATTCCCGGCGCCGAGGAGGCGGAAGCGAAGAACAGCGTCGGCCTCACCTACCTCGACCACCTGACCCACAACGTCTTCCGGGGCGGGATGGCGAAATGGGCTGAGTTCTACGAGCGCGTCTTCAACTTCCGCGAGATCCGCTACTTCGACATCGAGGGAAAGGTCACGGGCCTGTTCTCCAAGGCGATGACCAGCCCGGACGGCAAGATCCGCATCCCGCTCAACGAGAGCCAGGACGACCAGAGCCAGATTGAGGAGTTCCTCCGCGACTACAAGGGCGAGGGCATCCAGCACCTGGCCTTCGGGACGGACGACATCTTCGCGACCGTGGAGACGCTGAAGGCGCGCGGCGTGAAGTTCCAGTCGACCCCGGACAGCTACTACGAACTGCTCGACGCCCGCGTGAAGGACCACGGCGAGGACACCGCCCGCCTGCATCGGCTGAACATCCTGCTCGACGGCGCCCCGACCGAGGGCCAGGGCCTGCTGCTGCAGATCTTCACCGAGAACCAGGTCGGTCCGATCTTCTTCGAGATCATCCAGCGCAAGGGCAACGAGGGTTTCGGCGAGGGCAACTTCAAGGCCCTGTTCGAGTCGATCGAGCTCGACCAGATCCGTCGCGGCGTGGTGAAGGCGGACTAGACTTCGATGAGCTCCAGTCGCCGTTCGATCCGTTCGACCCGAAGGTCGAAGTGGTCCATGCGGCGATTGAGAGCCATCATGCCTTCCTCGACGAGCGTGAGGCGAACCTTGATGTTGGACATGTCCTCCTTGAGGTTGGCGATGTCGTCCGAGATGCGGTTCAGCTGCGACTGAATCCGCTGGAGCATCGGCACGACAATGTCGGTCACCTCAGACATGGCGTGAACATAGGGCGAACATGGCGAGAGTGCAATTGAAAATACTCGGTCTGATTGTGGCAGCCCTCGCCCTGCTCGCCACGCCGGCGCTGGCCAAGCCCAAGTGGGCGCTGGTGATCCACGGCGGCGCAGGCGTCATCGAGCGCAAGGACCTGACGCCCGAGGTCGAGGCCGCCTATCGGGCCGCCATGGCCGCCGCGGCCGCCAAGGGTTCGAAGGTGCTCGCCGACGGCGGCAGCGCCATGGACGCGATCGAGGCGGTGATCCGCGATCTCGAGGACGATCCGCTGTTCAACGCCGGCCGGGGCGCGGTGTTCACCGCCGAGGGGCGCAACGAGTTCGACGCCGCCGTCATGGACGGCAGGACCCTGAAGGCGGGTTCGGTGGCCGGCGTCACCCGCACGCGGCATCCCATCACCCTGGCCCGCGCGGTGATGGAGAAGTCGAGGCACGTGATGATGATCGGCCCGGGCGCCGACGCCTTCGCCGCCTCGCAGGGGCTCGAGCAGGTCGACCCGTCCTGGTTCTTCACCGAGCGGCGCTGGCAGGGGCTGGTCAGGGAGCTGACGGCCCAGGGCCTGCCGGTCCCGCCGCGTCCGGCCGGAGCGCCGGCGCCGTCCGCCATGCTGCAGATCCCCGATGACAGCGACCGCAAGTTCGGCACCGTCGGGGTGGTGGCGCTCGACAGCCGCGGCGACGTCGCCGCCGGCACCTCCACCGGCGGCATGACCGCCAAGCGCTGGGGGCGGGTCGGCGACGCGCCGGTGATCGGCGCGGGCACCTACGCCAGCAACGACTCCTGCGCCGTCTCCGCGACCGGATCGGGCGAGTATTTCATCCGCCTGACAGTGGCCCGCGAGGTCTGCGCCCTGGTCGAATACAAGGGGCTGACGCTGCAGCAGGCGGCCGACGCCGTCATCCAGGACAGGCTGACCGCCCTCGGCGGCGACGGCGGCGTCATCGCCGTCGCGCCGGACGGGCAGATCGCCTGGAGCTTCAACACCCCGGGCATGTACCGCGCCCGCGCCGCGGACGGTCAGCCGACCGTGGTCTCCATCTACAAGGACGAGCAGTAGTCATGGCCAAGGGTAACTGGATCCCGGTCCGCGGTGCGCAGGGGCGGCACAGCCGCCAGGCGCACGCCGACCTGCCCGAGGGAACCTATGAGCGGGAGATGTCCAAGGAGGGCTTCTTCGGCCCGGCGGCCTTCCTCTATCACCGCCGTCCGCCGACGGGCTGGACCAGCTTCGAGGGGCCGCTGCGCCCGCGCGCCTTCGACCTGAACGGCCTCAACGAGGCGGCGTCCTCGCCCTGGGATGCGCCGGTTGTGCTGCACAACGCCGCCTGCGAGATGCGCTTCTGGAAGCTGTCGACGCCGATGCCGGCCCTGGCCCGCAACGCCGACGGCGACCAGCTTCTGTTCGTCCATGCGGGGCAGGGCGACCTGTTCTGCGACTTCGGCCGCATCGGCTACGTCGCCGGCGACTATCTCTATCTGCCGCGCGGGACCATGTGGCGGCTCACGCCCTCGGCGCCGACCGCCATCCTGGCCATCCAGGCGACGAACGGCCACTACACCCTGCCGGACAAGGGCCTGCTCGGCCCGCACGCGCTGTTCGACCCGGCCCTGTTCGACACCCCGGTGATGGACGAGGCCTTCCGCGACCACCAGGCCGACGATCGCGAGACGGCGGTGCTCATCAAGAAGCGCGGCCAGGTGTCGGTGGCGACCTATCCGTACAACCCGCTGGACGCCGTCGGCTGGCACGGCGAGCTTTCGCCGGCGCGGATCAATGTGAAGGACTTCCGGCCGCTGGTCAGCGCCCGCTACCATCTGCCGCCGAGCGTCCACACTACCTTCCTGGCCGACCGGTTCGTGGTCTGCACCTTCGCGCCGCGGCCGTTCGAGACCGACCCCGGCGCGATCAAGATCCCGTTCTTCCACAACAACGACGACTACGACGAGGTGCTGTTCTACCACGCCGGCGACTTCTTCAGCCGCGACCACATCGAGGCCGGGATGATGACCTTCCACCCGTCCGGCTTCACCCACGGGCCGCATCCCAAGGCGCTCAAGAAGATGCTGGTCCAGGACAAGGAGGCCACCGACGAGTACGCGGTGATGATCGACACCCGCGATCCCCTGGAAGTTGGCGAGGGCGCCGCGGCGGTCGAGAATCCCGCCTATGTCGACAGCTGGAAGGCGCAGGGGTGAGCGCCGCCGCCGACCCGGATCTGCTGGCCATGGCCGAGGATGAGCTGGCCCGCGCCATGACCCTGTCCTGGCGCGAGGCCAGCAAGGTCACGCCCTGGGGCGACACCTTCGACGGAATTTCCCCTGCCGGGCGAAATGTGCAGGTGGAACGCAACTACCTCTGGCAGGACGCTGAAGGCGGGGACATTCTCGTCGAGATAGCGGTGTTCGGCGGTCCTTCGCGCTACGATGCGGGCGCGCGGGTCAGCCGGACGATCCGCAGGGGCGGCTAGAAGGGCGGCCCGGCCGAGGGGGTATGGGTATGATCGATCATAGCGAATTTCCGTGGGGACCCGAGCCGGTCCAGGGGATGCTGACTCCGGTCGGCGTCGCCGGCTGGATCATCGCCGGGGTGCTGGCGCTGCTGCTGCTGAACGCGCTGCGAGGCGGCGGCGAGGCGCGGCAGAAGGGCGGCGACGCCCGGCTGGAGGAAATCTACGCCCATGTGCTGGCGGCGGCGCGCTATGCGCTGCGCCAGGACGAGTTCGGCATCCTGCGCGGGGCCGACGTTCTGCGCCGGGTGGTGAAGTCGCATCTCGGCGGCGTGCTTCTGGCCGGCGGCCTCAGCAAGCAGCTGAAGAAGCTGGGCGAGGCCATGGGCGAGAAGGACGAGAAGAAGGACGAGAAGAAAAAGAAGAAGGACGACCACGGCCATGGCGGCCATGGCCACGGGGGCGGCCACGGCCACGGCGGCGGTCACGGCCACGGCGGCGGTCACGGCCACCACGAGCCGAAGCACGTCGCCGAGGCCGGCGCCACGACGACGGTGGCCGAGACCGTCCACGGCCACTCGATCACCCTCAACATCGGCGGCGACAAGACCGGCCATGGCGGCGGCCACGACGACCACGGCCATGGCCACGACGACCATCACGACGAGGACGAGGACAAGCCGCTGACGCTCGAGGAGCAGCTGATCCTGGTCCGCAAGTCGGTCCGCGAGTTCGAGGCCTGGTGGAGCGACAAGCCCGCCCGCATGGCCGAGCTCCGCGCCGCCCATCACGACCTCACCGCACCCAAGAAGCCCGACCCGGCGCTCGTCGCCCTGATCGAAGAGAAAAAAGCCCACTGATGAAGCTTGCGTCCCTGAAGGGCGGCCGTGACGGCCGCCTCGTCGTCGTTTCCTCTGACCTGGCCTGGTTCACCCCGGCCGACACGATCGCCCCCACCCTGCAGGCGGCGCTCGACGACTGGGAGCGGTGCGAGCCGCTCCTGAAGGGACTGGCGGACAGCCTCGAACACGGCGCCGTGCCGCGCGAGCGCTTCCACGAGCACGACGCCCATTCGCCGCTGCCGCGCGCGTTCCAGTGGGCCGACGGCAGCGCCTACGTGAACCATGTGGCTCTGGTGCGGAAGGCGCGCGCCGCCGAGATGCCGGACAGCTTCTGGACCGATCCGCTGATGTACCAGGGCGGCTCGGACGGCTTCCTGGCCCCGCGCGATCCGATTCCGTTGCTGGACGAGGCCTGGGGCTGCGACCTCGAGGGCGAGGTGGCGGTGGTCACCGGCGACGTGCCGATGGGCGCGAGCCGGGAGCAGGCGCTGGCGTCTGTCCGGCTGGTGATGCTGGTCAACGACGTCTCGCTGCGCAACCTGATCCCTGCCGAGCTGGCCAAGAACTTCGGCTTCTTCCAGTCGAAGCCGGCCAGCGCCTTCTCGCCGGTCGCGGTGACGCCCGACTCGCTGGGCGACCGCTGGAAGGACGGCAAGCTGCACGGCGCGCTCGAGGTCGAGCTGAACGGCAAGCCGTTCGGCGAGGCCGACGCCGGCGTCGACATGACCTTCGACTTCGGGACGCTGATCGCCCATGCGGCGAAGACCCGCGCCCTGTGCGCCGGCTCGATCATCGGCTCCGGCACCGTGTCGAACCGCGACGCCGACGGCGGCCCCGGCAAGCCGATCGGCGAGGGCGGACTCGGCTATTCCTGCATCGCCGAGGTGCGGACCGTCGAGACGCTGCTCGCCGGAGAGGCGAAAACGCCGTTCCTGCGCCACGGCGACAGGGTCCGCATTGAGATGCGCGACGCCAGGCGGCACTCGATCTTCGGGGCCATCGAACAGGAGGTCGTGGTCCCCGGAAAATGACCAGGAGGCCCAAGGGCATGTCGAACGTGACGCCGCTTCCCGCCCGTGACGGCGGGAAGGCCGAGGGCCTGGCCCTGGATGATTACCTGCCGTTCCGGCTGGCGGTCGCCTCGAGCGGCGTTTCCCGACTGATCGCCCGCGCCTACGAGGACCGCTTCGGCCTGACCATTCCGCAATGGCGGCTGATGGCGGTGCTCGCCGAGGGGCCGCTGTCGCCCCAGGCGATCGTCGCCCGCTCGGCCATGGACAAGGTCACCGTCAGCCGCGCCGCCCAGGGCCTGCAGGCCCGCCACCTGATCGCCCGCAGCGACAGCCCCTCGGACGGGCGGTCCCACATCCTGGCCCTGACCGAGACCGGACGGAGGCTGCACGGCGAGATCGCCCCGCTGGCCCTGGCCTACGAGGCCGCCCTGCTCGCCGGGCTCGCCCCCGCCGAGGTCGCCCAGCTCAAGCGCCTGCTGCAGCGGCTGGAGGGCGCCGCCGCCCGGCTTTCGGGCGAGGGCGGCTGAGGCGAAGGCGACCGCGCCGCGCGTTGACCCGGCGGCAGGGCGCTGCGACTGTCCGCCATCAGAATCCTCCGACGGAAATCCTCCATGCGTCCCATAACGCCCTTCGCCTGGCTGATGCTGGCCTGCGCGCCGCTCGCCGCCTGCGACAAGCCCGCCGAAAAGCCGGCGGCCACGGCTTCGGCCGACTCCGGCGGCTACGCCACCATCACCATGAAGACCGACACCGGCTTCCTCACCGACGAGGAGCGGCAAGTCGTCAACCTGCTGATCCAGGCCGCCGGCCAGATGACCGCCATCTACGACAGGCAGCGGGTGGCCCAGGGCGGCGCCGACGGCCCGGGCCACGGCTTTTACCCGGCCGGCATGACCAAGGCGGACTTCGAGGCCTACCTCGCCGCCCACCCGGACCAGAAGGCGGCGCTGATGGACACCTACACGGTGGTCCGGCGCGAGGGCGACAGGCTGGTCGCCGTGCCCTACTCGGTCGAGTACAGGGCCGAGCTCGAGAAGGCCGCCGCGCTGATGGAGCAGGCCGCCGCCATCACCGCCAACCCGAGCCTGAAGCGGTTCCTGACCCTGCGGGCCAAGGCCTTCCGGACCAACGACTATTTCGAGTCCGAGATGGCCTGGATGGATCTGGCCGGCACGCCGATCGAGGTCGCCATCGGGCCGTACGAGACCTACACCGACGAGATGATGGGCCAGAAGGCGGCCTTCGAGGCCTTCGTCACCCTCAAGAATCCGGCCGAAAGCTCGGCGCTCGACAAGTACAAGGGCTACCTGACCGCGATGGAGGCCAACCTCCCGGTCGAGGAGCGCTACAAGAACTTCAAGCGCGGCGGCGACAGCCCCATCGCGGTCGCCGAGCAGATCAGCGGCGGCGGCGACAACCTGCATGGCCCGCAGACCATCGCCTTCAACCTGCCCAATGACGAGCGGGTGCGCGAGGCCAAGGGCGCCAAGAAGGTCATCCTGTCGAACGTCCTGGGCGCCAAGTACGAGGGCATCCTCGCGCCGATCGCCGCCCGGGCGCTGGTCTCCGGCCAGGCGGAACTGGTCAACAGGAAGTACATGACGCTGGAGACCCTGTTCCACGAGCTGTCGCACAGCATCGGGCCGGGCACGATCGTCGTGAACGGCCGCACGACCACGGTGAGCGCCGAGCTCAAGGACATCGGCGGCACGGCCGAGGAGGCCAAGGCCGACGTCATGGGCGTCTGGAACATCCTCTTCATGATGCAGAAGGGCGAGCTTCCGGCCGCCGAGAAGCCGCAGCTGTTCGCCACCTACCTGGCCGGCCTGTTCCGCGCCGCCCGCTGGGGCGACGAGGAGGCCCACGGCCGCGGCGCGGCGCTGCAGTACGGCTACCTGAAATCGAAGGGCGCCATCGTCTGGGATCCGGCGCAGAAGAAGTTCCGCGTCGACAACGCGAAGATGGAGACCGCCGTCCGCGACCTGACCGCCGACATCGTCCGCCTGCAGGGTGACGGCGACTACGCCGGCATGGTCGCCTTCTTCGACCGGTACGCCCACCTGGACGCCGAGGCGAAGATGGTCATCGCCACGCTCAAGGACATCCCGGTCGACATCAAGCCGGTCTATCCGACGAAGATCTGACCGCCGGTTTGAGGTGGACGGTCGAGGCCCGCCTGTGGCAATCGACCGTCCTTCACCCGCGTCCCCAGCGGGACGCGCACCTGTGCGGGTGTGGTGAAACTGGTAGACGCGCCGGACTCAAAATCCGGTTCCGAAAGGAGTGTCGGTTCGAG
>CALKHU010000238.1 GCA_937991555.1 uncultured Caulobacter sp.
TTTTCGCCGCCGCGGACGTCGCGATGGATATCCACCCGCACCAGCCGGTCGGCCGCCTGGGGCGAGAGCAGGGCGTGGTCGATGCGGATGCCGTTGTTCCGCTGCCAGGCGCCGGCCTGATAGTCCCAGAAGGTGTAGCCGCCCGGCGCGCCGTCCGCCTGCATGTAGGCGTCGCTGAATCCGAGGTTCTGCAGCGCCCGGTAGGCCGCGCGGCTCTCGGGCTGGAACAGCGCGTCGCCCAGCCAGTCCTGCGGCTTCTCGACGTCCTGCTCGAACGGGATGACGTTGTAGTCGCCGGCGATCACCAGCGGCTCCTCGAAGGCCAGGAGCGCCTTCGCATGCCGCCGGAGCCGCTCCATCCAGGCCAACTTGTAGGCGAACTTCTCGCCGCCGATCGGGTTGCCGTTGGGCAGATAGATGCCGACCATCCGCACGGGGGTCGGGCCGGACACGACCGCCTCGATGTAGCGCGCCTGCTCGTCGCTGTCGTCGCCCGGCAGCCCCTTGCGGACGTCCTCGAGCGGGTGCTTCGACAGCATGGCCACGCCGTTGTAGGTCTTCTGGCCGTGGACGGCGACGTTGTAGCCGAGCCGTTCGAAGGCCTCGGCCGGGAACTTCTCGTCGATGCACTTGATTTCCTGGAGCACGGCGACGTCCGGCGACGCCGCCTCGAACCAGCCCAGCACAGTCTCGAGGCGAGCGTTGACGGAGTTCACATTCCAGGTGGCGAGTCGCATTGACGGCTCCGTTTCAAGGGCGTCAGGCTAGGAGCCATGGCCAGGGGGCTCAAGACCATAGCCGAGCGCGAGCAGCGCACGAGGTTCATCCTGCTGATCCTCGCGACGCTGGTCTGCGTCGGCCTCGCGCCGGTCGGGGCGGTGGGGACGCTGTTCTCGCCGCTGGTCTTCGACGAGCGCGGCAACCTGCTCAACCCGCTGGCCTGGCTGGGCTTCTTCCTGATGATCACCTTCTGGATCGTCTGTCTCGTCGCGCCCTTCGTCGCCTGGGTCTACTGGCGACGCGGCCGCGAGCAGATGACATGGTCGGTGATGAGCGCGCCCCTGATCTGGGGGCTGCTCATGGTCATCGTGCTGCAGTTCATCCCCGGCTAGCGGGCCGTGACGAACGCGGCGATCCCCTCGGCCACGCCCGGCGCCAGCGGCAGGGACGGGTCGGCGTAGGTCGCCAGGTTGGCGGCGCGATCGGCCGGCGCGGCCTTGAGGATGTGGTTGACGCCCGGCAACAG
This sequence comes from uncultured Caulobacter sp., assembly GCA_937991555.1. Taxonomy (GTDB): domain Bacteria; phylum Pseudomonadota; class Alphaproteobacteria; order Caulobacterales; family Caulobacteraceae; genus Caulobacter. The sequence continues at coordinate 1,247 of CALKHU010000238.1, forward strand.
CAGCAGTTCGGCGTCCGGTCGGGCGGCCTTCAGCGCCCGGGCGTCGGCGACGCTGACCTGCAGGTCGGTCTCGCCCTGGACGATGAGCACCGGCTTGCGCACGGCGCCCGCCAGCTTCGCCGGATCCTGGCGGAACATCTCGATCAGGAAGCCCTGCACCGCCGGATGGAACAGCGGCAGCAGGCCCGGATGCATGCCGGCGACATCGACCCGCCGGCCCGCCTCCAGCTCGGCGATGGCGTGCATCGCCTGGTCCAGCACCGGCGCGTTGGCCGGGTTGGCGCGCAGCTGCTCGCGCAACACCTCCGCCATCGGCCGGCCGCCGGCGGCGACCAGCACGAGGCCGCAGATGTCGCGGTCGTCCTGGGCGGCGATCAGGGCCACCAGGCCGCCCTCGCTGTGGCCCAGCAGCCAGGCGCAGGGCAGCCCGGTCTCGGCCTTCAGCTTGCGGGCCCAGGCGCGGGCGTCCTCGGCCAGCACGGTCACGGTCACGGCGTTCGGATCGGCCGCCGCAGGACCGCTCGCGAACATGCCGCGCTTGTCCATCCGCAGCGAGGCCACGCCCTCGGCCGCCAGGCCCTCGGCCAGCAGCCGGTAGGTCGCGCCCTTCACGCCCAGCGGGCTGTCGCCGTCGCGGTTCGTCGGGCCGGAGCCGGGCAGGATGACCACCGCCGCCCGCGGACGGCCCTCCGGCGCCAGAAGCGTCGCCTTCAGCGGCGCGGCGCCGCCGGGGATCTCGACGAAGGACTCTGTGGGAGCGCCGGCGAGCGCCGCCGCCATCAACAGCGCCGTGAGCATGCGCCCCTCCTTCGGATGACTAGATCGAGAAGCTGACGCCGCAGCCGCAGCTCGAGCGGGCGTTCGGGTTGCGCACGCGGAACTCCGCGCCGGCCAGTTCGTCGACGAAGTCGATCTCCGACCCCTTCAGCAGCGCCAGCGAGACGTCGTCGACGAGCGCCACGGCGCCGTCGCGTTCGATGCGCAGATCGTCGTCCTGCGCGCTCTCGACGAGGTCGAAGCGGTACTGGAAACCCGAGCAGCCGCCCCCGTCGACGGCGACCCGGAGCATGACCGGCCGCCCCTCGGCGGCGCCGATGGACTGGATGCGGCGGGCGGCCTGTTCGGAAAGGGTGACGTCAGCGGTGGCCAAGGCGGGACTCAAGGCTGTGGAAAACTCTGCGGCTTCATATATGTGCAACCCCGCGCCTCCAGGGAAGGGGCGCAACGCAGGGCCGACGCATGTCCAACCTCTTCCAGCCGCCGCCGCGGGCTCCCTACGCCGAGGATCCGGCTCGGTCGCGCGGCCGGCGGCATCCGGGCGAGGAGAGCCGCACCCGCACCCCCTTCGCCCGCGACCGCGATCGCATCATCCACTGCACGGCCTTCCGCCGGCTGAAGGAAAAGACCCAGGTCTTCGTGGCGCACGAGGGCGATCACTACCGCACGCGCCTGACCCATTCGCTGGAGGTGGCGCAGATCGCGCGCTCGATCTCCACCGCGCTCGGCCTCGACAACGACCTCGCCGAGACCATCGCCCTGGCCCACGACCTCGGCCATCCGCCTTTCGGCCACGCCGGCGAGGACCAGATCGACGACAGCATGAAGCCGTACGGCGGCTTCGATCACAACGTGCAGACCTTCCGCGTCGTGACCAAGCTCGAGCACCGCTACCCGGACTTCGAGGGCCTGAACCTCACCTGGGAGACGCTCGAGGGAGTCATCAAGCACAACGGCCCGGTGACCGACAAACTGTCCCGTCCGTCCTGGGACATGATCCGGCGGTTCGACGCCGACTACGACCTCAAGCTCGGCACCTGGGCGTCGGCCGAGGCTCAGGTCGCAGCCCTCGCCGACGACATCGCCTACAACAACCACGACGTCGACGACGGCCTTCAGGCCGGTCTGTTCCAGCTCAACGAACTGCTCGACGTGCCGCTGATCGGTCCGATCCTGCACGGCGTGAAGGCCGAGCGCCCCGATCTCGACGACCGGCTGACGCGGCTGGAGGCCGTGCGCCGCATGATCGGGGCCATGGTCGACGATGTCATGGGCGAGACCCTGCGCCGGGCGCGCGAGAGCGGCGTGGCCAGCCCCGATGACGTCCGCGGCCTGGGCCAAGCGCTGGTCGCGTTCTCGCCGGACATGAACGAGGACCTCGCCCGCCTGCGCGCCTTCCTGATGGAGCGCATGTACCGGCACTGGAAGGTCAACCGCACACGCAGCCAGGCGCGCCGCATTATCGCCGAGATGTTCTCGTTGTTCATGAGCGAGCCCGAGGTGATGCCCTCGGAATGGTTCACCCGGTCGCAGAACCGCGACGACACCGGCCGCGCCCGCGTCGTTTGCGACTACATCGCGGGCATGACCGACCGCTACGCCATCGAAGAGCACCGGAAGCTGTTCCAGCTCGACACCTGGTCCTGATCCGCGGGCGACGTGTCTCGTCGCTTCCGGTCCGGAACGCCGATTCGATAGACTGGGCGCCACCGGCGCGCGATTCGCCGCTGCGCCCGCCAATTCGCTCCCTGGAGCCTGCCTGAAGATGTCCGACCACGATCGCGGCGCCTACACGCCGCCCACCGATTCCCCGCTGTCCTTCGACGCCCGCCGGCCGGTGCGGGGCGGCGGCTCGGGATCGTCGATCCTGCTGATCAGCGCCGTCATCCTGCTGGTGCTGATCGTCGGCGTGGGCGTGTGGCTCTACAAGGACGGCCTGCGCGGCGCCGACGACGCGCCCCAGCCTGTCGGGACCACGGTCGAGGCCGCCAAGGTCGAGCCCAAGCCGGAAGACCAGCCGGAGGTCGACGCGGCGGCTGGCCTGACCATCCACAAGGACGACGGCGGCGTGGTCAGCGATCCGACCTTCGCGCCCGGCCCCGAGCCGGTGCTGCCGCGACCGGCGCCGCAACCGGCGGCCCCGGCGGAGACGGTCGAACTGCGCCCCGCCGCGCCCGGGCCGGTCGCCGCCGCGCCCCGTCCCGCGACGCCCGCGCCCGCAGCGCCGGTGGTCAAGCCGGCTCAGGTCGCGCCCACG
>CALKHU010000239.1 GCA_937991555.1 uncultured Caulobacter sp.
GTTCGATCAAGATCCCCTCCCCCTTTATGAGTTGACGGGGAGAGTAGACGGCGTCGGGGCGGGGGCAATGGGCGCGCCCCGATTTCGGCGGGTCAGCGCGCGTTGCGCGGCCCGCGCCGGCGATAGAGGTCCTGCAGCACGCCGACGCTGAGGCCGGGCAGGTCCTCGGCGATCAGGCCGGGGCCATGGCGGCGGGCGCATTCGGCGTGGATCCAGGCCCCCGCGCAGGCGGCCTCGAAGCTGTCCATCCCCTGGGCGAGGAGGCCGGCGATGAAGCCGGCGAGCGTGTCGCCGCTGCCGGCCGTGGCCAGCCACGGCGCCGTCTCGATGTTGACGGCGGCGCGGCCGTCGGGCGCGGCGACGACGGTGTCCGGCCCCTTGAGCAGCACGATGGCCCCCGCCAGCTCGGCGGCGGCGCGGGCGGCGGCGATGCGATGCGGCCCGGCCTTGAGGAGGCCGGGGAACACCCGCTCGAACTCGCCCTCGTGGGGGGTGAGCACGTCGTCGCGGTCGAGCGCCTTGAACAGGTCGGCCGGCCGATCGCGGAACACGGTCAGGGCGTCCGCGTCCAGCACCAGGGCCGCGCCCGTGCGCGCCAGGGCGAAGACCCGGGCGCGGGTCAGCGGCGTGACCCCGGCGGCGGGGCCGATGACGACCGCGTCGGCCCTGTCGGCCGCATCGGCCAGCTCCGCGTCCGTCTCGAAGCCGCGCAGCATGATGGCCTCGAGGTGGGCGGCGTTCACCGCCAGCGCCGAGGGCGGCGACAGCACGGTCACCACGCCGGCCCCGATGCGCAGGCCGGCGCGCGCGGCGAGCCGGGCCGCGCCGGTCGAGCTCATCTCGCCGCTGACCACGCTCAGACGCCCCCGCGCGTGCTTGTGGGCCCGCGCGTCGGGCCAGGGGAACCGGTCCAGCCAAAGCGCCGGCGCGTTCTCGACCAGCCGGGTCGACGGCGCGCCGAGGCCGATGTCGGCGATGACGACCTCGCCGCACTGCGAGCGGCCGGGCTCGAGCGCGTGGGCGATCTTGCGGCGATGGAAGGTGACCGTCAGGTCGGCGCGGAAGGCGGCGTCGCCGAGCACGCGCCCGGTGTCGCCGTCGACCCCGCTGGGGACGTCGATGGCGACGACCGGTCGCCCGTCGGCGTGCGAGGCCCTGGCCGCGACGAGGGCCTCGTGCTCCAGCGGTCGCGACAGGCCGGCCCCGAACAGGGCGTCGACCACGAGCTCGGCGGCCTTGCCCGAGCCGAGGGGGCGGGTTTCGCCGCGCCATCTGGCGGCCATGGCCCGGGCGTCCGGCGTCGCCGGCGGGGCGAGCTGCTCGACGTGCACCGGCCAGCCGCGCCGTTTCAGCAACCGGGCGACGACATAGCCGTCGCCGCCGTTGTTGCCGGGGCCGCACAGGACGACGACGCGACAGGGCTTGAACCGCGCGCGGATGGCCTCGGCCACCGCGGCCCCGGCCCGCTCCATCAGCACCATGCCGGGCGTGCCGCCGTCGATCGCGGCCCGGTCGGCGGCCGTCATCTCGGCGACGGTGAGGATCTCGCCCGCCATGGCGTCAGAGGACCTGGGTGGCGGCTTCGCGTCCGCGGGCGACCAGCGCCAGAGCGCCGCCGGCGGCCACCTCGAAGGTCTGGATCGAGCAGTGGTCGGGCCGGAAGCCCACGACGAGGTCGTGGCCCTCGGCGACCGAGACGGCGGCGTTGATGGCGACGAAGTGGCTGAACACCGCCGTGTGGGCGTAGCCGGCCACCGTCGCGGCGACCGCGCGTCGCCAGGCGTCATAGTCGAGGTCGCCGGCGATCTCGCCCCAGCGCCCGCCGAAGGCGCTGCGCAGCCAGGCCGCGCGATCCTCATGGGCGACATTCGCCGGAGTCGGAATCTCGCCGACCATCGGGTCGATGATCACCTCGACGCCGAGCGCGGCGGCGAACGGCGCGGCGGTCTCGCGACAGCGACGAAGGGGCGAGGAGACGACCTTCGTCGGCCGGTCCGCCTCGGGCAGCGCCAGCAACGCCTCGGCCGCCGCCCGCGCCTGCGCCTGCCCGGTCTCGTCGAGGCCAGGGTCGCCGTCGTCGTCCGAGTCGCCCCAGGTGGCGGCGGGCTTGCCATGGCGGATCATGTAGACGCGCATTTCAGTCTCCACCCTCAAGCCGTCATGGCCCGGCTCGTCCGGGCCACCCACGGACACAGCGCTGGAAGGTCGCGCTCCGCCTCGCCGTCTCACCACGCATGGCTGGCCCGGACAAGCCGGGCCACGACGGAAAAGGGATTTCAGGCGGGGGTAAACAGGTTCCGCTTGCCGTCCGGGTGACGGCCGACCGTCCCGGCCCGGCCGACGCCCTCGCGCTCCTCGAAGCTCTTCAGGGTCGCCTCGTCGTCCGGCAGCACCGCCACGAAGCGGCGGTCGTGCGAGTCGCGGCCGACGACGATGCCCATGTGATAGCCGTCGCGGGTGTGGACGATGGTGTAGGTCTCCACCGTGGCCGGCCCCTCCGGCTGCTCGATGACAGCCGGATGCGGCAGGGCGTCGATCTGGCGCTGCAGCACCGCCGGATCCTCGCGCTCCCAGGCGCCCTCGACCGGCGTCGTCGAGTAGATGCCCGTCGACTGCTTGGTCAGGTACCAGCCGTTGGCGGTGCAGAGGCCCCAGCTGCCCGGCTTGGCCCGCAGCTTCGGCAGCATCATCACCACCGAATGCATGGCGTAGTTGTTCCCGGGACCGCCGAAGTACGGCAGGCCGCCGGTCACCGTCAGGCCGCGCGGGTCGTCCAGGGACAGGCCGAGCGCCTCGGCGCCGACCTCCACCGCCACCGGGAAGCAGGAGTAGAGGTCGATGAAGTCGATGTCGTCGATGGTCACGCGCGCCATCTCGAACGCCCGCTTGCCGGTCAGTTCCATCGCCGGGCTGGAGTGGAAGTTCTGGCGGTCGATCGGATGCCACAGGTCGCTGGCGTCGGCGCAGCCGTGCAGGAACACCCACTTGTCCTCGGGCACGCCGAGCTCGCGGGCCTTGCGCACCGAGGCGATCAGGACCCCGGCGGACTGGTCGACCTCCATGATGGCGTTCAGGTACTTCGGATAGGGGAAGCTCACCCAGCGGTTCTGGGCGTTGACCTCGACCAGTTCGGTCTCGCTGCGTTCGACGGGGAACCAGGCGTCGGGGTTGGCGGCGGCGACGCGGCTGAACGGCGCGAACAGCCGGCCCAGGCGCTGCTGGTGGTCGGGGATCGAGCGGCCGTCCCGGGCGCGCAGGGCGTTCTCGAACATCGGGTAGATGTTGATCGGCCGGTTCATGCCGTGGACGTTCTCATACGGCGTCGTGCCCGGCCGCGGATCGCCCATCCGCTTCGGCTCGGCCTCGATCGCGTAGGGATCCTCCCAGCCCGCGAAGCCGGCGCCGCCCTTCAGCCGCTTCATCAGCGAACCGAGGAACTCCGCGCCGCCCGCGAAGACCAGTTCGTTCTCGCCGCGGGCGATGCGCTCGCAGGCGGTGTTGATGATCTGCTGCGGGCTGTTGCCGCCCATGTGGGTGTAGACCTCCCACGACGGCTCGGCCCCGACCGCGCGGGCGAAGCTGGCCGGCGGGTTCTTCAGGCGGGGAAACGGCAGCTGCTGGAAGCCGCCGGGCGCATCGATGGTGAAGCCGACGACGGCGACGCCGTCGAGGGCGGCGAGCGCCGAGGGTTGGAGACCGGCGTCCGCGACCGCGCGTTCCGCCGCGATCTTGAGCAGTTCCAGCGGCGAGGGCGACGCGTCCGCCGCGCCGCGGTACGTGAATTGGCCGCCCCCGATCAGAACCGGCGTGTCGTCGCGCATCGATCCGCTCCCTCGAACCTCGTTTGCCCCTCGCTAGCGCCTTCCCGTGGCGGCAACCAAGCGGTTTGGCGCACTGCCCTTGTCTTGGGCGCCGGGCGCCTGTTTCATGGGCGCCGCCACCCATTCGCTGCAGCGCAGCGCGCGACCCGCGGCTCCGCTCTTGAAGCGGCCCGTCGGCGCATGCTCCGTCCCGCCAACCGCCCGACCAGAGGCCCGCATGAAGAAGATCGAAGCCGTCATCAAGCCGTTCAAGCTCGATGAAGTGAAGGAAGCCCTGCAGGAGCTGGGCGTCCAGGGCATGACCGTGCTGGAGGCCAAGGGCTACGGCCGCCAGAAGGGCCACACCGAGCTCTACCGCGGGGCCGAGTACGTCGTGGACTTCCTGCCCAAGATCAAGATCGAGGTGGTGGTCGGCGACGACCAGCTGGCCGGGGCGCTGGAAGCCATCCAGAACGCCGCCCGCACGGGCCGCATCGGCGACGGCAAGATCTTCGTCTCGGAGATCGCCGACGTCATCCGCATCCGCACCGGAGAAAGCGGCTCGCTGGCCATCTGACCGGCGCGCCAGAAACGCATCATCAAGCCTAGGGGATAAGGCACATGGCCAAGACCACGACCGCGAAGGACATCCTCGCGATGATCAAGGAGAAGGACGTCAAGTACGTCGACGTCCGCTTCACCGACATCCGCGGGAAGATGCAGCACGTCACCTTCGACATCGACCTCGTCGACGAGGACTTCCTGGAAGACGGCACCATGTTCGACGGCTCGTCGATCGCCGGCTGGAAGGCCATCAACGAGTCCGACATGAAGCTGCGTCCGGACCTGGACACCGCCTACATCGACCCCTTCTACCAGCAGACCACGCTGTGCCTGTTCTGCGACATCGTGAATCCGGACTCGGGCACGCCCTACAACCGCGACCCGCGGTCGATGGCCAAGACCGCCCTCGCCTACGTGAAGTCCTCGGGCGTCGGCGACACCGTGTTCTTCGGCCCGGAAGCCGAGTTCTTCATCTTCGACGACGTGCGCTGGTCCACCGCCCCGCATGACACCGGCTACAGCTTCGACTCGACCGAGCTGCCGGTGAACAGCTCGAAGGCCTATCCGGAAGGCAACATGGGCCACCGCCCGGGCCCGAAGGGCGGGTATTTCCCGGTCAACCCGGTCGACAGCTGCCAGGACCTGCGCGGCGAGATGCTGGAAGTCATGGGCCAGCTCGGCATGAAGCCCGAGAAGCACCACCACGAGGTGGCGCCCGCCCAGCACGAGCTCGGCCTGAAGTTCGACACCATGGTGACGATGGCCGACCGCCTGCAGCTCTACAAGTACGTGATCCACAACGTGGCCCACGCCTACGGCAAGACGGCGACCTTCATGGCCAAGCCGATGTTCGCCGACAACGGCTCGGGCATGCACGTGCACCAGTCGATCTGGTCGGACGGCAAGCCGCTGTTCGCCGGAGACCAGTACGCCGGCCTGTCGCAGCTCTGCCTGTGGTACATCGGCGGCATCATCAAGCACGCCAAGGCCATCAACGCCTTCTCGAACTCGACCACCAACAGCTACAAGCGCCTGGTGCCGGGCTACGAAGCCCCGGTGAAGCTGGCCTACTCCAGCCGCAACCGCTCGGCCTCGATCCGCATCCCGCACGTCGACAGCCCGAAGGCCAAGCGCATCGAGTGCCGGTTCCCCGACCCGATGGGCAACCCGTACCTGACCTTCACCGCCCTGCTGATGGCCGGCCTCGACGGCATCGAGAACCGCATCGATCCGGGCCCGGCCGCCGACAAGAACCTCTACGACCTGCCGCCCCGCGAGCAGAAGAAGATCCCGGAAGTCTGCGGCTCGCTGCGCGAGGCCCTCGAGAACCTCGACAAGGACCGCGCCTTCCTCAAGAAGGGCGGGGTCATGGATGACGACTTCATCGACAGCTACATCGAGCTGAAGATGGAAGAGGTGATGCGCCTGCAGCTGCACCCGCACCCGGTCGAGTTCGACATGTACTTCAAGTGCTAGTCCCGGCGGGGACATGCTCCGGCGCAGCCGGTGCGTGTCCCCACCCGTGCGTTGCGAAGGGCCGGGGAGCAATCCCCGGCCCTTTCCGCGTCGGCAGGCAGAGTTTCCGGCGCGGCTCGAGGGCCGCGGGCGTTTCGTCCGCTGACGGACCGTATGTCACCTGGCCGACACAACATGTGGCGAAAGCGGAAGTTATCCACAGCGCGGGACAGGGTGCGAGTCGATGTTGCGCCGCAACAACGTTACCGTCTGGTAGCACACAAGGAGGGCTGGGGGCGGTTCCGGCTCGTGCGGCCGCGGCGGCGGCGAACATCACGAGGATATCCATGATCAAGACAACGACAGCCCTGCGCCGGGTCCTGGTTCTGTCTGGCGGCGTCGCCGCGCTGACCCTGGGCGCGGCCCTGCCGGCGCTGGCCCAGGAGGCGACGGTCGAGGAGATCACCGTCACCGCCCAGAAGCGCAGCGAGAACCTGCAGGACATTCCCCTCTCCGTCGCGGCCGTAGGCGGCGAGGAACTGCAGGCGATGACCGCCGGCGGCGAGGACATCCTGGTCCTGGCCTCGAGAATCCCGTCGCTCTACGCCGAGTCCTCGAACGGCCGCGTGGCGCCACGCTTCTACATCCGCGGACTGGGCAACGCCGACTTCGACCTGGCCGCCTCGCAGCCGGTCTCGATCATCATGGACGACGTGGTGATGGAGAATGTGGTGTTGAAGTCGACGCCGCTCTTCGACGTCGAGCGCGTCGAAGTCCTGCGCGGCCCGCAGGGCACCCTGTTCGGCCGCAATACCACGGCGGGCATCGTCAAGTTCGACACCGCCCGCCCGACCGACGTGCTGGAAGGCCGCGCCACGGCGTCCTACGGCAGCTTCAACACCTTTACCTTCGACGGCGGCGTCGGCGGCCCGATCATCGACGGCAAGCTGTCGGCCCGTCTGTCCATCCTGGCCCAGCATCGCGAGGACTGGATCGACAACGACTTCACCGGCCAGAGCAACGTGCTGGGCGGCTATGACGAGCGCGCCATCCGGCTGCAGCTGCTGTTCACCCCGACCGAGGACCTTTCGGCGCTGCTGAGCTTCCGCAACCGGTCGCTGGACGGCACCTCGGCCGTGTTCCGCGCCAACATCGTCGGCCCGGGCAATAACAACCTGAACGGCAACTACGACCGCGAGACGGTCTATTTCGACGGCGGCGGAAACAACCCGCAGGCTTATGACGGCTGGGGCAGCTCGCTGAAGGTCGAATACAGCTTCCCGGGCGCGACCCTGACCTCGATCACCGCCTTCGAGACCACCAACGGCTACAGCCGAGGCGACATCGACGGCGGCAACATGGTGACCGGCCCCGGCGTCATCCCTTTCCCGTCCGACACCACGGACGGGCTCACCGACCTAGACCAGTTCACCCAGGAACTCCGCCTGGCCAGCGACAGCGACGGCACCGTCACGTGGCAGATCGGCGCCTTCTACTTCGACTCCGAGGCGGTGATGCGCACTGACCCGGGCTTCGTCGCCCCGACCTCGCTGCGTCACGAGAACACCTCCTGGGCCGTGTTCGGCCAGGCGAGCTGGCAGTTCAGCGACCAGCTGCGCTTCACCGGCGGCCTCCGCTGGACCAGCGACGAGAAGACCCTGCAGGACATCTCGGCCCCGATCCCGTTCGCGGACGTCGAGGTCTCGGACGAGCAGGTCAGCTGGGACGCCGCGCTGTTCTATGACGTGAACGATGATGTCAGCCTCTATGGCCGCGTCGCCCGCGGCTTCCGCGGTCCGACTATCCAGGGCCGTGACGTGGCCTTCTTCGGCGCGCCCTCGGTCGCCCAGTCGGAGACCATCCTGTCGTGGGAAGCGGGTGTGAAGAGCGAGCTCTTCGACCGCCGCGTCCGCCTGAACGGCGCGCTGTTCACCTACACCGTCGACGACCCGCAGTTCACCGCGGTCGGCGGCGCCGGCAACCAGGTGCTGCTGCTGAACGCCAAGGAAGGCAAGGCCTGGGGCTTCGAGCTCGACGGCGAGTGGGTGGTGAACGAGCACCTGACCCTGACGGGCGGCTACAGCTACGCCGACACCGAGATCAACGACTCGGCCCTGACTGTCGGCGTCTGCGCCCAGTGCACGGTCACCGACCCGGTGAACGGCTTCAACCGCGCCTTCGTCAACGGCAACCCGTTCCCGAACGCGCCCGAGTACATCCTGGATTTCACCGCCCGCTTCACCTGGCCGGTCGGCGAAGGCGGCGAGATCTTCGCCTACACCGACTGGAACATGCAGGGCCGCACCAACCTGTTCCTGTACGAGTCGCGCGAGTTCTATACCGACGGCAACTTCGAGGGGGGCCTCAAGCTCGGCTACGCCCGCCAGGACGGATCGTGGGAAGCGGCCCTCTTCGGTCGTAACATCACCGACGAGGACAACATCAAGGGCGGCATCGACTTCAACAACAACACCGCCTTCGTGAACGAGCCGCGCGTCGTCGGCGTCTCGATCACCGCCCGCCTGCGATAGCCGTCCGGCGGCACGACGAGGCGAAGGGCCGGGGAGCGATCCCCGGCCTTTCTGCTATCTGCACTCGCCCGGATAGGCCACGCTGACGCCCGCCGAGGCGGCCGTGCAGGCGTTGCCGTAGGTCTTGCCGTCGGCGCCGCAGACCGGGCGGTACTCCCGCGTGCACATCTGCGGGCGCGGCCTGCACACGCCGGCGCCGTCGGCGGCGCGCTGCATCTCCGGCGTCATGGAGCAGTAGAGCCCCTCCTGGCACTGGAAGCCGGCGATGCCGCCGCACATTCCGCCCTCGGCGCGTGGCGCTCGCGGGTCGGGTTGCGGCATGCCGTCGGTCTGGCAGGCGCCGAGGCTCATGGCGGCCGCGACGGCGACGACGGTGTTGCGGATCCAGGCGTTCATCCCGCCCTCCCTTCAGTGTCCATGCCGTGACTACGCGCCCGAACCTGAACGGTTGCCAACCGTCAGGCCCCGCGGCGGCGCAGCAGCATCCAGAACAGCAGGCCGAGCAGGACCGTCACGGCCATCGTGGTCAGGTCCTCGTACAGCCGCGGAACCGTCATCTCGAGATTGCTGATCACGCCCTCCTGGATCGAGTTGGCGGCGCCGTGGGCCACCACGGCCGGCCAGAAGCTGCGGCAGGTGATGGTCAGCCAGGCCATGAACATCGACACTGCGACCAGCTCCAGCGGGAAGATGACCAGCGCCCCGAGGACGGGGGTCTCCGGGTAGTTGTAGCCGGCCAGCAGCGACGGCAGGTGCCAGAACGACCAGATCAGGCCGAGCAGGACCACGCCGCGGGTCAGGCCGAGCCGCTCGACCAGGTGGCCCTGCAGGAAGGCGCGCCAGCCGAACTCCTCGCCGACCGCCACGATCGAGTTGAAGGCGGCGAAGGCCAGCCCGGTCACGGCGACGTTGGCCAGGAACAGCGGCCAGGCCTGCTCGCCCAGGCCGAGCATCCAGGGACCGCCGGAGACGGCCACGCCCGCCGCGGCGAAGTCGAACCAGCCCGACTGGCCCCAGCCCATGGCCTGGACCACGGCGACCACGGCGAAGGCGGTCAGGGTCGGGACGGCGACGGCCGCGAGGATCATCGGGAACATGGCCCAGGTCGGCTTCCACAGCAGACCCTTTCGCGAGGGCTTGTGGACGACGAGGAAGATGATCGCCGCCACCGTCGGCGCGAACATGGTGGCCGCCAGAAACGGCATCGCCTCGGGGGACTCGAGGTTCCCGTCGGTCATGCGGATGGCCAGGAACTGGATGCCCCAGGAGATGGCGTAGGCGAGCAGGCAATAGAGGGCTATGGCGCGTCCGCGCATGGTCGGTCTCCGTCTGTCGGAAGGGTCAGCGCCGGGCGAGCGCGCGCACGGCCGCGAGCAGGGCGAGGCGGCCGAGCACGAAGGCGGCGCCGATGACGCCCGCCGCGGCCGGCAGCATCCAGCCGCCGAGCAGGTCGCGGGCGATCGCGGGGTCGTCGATCTGGCCGATGAACCGCACCGTCGGCCCGATCCAGAGCCCGGTGCGGGCCGGATCCTGGATCTCCATCACCACCAGCGTCACGGCCACGAAGGCCGCCAGGGTCAGGGCGAGGACGGCGAGGCCGGCGACGGCGGCGATCAGGCTGCGATGGAGCCGCCGCGCCACGACCCCGGCCAGGTCGCCGGCGGACTGGCTGCCCAGCGCCCGGGCGAGTTCGGCCTCGTCCAGGTAGCGACGGGCATAGGCCTCGGGCGTCCCGAAGCCGGCGATGACGGCGGCGACATCGCGGCCGGCGGCGCCGGCGTCGGCGAAGTGGGCGGCGGCCTCGGCCACGATCTCGTCGCGGTCGGCCGCCGGCAGGCTGTCCAGCGACCAGCGCAGGCGGCGCAGCCAGGCGGCGGCGGCCTGGTCGGCGGGTTGGTCGGTCATGCTCGGCTCCTGTCCAGGAACGCGTTGAGGCCGCCGCTGAATCGCCGCCACTCGGCGACCTGAGCGGTCAGCTCGGCCGCGCCCCCGTCGGTGAGGGCGTAGTACTTGCGGGGGCGGGTTCCCTCCCCGTCCAGGCGCCACTCCGAACGGGTCAGCCCGGCCTTCTCGAGGCGGTGGAGCAGCGGGTAGATCGTGCCCTCGGCCACCTCCAGGCCGGCGTCGGCGCGCAGGCGGTCGAGGATCTCCAGTCCGTAGTGCGCGCGCTCGGCCAGCAGGCTCAGCAGCGCCAGCTCCGCCAGGCCCTTCAGCCACTGCGCGCGCCGGGTTTCGGCCCCATCGGATCGTGCTTCGCCAGTCATCTTGCATTGCAAGATATCATGGATGCCGAGGGCGTCAAATGAACGGCTTGTAATGTGCGGTCGAATTGACCGGACCCGGCGAATGGTCTGATCTCGGCCCCTTCGAGGACGGGATGGGGCGATGACTTCCAGACTACGCGCGGCGCTGGCCGCATCGGCGATGGCGGCGCTGGTGTCCGCCTGCGCGACGACGGGGACAACCGCGCCGGCGGGCGACAAGGGCGCGGCCTCGACCCCGGCCAGGCCGGTTCGCGCGGGCCTCGATCCCGCCGCCCGGCCGGACGCCTTCCCGAGCACCTACGCCCCCCTGCCCTCGCGGCCGACGGCGATCCGCGGCGCGACGATCCTGACCGCGACCGGACAGCAGATCGACGGCGGCGTGGTGTTCATGTCCGGCGGCCGCATCGTCGCCGTCGGCGGTCCGGACACCGCCGTTCCCGCCGACGCCGCCGTCATCGACGGGACCGGCAAGTGGGTGACGCCCGGCGTGATCGACGCCCACAGCCACCTGGGCGTCTATCCCTCCCCCGCGGTCGGCTCGCGGTCCGACGGCAACGAGGCGGTCGATCCCAACACGGCCTACGTCTGGGCCGAGCATTCGCTGTGGCCGCAGGATCCCGGCTTCAACCGCGCCCGCGCCGGCGGCGTGACCACCCTGCAGATCCTCCCCGGCTCGGCCAACCTGTTCGGCGGGCGTTCGGTGACCGTGCGCAACGTGCCCTCGGTGACCATGCAGGGCATGAAGTTCCCCGGCGCGCCCTACGGCCTGAAGATGGCCTGCGGCGAGAACCCCAAGCGGGTCTACGGCAACAAGGGACGTACGCCCGCCACCGCCATGGGCAACGTCGCCGGCTATCGCCGCGCCTGGATCGACGCCGCCGACTACGCCCGCCGCTGGGACGACTACCGCGCCAAGGTCGAGAAGGGCGAGAAGGCCGATCCGCCCAAGCGCGACCTGACGCTGGACACCCTGTCCGGCGTGCTCCGCGGCGAGATCCTGGTCCAGAACCACTGCTACCGCGGCGACGAGATGGCGGTGATGATCGATGTGGCCCGGGAGTTCGGCTACCGGATCAGCATGTTCCATCACGCCAGCGAGGCCTACAAGGTCGGCGCCCTGCTGGCGAAGGAGGACATCTGCTTCGCCACCTGGGCCGACTGGCAGGGCTTCAAGATGGAGTCGCTGGACGGCATCGAGGCCAACGCCGCGATCGCCTGGAAGGCCGGCGCCTGCACCGTCATCCATTCCGACGACGAGACCATGACCCAGCGGCTGAACCAGGAAGCCGCCCTCGCCATGGCCGCCGGCAACCGCATCGGCCTCGGCATCACCCGCGCCGACGCGATCGCCTGGATCACCGCCAACCCGGCCAGGGCCATGGGCATCGCCGACCAGACCGGTTCGCTGGTCGCCGGCAAGCGCGCCGACGTGGTGCTGTGGAGCGGCGACCCGTTCAGCGTTTATTCCGTGGCCGAGCAGGTCTACATCGACGGGGCCCTGGTCTATGACCGCAAGGACCCCCGCTTCCAGCCCAGGTCGGACTTCGAGCTGGGCCGTCCGGGCGAAGGAGCCTTCCACCAATGACCCGCCTGCTCCTCGCTTCCATCGCCGCCCTGGCCCTCGCCGGCCCCGCGGCCGCGGCCGAGACGGTCGCCATCGTCAACGCCCGGCTCGAGACCGCCACCGGCGCGGGCGCCATCCCGTCGGGGACCATCGTCCTCAAGGACGGCAAGATCGTCGCCGTCGGCGCCGGCGTGGCCGCTCCGGCCGGCGCGCGGGTGATCGACGCCCGCGGCGGCGTCGTGACGCCCGGCCTGATCGCGCCGTCGACCAATCTCGGCGTCTCGGAGGTCGAACTCGAGTCGTCCACCCGCGACGACAACTCCGGCGCCCTGTCGGCCGGATTCGACATCAGCTACGGCGTCAATCCGGACTCGGCGATGATCCCGCTGGCCCGGCAGACGGGCGTGACCCGCGCCGTGGTCACCCCCGTCCTCGGACGCGGCGGCGGCGGACACGCCCATGACGGCGGGGCCGGCGACGGCCACGACGACTTCGCGGGCGGCGGCGGCGGCGGCGAAGGCGATCCGAACATGTTCGCCGGCCAGGCGGCGGTGATCACGCTGGCGGCCGGGGATCCCGACCCGGTGGTCAGGTCCCGCGTGGCCGTCGTGCTCGACCTCGGCCAGGCCGGGGCCCGCAACGCCGGCGGCTCTCGGGGCGCCGCCCTGGTGCTGGTCCGGGCGGCGCTCGAGGACGCGCGCGTCTTCTCGCGCAACCGCGGCGCCTACGAGCGCGGCGGCACCCGCGAGTTCGGGCTGTCCCGCATCGACCTCGAAGCGCTGGTCCCCGTCGTCGAGGGCCGCGTGCCGCTGCTCGTCCGCGTGCATCGGGCCGCGGACATCCGGCAGGCCCTGAAGCTGGCCCGCGAGGAGAAGATCCGCATCATCCTCGAAGGGGTCGAGGAAGGCTGGATGGTGGCCGGCGAGATCGCCGCGGCCGGCGTGCCGGTGCTGGTCGACTCCCAGGCCAGCCTGCCGAGCCAGTTCGAGACCCTGGGCGCCCGCCTCGACAACGCCGCTCGCCTGCAACGCGCCGGCGTACAGGTGGCGATCATGGGCAGCCGCGACTTCAACAACCTGCGCCAGGCGCGGGTCAACGCCGGGCTGGCCGTCGCCTACGGCCTGCCGCGCGAGGCGGCCATCGCCTCGGTCACCGCCGTCCCGGCGCGGATCTGGGGCCAGGCCTCGGCCGGCACGCTGGAGCCGGGCAAGGACGCCGATGTGGTGCTGTGGAACGGCGATCCGCTGGAGACGACCAGCTGGCCGCTGGCCGTCTTCATCGACGGCGTCGAGCAGCCGCAGACCAGCCGCGCCTTCGAACTGCGCGACCGCTACGCCCGGCCCAACCCCAATGGCTATCCGCCCGCGTACCAGTAGCGGCGGCCGGACCTGACGAAGGAGGGTGCGTAATGCGCCCTCCGGCGTTATCTGAAGGGCAATGGCCAAGCCCCGCGCACCGCGCACACCCCGCACGCCCCGTCATCCGCAGGGCCTCCCCGACCGCGACACCCTGCTGCGCTTCCTGCGCGAGGCGGGAGAGGCCGACAAGGCGGACATCGCCCGCGCCTTCGGGCTCAAGGGCGCCGAACGCCGCGCGCTGCGCGACATGCTCAAGAGCCTCGAGGCCGAGGGCGCGCTGGGCAAGCGCGGCCGCAAGGGCTTCGCCGAAGCCGGCGCCCTGCCCCCGGTCGGCGTCGTCGATGTGGTCGAGCGGGACGCCGACGGCGACCTCTATGTGAAACTGGCCAAGGGCGGCGACGATACGCCGCTGGTCCGCCTGGCGCCCGACCGGCGCGAGGCGGTGGCCGGGGCGCCGGGGCTGGGCGACCGCTGCCTGGTGCGGTTCGAGCAGCTGGAGAGCGGCGAGACCGAGGCGCGGCTGATCAAGAAGCTCGGCCAGAGCGCCCACCGCATCCTCGGCGTGATCCGGAAGGGTCGCCGCGAGGTCCGCGTCGAGCCGGTGGACCGCAAGAGCAAGGACAGCCTCGTCCTCCCGGAACATGAAGGCCGCGACCTGCGCGACGGCGACCTGGTGCTGGCCCAGGTGGCCGGATCCGAACGCCGCTACGGCCCCAGGATCGGCAAGCTTCTCGAGGTCGTCGGCCGCGAGGACGAACCACGGGCGGCGTCGCTGATCGCCATCCATACCCACGGCATCCCGATGGGCTTCACCGACGAGGCGGAGGCCGAGGCCGAGGCGGCGCAGCCGCCGACGCTGCAGGGCCGCGACGACCTGCGCGATCTGCCGTTCGTGACCATCGACCCGGTGGACGCCCGGGATCATGACGACGCCGTCTTCGCCCATCCCGATCCCGACGCGAAGAACCCGGGCGGCTGGGTGGTCTGGGTCGCCATCGCCGATGTGGCCGCCTATGTCCGCCACGGCATGGCGCTGGACGAGGAAGCGCGCACCAAGGGTAACAGCGTCTACTTCCCGGACCGCGTCGAGCCGATGCTGCCGGAGCGGCTCAGCAACGGCCTCTGCAGCCTCCGCGAGGGCGAGAACCGCGCCACCCTGGCGGTGCGGATGGTGTTCAACGCCAACGGCCGCAAGATCAGCCACCGGTTCGTGCGCGGCCTGATGCGCTCGGCCGCCAAGCTGAGCTACGAACAGGCCCAGGCGGCCATCGACGGCCGGACTGACGACAAGACCGGCCCGCTGCTGGACGGCGTGCTCAAGCCGCTCTGGACCGCCTACCGCGTGATGCTGAAGGGCCGCGAGGCGCGCTCGCCGATCCAGATCGAGAGCGATGAACGCCGGATCATCATCGGACCCGACGGCCAGGTCGCCTCGATCACGAAGCGCGCCTCGCTGGAAGCGCACCGCCTGATCGAGGAGATGATGATCCAGGCCAACGTCTGCGCCGCCGAGACGCTGGAGATGAGGCGGACGCCGCTGATCTACCGCATCCACGACACCCCCTCGCCCGAGAAGATGCAGGCGCTGACCGACTTCTTGGCCACGCTGGACATTCCCTGGAGCAAGGGCGAGGCGCCGACGACGAAGCGGTTCAACCGGCTGCTCGACGACACGCGCGAAGGGCCGCACGCCGACATCGTCAACGAGGTCACCCTGCGCAGCCAGATGCAGGCGCAGTACAATTCCGAGAACATCGGCCACTTCGGGCTGAACCTGGCGAAGTACGCGCACTTCACCAGTCCGATCCGGCGCTACGCCGACCTGATCGTCCACCGGGGCCTGATCCGGGCGCTGGGGCTGGGCGGCGACGGCCTGACCGACGACGACATCCGGAAGATCAAGGACACCGCCGAGAGCATCACCCACGCCGAGCGCCGGGCGATGGCCGCCGAACGCGACGCCACCGACCGCTACATCGCCGCCTTCATGGCCGACAAGGTCGGCGCCGAGTTCGAGGGGCGGATCACCGGCGTCACCCGCTTCGGCCTGTTCGTTCGCCTGACCGACACCGGCGCCGACGGCCTCGTGCCGGTCTCGAGCCTGGGCGGGGAGTACTTCATCCACGACGACCGCACCCATGCCCTGGTCGGCGAGCGCAGCGGCGCGCGCTGGCCGCTGGGCATGACCGTCGAGGTGCGCCTGCGCGAGGCGACCCCCGTCACCGGCGGCCTGCTGTTCGAGATGCTCAGCGACCCGGCGCCGCCGGACGCGACCATGCCCCGCCCCCGTCTCGGGGTGCGTCGCCGCATGGATCCCGGCCGCGGCGGTCCCAAGCGCGGCGGCGTGCCGAAGGGCGTGCGCAAGGGAAAGCGGCGGTAATCCATCCCGGGCGCGGACAGCCGTCTCACGGTTGCGCCGGACGCCGTCGGGCCGGGGCGAGACTCCCGGGACATATACTCCGGAGACAAGGCGGGACATTCGGCCCCAAGGCGGGACATTCGCGCGGCGATCCGGCGGGCCGTCGATCCACCCCCGTCCGGCGGGCGCCATACTGTCGGGATGAGACGCCCCGGACCACGACCGCCACCCGCGCCAGGACCTTGCCGGCAAGGCCGCAGGGCCCCTTGCCGGGCATCGGCGCGCGGGCCGGTCGGAGCGCCGCCCTCACGCCCGCGACGCGGCCTGTCCCCCCGTCCCACGGCCCCGGCTCCGCGCTCCCGACACGCGGGCGACCGGTTTGAAGACACAGGGGACAATCCGCCGACCGTCAGAGCGTCCGCCGCGCCCCGGACTGGACGCCGGTTCGCCCGGCCATGCTAGGCTCGGCGTCTCGAGAGGGGTCCCCATGAACCGCATCGTCCTCGCCGCGCTCGCCACCCTGGTCCTGGCCGCGCCCGCCGCCGCCAATGACTCGACGGCCGAGCTGGCCGCAGGCGGGCTGGTGCTGACCCGCACCGACGCCATCGTGATGAAGTCGGAGGACCTCTACATCTCCGCCGACGAGGTGCGGGTCCGCTATGTGTTCCTGAACACCTCGGGCAAGGACGTGACCACGCGGGTCGCCTTCCCGATGCCCGACATCGGCGGGCCGGAGTTCTATTTCCATGACACCAACATCCCCGGCGGCGAAGACCCGGCCAACCTGCTGGCCTTCCGGACGCTGGTCGACGGCAAGCCGGTGGCGATGGCGGTCGAGCAGACGGCCTTCGTCGGCGAGGTCGAGCGGACCGGCTGGCTGACCGCGCGCGGCGTGC
>CALKHU010000240.1 GCA_937991555.1 uncultured Caulobacter sp.
TGAACTCCTCGTCCTCGACGGCGAGGAACTTGGCGCCCAGCGACTCGACCTGTTCCTTTGTGGCGGGGCGGACGTCGGTGGCGGTGACCACCGCGCCGAGGCGACGGGCGGTGGCGATGGCCTGCAGGCCGGCGACGCCGACGCCCATGATGAACACCTTGGCCGCGGCGACGGTGCCGGCGGCGGTCATCATCATCGGCAGGGCCTTGCCGTAGGCCTCCGAGGCCTCGATCACCGCGCGGTAGCCGGCCAGGTTCGCCTGCGACGACAGCACGTCCATCACCTGCGCGCGGGTGATCCGCGGCACGAACTCCATGGCGAAGGCGCTGGCCTTCGCCCCGGCCAGCGCCTCGAGGGCGCCGCGCTCGTTGTAGGGATTCAGCGTGGCGAGGACGAAGGCGCCGGGCTTCAGCGCGGCGATCTCCTCCGCCTCCGGCGCCCGCACCTTGAAGACCACGTCGGCCTTGGCGAGGGCGTCCTTGAGCGTTTTCGCGACGGTGGCGCCCGCCGCGGCGTAGTCCGCGTCGAGAATCGAGG
Organism: uncultured Caulobacter sp.; assembly: GCA_937991555.1. Classification (GTDB taxonomy): domain Bacteria; phylum Pseudomonadota; class Alphaproteobacteria; order Caulobacterales; family Caulobacteraceae; genus Caulobacter. The sequence goes on from CALKHU010000240.1 coordinate 538, forward strand.
AGCCGAGGCCGGCGCCCGCCTCGACGGTCACCGTGAAGCCCGAGCCGATGAGCTTCTTGACCGTCTCGGGCGTGGCGGCGACCCGCGTCTCCCCCGCCCGGCGTTCCCTGGTGACGGCTACGTTTGCCATGGAGCTCCCCTCTGGACGCAGATCGACTGTCGCGCCCTTGGGAGCTTGTTTAGGGGATGATCTTGCCCGTTGTCGAGCCCATGATGCTGCGGCGCGGAATATTTTTCCCGCAGCGCAGCATCAGCGGCGGCGTCAGTGCCCGCCGCCCTTCTTCTCGCGCAGGACGAGAATGCCGAGCACCGTCAGCACCACGCCCGGGATCAGGCCGCCGAGGAAGCCGGCCGGCGTGCAGAACCAGAGGGTCAGCACCGTGATGCCCACGACCAGCGCCAGCGAGCCCCACTTCGTCAGGGCCATGACCGCGTGGTAGGTCGCCGTGTGCTCGGAGATGTCCATCTCGCCGCGGTGATATTCGGAAGCCATCGTCAGATCCTGAAAGCTGGTTGGGGCGGCTTTACAACGGGCCGCGTCATGGCTCAAGCCGCCAGCCGGCGAGCAGGCCGCGCAGGGCGGCGACGAAGGCCAGCGGCTGGTCGATCATGACATGGTGGTCGGCGTCGGGGATGGCCAGCTGCGGCGAGCCCGGCGGCAGCAGCCCCTGCATGTAGGCGAGGATCTCCGGGTCGACGAGGCCCGAGCGGTCGCCCCACATCATCGCGATCGGGCAGGTCGCCCCGCCCAGCAGCGGCCCGCGATCCTCCATCTGGAAGCTGGTCCACATGAAGGGATCGAACCGCCAGGTCCAGCCGCCCTCGACCTCCTTCAGCGCGTTCCGGGCGATCCAGTCGGCGATGTAGAGGTTCTCGCAGCCCTGCGGCGGCGCCAGCCGGAAGCGCGCCAGCGCCTCCGCGAGGGTCGGATAGACCTTGTTGGGATTCACCCGCCGGGGCGGGCCGCGCCACTCGCGCTCCGGCGGGCGCACCACCGAATCGACCAGCACCGCCGCCCGCATGCGGTCGCCGTAGCGGGCCGCCGCCAGCATGGTCGGGAAACCGCCGAAGCTGTGGGCGACGAACACCGGCCGCCCGGCCGCATAGAGGCCGGCCTGCTCGGCGGCGGCGAAGCTCTCGCGCGCGAAGGCGTCGGCGTCGTACTTCTCGCGCCAGCCCGACCGCCCCATACCGCTCCAGCTGAAGGCGGCGACGCGGTAGTCCTGGGCGAAGAACGGGGCGATGAAGGTCCACCAGTCGGCGCTGGCGCCGTTGCCGTGCAGGAACAGCAGCCCGGGCTTGCCGACCTCGCCCCAGGTCAGCAGCTCGATCGGCGCCCCTTCGAACTCGAAGAAGGTGCGTTCCGGCGCGTCCGCCAAGGCGCGCTCGAACCAGGCCGGCGCGGGCGGCGTCTCGCCGCGGAAGCGGGCCAGCGGCGCGGCGATCTCGGGCGGGAGAACCTGACCGTCAGCCACGGGCCGCCTCGACATAGGCCTTTTCGCCCGGGCGCGGCTCGCGGGCGCCGATCACCTTGTAGACCGCGGTGCCCGTCATCAGCAGGCGGTCGTCCGACCAGAGCTCGCCGCGCACCGTGTAGAGGTCGCCGTCCTCGATGACGATCTCCGACCGCCCCTCGACCCAGTCGCCGAGCCTGGCGCTGGACAGGAAGTCGCAGGTCAGCCGCACCGTCACCCAGAAGTGCGACTTCTGCACCGAGATGACCCGCCCCCAGGCGACGTCGGCGACGGTCATCAGCATGCCGCCGTGGCAGTTGCGCATGCCGTTGGTGTGATGCTCCTCGACCCGGAAGCCGAGCGTGCAGTCATACCCCTCGTACTTCTCGTAGAGCGGCCCGATCTGGCGGCCGAAACCGCGGGTCCAGTTCAGGGGCTTGAAGCCGGACGGGATGTCGCCGGTCTGGGCTTCGGTAAGATCGTCGGACATGGCGCGGACTCTAACAAGCGTTTGAGGGCGGGGGAACGGCTTTCCTGGCGCGGCGGGTCGGGACTGGCGAGCCGGGCCGGTCGTTCGCATACTCGCACAGGCCCCGGCGTCGCGGGGCGACACGCGAGGAGCCGACCCGTGACCCTCCACAGGCGCAGCCTGATCGCCCTGCCCGCCGCGGGGCTGCTCGCCGCCTGCGGGCCTCGTCCCGCGCGCTCGTCCACCGCGCCCGCCGGATCGCTGCAACGGATTGTCGACGAGACCGGCGCGCCGGCGCTGGGCGGCATGGTCGTGACCGCCGACGGGACGCCGTTCCTGGAGGTCGCGGGCCTGCGGCGCAAGGACGGCGGCGACCGCGTCACGGTGCAGGACAGGTGGCACCTGGGCTCCAACACCAAGGCCATGACGGCGGCGCTCTACGGCAAGCTGGTCGAGGACGGGCAGGCGGAATGGGGCGCCACGCTCGGCGCGCTGTTCCCGGACCTGACGCTGGATCCGGCCTGGGCGTCCACCCCCATCGAGGCGGTGATGAGCCATCGCGCCGGCCTGTCCGACAAGGGACTGATCGGCATCCCCTGGCTGATCGCCGCCCAAGGCGACAAGCGACCGCTGACCGAGCAGCGCACCGCCCTGGTCGCAAAAGCCCTGGCCGCGCCGCCGAACGGAAAGCCGGGCGTGTTCGAGTACGGGAACCTCAACTTCGTCGTCGCCGGCGCGGCCATCGAGCGGCTGACCGGCGGCGACTGGGAGACGGCCATCACCGAGCGGCTGTTCAAGCCGCTGGGCATGACCGGCGCCGGCTTCGGCGCGCCGAAGGGCGACCAGCCCTGGGGCCACCGGTCCCTGCCGTTCGGCGTCGGCGGCCTCAAGGCCGTGGATCCGGCCGGGCCCGCGGACAATCCGGCCGCGCTCGGCCCGGCGGGGACGGTCCACATGCCGCTGGACGACTACGCCAGGTTCCTGCGGCTGTTCCTGACCGGCGGCGGCGACTACCTGAAGCCGGAGACCCTCGCCCGCCTGACCACGCCGGCGCCCGGCGCCGACTATGCCCTCGGCTGGGGCGTGGCGACCGGCAAGCCCTGGGCGCGCGGGCCGCGCCTGGGCCATGAGGGGTCCAACACCATGTGGCACGCGATGGCCGTCGTGGCGCCGGCCCGGGGCGTGGCGCTGGTCTCGGTGTCGAACGCCTATCCCTCCGGGCCGGTCAGGGCCGGGTCGATCCTCGTCGACCAGCTGCAGGCCAGGTTCGCGCCGGCCTGACGGGGCGGGGCGCAGGCCGGGCGAGGCCGGGCGTGTCTCCGGTGTCTCGCGCACCGGCTCCAGGCACACAGCGCCGAGGCGGATGCGCGGCGGATGGGGGGACAGAGGGATCAGGCCGCCGGGGTCGGGCCCGCGCCGGGGCCGCCCGGCCGCCGCCCGCCGACGGGGAGCGGGCCCTTGCCGCTCAGGGCCTCGCGGGCCTTTTCCGGTGATCATCGAACAGGGCATCCGGCCAGTATGGCGCCGGCCGCCGGGGGCGTGCGTCGATCCGGGGCCGGGCGCCGGGCGCGATGTCCCGCAAAGGGGCCGAATGTCCCGCCCTGTCTCCAGAGTATATGTCTCCAGAGTCCCGCCTTTTCTCCCTTCCTCCTCGATGGAGGAAGGGTCGGGGATGGTGGTGGCGGCAGAGCGTTTCCGGATTGGCGCGGGGAGGCTCAGAGCCGCGCAGCGCTCCTGACTTTAGCGCAGTGGACACACCACCACCCAACCCTCCTCCATCGAGGAGGAGGGCTTTGAAGGGGCCCGATGAAACCTCGCCCTACGGCCTTGATGGAATGGCAGCGCGAGCGGTCGCCTTGGTCAAGGACGGCCCTCCGGGCCGCCGCGTCGCGGCCGGCGAAGCCGGTCCTTGAGCAAGACGCCCGCCCGCGCCATGCTCCGCCAAGGCATCAGGGCGGGGTGTGCCGTGAGTTGGCAGCCGACTCGGCGCAGGGCGTCGCCTCAATACCCGGGCAGTGGAACGACCCTGGCGAGAACACTTCCCACAATCGCAACAAAGAAGAACAGGATGAAGGTGTCCCACCCACGGTCGCTCTTGTGGTTCCCGAGCACCAGGTACCGCCGCACCAAGTAGGTCGACAGTGCGACAATCAGGCTTATCACGATGGCTATGACGATCATCGCGGTCTCCGCGCCCGTCATCTCCTCTGGAGCCAGGTCTGGAGGATTCATGCGGGACCGAAGAGCGCAGGCCGAGGGCAACAGAAACGCGATCGCCGCACTGAGCCCAAGGCTCAAGCCCCTTGTTGTAACCGCCATACCCCCTCGCATCTCTGCTGTGCGTTGCCTGCAGGATGGCGGATGCATCGCGAGTCTGACAACCTATAAGTGCTCGGTCACACTCTCGGGCGCTCCTCCGATACAGATCTTCCCGAGGACCGAAACGCGCGGCCTGGTAGCTGCCGTACAAACGCAACGGCGCGGCCCCCTCGCGGGAGCCGCCGCCTGAAGTGCTTCGCCACATAGGGACAGACACCTTCGGGTGTCTGTCCCAAAGGCCTAGCAACCCATCTCGGCCGAGATCTCCTGGACCTCCTCGAAGGTGCGCAGGCCGGGGCGCTGGGCGCAGACGAGGACGCCCATGTTGCCGGGCAGGTGCTTGTTATCGAGCATCTTCTCGTGGGCGTCGGGGATGGCGTCCCAGGTGAAGACTTCCGACAGGCAGGGGTCGACGCGGCGGTCGATGACCAGCTGGTTGGCGGCGGACGCCTGCATCAGGTTGGCGAAGTGGCTGCCCTGCACGCGCTTCTGGCGCATCCACAGGAAGCGGGCGTCCATGGTCAGGTTGAAGCCGCTGGTGCCGGCGCAGATGACGACCATGCCGCCGCGCTTGACCAGGAACACCGACACCGGGAAGGTCGCCTCGCCGGGGTGTTCGAACACCATGTCGACGTCCTTGTTGCCGGTGATCTGCCAGATCGCCTTCCCGAACTTGCGCGTCTCCTTCATGTAGTCGCCGAACTCCGGCCCGTTGACCTTCGGCAGCTGGCCCCAGCAGTTGAAGTCCTTGCGGTTCAGAACCGCCTTGGCGCCCTGGCTGAGCACGAAGTCGTACTTGTCCTCGTCGCTGACCACGCCGATGGCGTTGGCGCCGGCGACGGCGGCGAGCTGGGTGGCGAACACGCCGAGGCCGCCCGAGGCGCCCCAGACCAGCACGTTCTGGCCGGGCTTCAGCTCATGCGGCTTGTGGCCGAACAGCATGCGGTAGGCGGTGGCCAGGGTCAGGGTGTAGCAGGCGCTCTCTTCCCAGGTCAGGTGGCGCGGGCGCGGCAGCAGTTGGCGCGACTGGACGCGCGCGAACTGGGCGAAGGAGCCGTCGGGCGTCTCGTAGCCCCAGATGCGCTGGCTGGACGAGAACATCGGGTCGCCGCCGTTGCACTCCTCGTCGTCGCCGTCATCCTGGTTGCAGTGGACGACCACCTCGTCCCCGGGCTTCCAGCGCTTCACCTTGGAGCCCACCGCCCAGACGATGCCGGACGCGTCCGACCCGGCGATGTGATAGGGGTGCTTGTGGCCGTCGAGCGGGCTGATCGGCTCGCCGAGCGCGGCCCAGACGCCGTTGTAGTTCACGCCGGCGGCCATCACGAGCAGCAGGACCTCGTCCTCGCCGATCTCCCAGGTGGGCACCACCTCGACCTGCATGGCGGTCGCGGGGCGGCCGTGCCGGTCCTTGCGCACCGTCCAGGCGTACATGGACCTGGGCACGTGATAGGCCGGCGGGATCTCGCCGATTTCGTAGAGGTCCTTCACGGGCGTCTTGTCGAGCGTGGCGGTGGTCATCCGGCGAATCCGTGCGCGTTTCTGTTGCAATGCGGTAGCGCCGGATTTCGTTCCGGCGTTCTCCGGCCTGACGCCGCGTCCGGGGTCTCCAGCCGCGCTCAAACCGTTGTTTTTCCTGCTTCCGCGCAAGAGTTTACCCTGCCGGGCGCTCCTGAAGGGATGGCAAGGGCATGATCGTGTGACAGGTATGAGGCGGTTGCAAGTGAAATCTTGTGCGCCGCAACATCGCGCATCCGGCCTTGCGCTCGCCGCAATGGACCGCGAGGGTCCGGCGGACACCGGGAGACCCGCCACATGATCCTCGCCCTGCTCGCCGCCGCCGCCGTCGCCGGCGAAGTCGCGCCGACGCCGGGGCTGGTGGCCCCCTGCATCTGGACCCGGCTGCCGGACTACAAGAGCCAGGTGCTGGCGGCGCCCGACTTCAGGACCTTCAACACCCTGCGCCGCGCCTATCCCGAGGCCGAGGCCCAGGCCGCCTTCGCCGCCTGCGTGCCGGAGGGAACCAACGATGCGGCCGCCGAGATCGCCTTCACCTATTACGAGGCCTCGCTGTGGGCGCGGAAGCGGCTGGTCGGCAAGTGGCCGGAGTCGAGCCTGAACGCCCTCGACGCCATGCCCGAGGCCGACCTGAAGTACTTCTGGCTGCAGCCCGACCCGGCCAGCGCCGAGCCGGGGTATGAAGACGCCCGCAAGGCCGCCTGGGCGCGCGCCTACAAGCCGTTCGGCCGCGAGGGCCCGGCGGAGGTGAAGGACGACCTCGACACCTACATCGTCGCCCGGGTCGGCTGGCGGCTGGGCGAGATCGACTACCGCCAGGGCCTGGCGCGGCGCTGAGACCCGGCTTCCGCGCGCGTCATGTTGCGTCGCAGCAAGTCTGCGCGCATCATTTCGCAAAAGCACAAGAAGACGCCGGGAGCCCGCGATGACCGACAAGCCGTTCCAGCACGCGCCGGACGCGCCCTGGATCTTCCGCACCTATGCGGGCCATTCGACGGCGGAGAAATCCAACGCGCTGTACCGGCGCAACCTGGCGGCCGGGCAGACCGGATTGTCGGTGGCCTTCGACCTGCCGACCCAGACCGGCTACGACGCCGACCACATCCTGGCGCGCGGCGAGGTCGGCAAGGTCGGGGTGCCGGTCGGCCATCTGGGCGACATGCGGACCCTGTTCGACCAGATCCCGCTCGACCGGATGAACACCTCGATGACGATCAACGCCCCGGCCGCCTGGCTGCTGGCGATGTACGTCGCGCTGGCCGACGAGCAGGGCGCCTCGCGGGCTTCGCTGCAGGGCACGACGCAGAACGACCTGATCAAGGAATACCTGAGCCGGGGCACCTACATCTTCCCGCCGAAGCCGAGCCTGACGCTGATCGGCGACATGATCGCCTGGTGCTATCGCGAGGTTCCGAAGTGGAACCCGATGAACGTCTGCAGCTATCACCTGCAGGAAGCCGGGGCGACGCCGGAGCAGGAACTGGCCTACGCCCTGGCGACGGCGATCTCGGTGCTCGACACCGTCCGCGCCGGCGGCCAGGTCCCGGAACAGGATTTCGAGATCGTCTGCTCGCGGATCAGCTTCTTCGTGAACGCCGGCGTCCGCTTCGTGACCGAGCTGTGCAAGATGCGCACGTTCACGGTGCTGTGGGACGAGATCCTGCGCGAGCGCTACGGGGTCCAGGACGCCAAGGCCCGCCGCTTCCGCTACGGGGTGCAGGTCAACAGCCTGGGCCTGACCGAGCCGCAGCCGGAGAACAACGTCTACCGCATCCTGCTCGAGGCGCTGGCCGTGACGCTGAGCAAGGACGCGCGCTGCCGCGCGCTGCAGCTGCCGGCCTGGAACGAGGCGCTGGGCCTGCCCCGGCCCTGGGACCAGCAGTGGAGCCTGCGGATGCAGCAGGTGCTGGCCTACGAGACCGACCTGCTCGAGTACGAGGACCTGTTCGCGGGCAGCCATGTCGTCGAGGCCAAGGTGGCGCAGCTGCGTGAGGGCGCGCTGGCCGAGCTGGCGAAGATCGACGGCATGGGCGGGGCCGCCGCCTCGATCGATTACATGAAGGGCGCGCTGGTCGCCTCGAACGCCGAGCGCGTGCGGGCCGTCGAGACCGGCGCCCAGACGGTCGTCGGCGTCAACCGCTGGACCGACACCGAGGCCTCCCCGCTCAGCGCCGGCGAAGGCGCCATCGAGACCGTCGATCCGAAGCTCGAGGCGGAAGTGGTCGGCCGGCTGAAGGCCTGGCGCGCGGGACGCGACGGCAAGGCCGCCGAGGCGGCCGTTGCGGCGCTGAAGGCCGCCGCCAGCGAGGGCCGCAACATCATGGAGCCGTCGATCGCCGCGGCGAAGGCCGGCGTCACCACCGGCGAATGGGCGTTCGCCCTGCGCGAGGTGTTCGGCGAGTACCGCGGCCCGACCGGCGTCGCCGTCGTCGTCGCCAGCGGCGAGGACGCCGAGGACATCGCGGCGGTGAAGCGCGACGTCGAGCGGGTCTCGAAGGCGCTCGGGCGCACCCTGACCTACCTGATCGGCAAGCCCGGGCTGGACGGCCATTCCAACGGCGCCGAGCAGATCGCCACCCGCGCCCGCGCCGTCGGGATGGAGGTCCACTACGACGGCATCCGCTCCACGCCGGAGGAGATCGTCCGCCGGGCGAAGGAGACCAGGGCCCACGTCGTCGGGCTGTCGATCCTGAGCGGTTCGCACCTGGACCTGGTCCAGGAGGTGATCCGCGTGATGCGGGCCGAGGGCCTGGGCGACGTCCCCGTGGTCGTCGGCGGCATCATCCCGCCCGACGACGCTCTGATCCTGAAGCAGATGGGCGTCCGCCGCGTCTACACGCCCAAGGACTTCAAACTCACCCAGATCATGGCCGACGTGGTGAAGGT
>CALKHU010000241.1 GCA_937991555.1 uncultured Caulobacter sp.
CTAGGCGGCCACCACCGCCTGGCCGCGGCGCAGGGGCAGGGTGAAGCTCACGGTCGTGCCCTCGCCGGGGGTGCTCTCCATCTCCAGGGCGCCCTCGTGCAGCTCGATCAGTGACTTGGTCAGGGCGAGCCCGAGGCCCGTGCCCTGGGTCGTCTTGCTGTGCTGGCTCTCGACCTGCTCGAAGGGCTGGGCCAGACGGGAGAGGTCTTCCTTGCTGATGCCGATGCCGGTGTCCTGCACCGACACCCGCACCCGTTCGCCGAAGGCGTCCTTGCGCACCTCGGCCCGCACGGTGACGCGACCGCCCCGCGGCGTGAACTTCACGGCGTTGCTGAGCAGGTTCAGCAGCACCTGCTTCACGGCGCGGTAGTCGGCCTCGATCTCGGGCAGGAAGGGGAAGTCGACCTGGAGGTCGAGACCGGCGGCGTCGGCGCGGTTGCGGATCAGCCGCACGGCGTCCTCGGTGACGTCCTCCAGGCTCATCGGCTCGAACTTCAGGTTCATCTTGCCGGCCTCGATCTTCGACATGTCGAGAATGTCGTTGATCAGGGCGAGCAGGTGCTGGCCGCTGTTGTGGATGTCCTGAGCGTATTCCTTGTAGCGCGCGTCGCCCAGCGGTCCGTACATCTCGGCGATCATGATCTCGCTGAAGCCGTTGACGGCGTTCAGCGGCGTGCGCAGCTCGTGGGACATGTTGGCCAGGAACTCGGACTTGGCCTTGTTGGCGGCTTCGGCGCGCACCTTCTCGGCCTCGTACTTGCGGGCCAGTTCAGCCAGCTGCTCCTGGCTGCGCTCCAGCCCCGCGACGGCGTGCTGCAGCTGCTCCTCGTTCAGCCGGCGCGCCTCCTCCTGGGCCTTGATGGCGCTGATGTCGGCGGCGGTCATGACGAGGCCGCCGTCGGCGGTGCGACGCTCTGAGATCTGGATCCAGCGGCCGTCGTTCAGCTCCGCCTCGCGCAGGCCGCGGTGCCCGTCCGGCCCGGCGATCTCCTGTTTGATGGCCAGCTGGACGAACCGGTTGACGTAGTCGCGCGCGGCGCCCGGCTTGAGGATCTTGGGCTCGAGGTTGAAGACGCTGCGGTAATTGCGGTTGCAGAGCAGCAGCCGCCCGGACCTGTCCCAAAGGACGAAGGCCTCGGACACACTTTCGATGGCGTCGCGCAGGCGGTTCTCGGCGGCCTGGGCGCGGGCCTGGGCGAGGCGCTCCTCGGTGACGTCGAGCGCCACCCCGATGATGCGGCCGTAGCCGTCGCCGCCCGGCTGCCCCAGCCCCTGGCCGCGGGCGTCGATCCAGATCGAGCGGCCGGCGCCGGCGCCGGGAACGCGGAAGGAGACGTCGAACGCGCCGTAGCGGGCCGCGTGGGCGAGCGCCTGCCTCAGCCGCTCGCGGTGGTCCGGCGCGACCCTTTCCAGCACTTCCTGGCCGCCGACGACCCCGCCGCCGCCCCAGCCGAAGATGACCCCGGTCACATCCGACATGAACACCTGGTCCTGCTCCAGGTCCCATTCCCAGATGCCGCAGCGGGCGGCCTCGACGGCCATCCGGAAGCGCTGCTCGCTCTCGACGAAGGCGCGCTGCGCCGCCTCCGCCTTGCGGCTCTGGCTGAACAGCAGCAGGGCCAGCGCGATGCCGATCCCCAGGGGCACCAGCAGGGCGACCACGCCGTCGATGCGGTCGCGGTTGGCCGACACCATGCCCTTGGGGGGATTGGCGGCCACGGCGATCAGGGAGCCGCCGGCGGCCGGGCGTCCCGCCACATCGACGGCGGACCCGTCCGGGCGGCGGGCCCGCACGAGCTGGTCGGGCTTCAGGTCGCCGGCCGGGATGGCGAACGCCTCCCGGATCGTCGAGGCCTGGGTCACGCCCCCTTCGCCGGACACGACCAGCAGGCGGCCGTCGGCCAGCGCCACCGCGCCGGACGCGTGGCCCGAAACCTCGAGGGGCAGGCGGGTCAGCGCCTGGGCGGTCAGCAGGACGGTCCGGTCGCCGATCACCCGGGCGACATAGAGCCGCGTGCGATCGCCGGCGGGAACGCCCAGCCAGGTGGTGCGGCCGCCGTTCAGGGCCTGGCGGGCGGCGCCCTTCCAGTCGGCGGTTTCGATCCGGCCGGCCACGGCCTCGACGCTGTCGCCGGAGACGACCGCGGCTGCGGCCACGCCGTCGCCGGCGGCGCGCAGCACGGCCTCGGCCGCGTCCATCGGCGCGTCGGGCGACCGGTCGAGCAGGGCCGCGCCGGCGGCCAGTCCGCCCGTCCGGCGAGCGAGGTCGGCGTCGAGTCGCGCGGCCAGCACCTGGGCGGCGGCGTCCGGGCCGGCGTCTCCCGGGCGCGTCCAGTTGCGCTCCAGCCGCTGCAGTCCGAAGGCGGTGTAGATGGCCAGCAGCAGCAGCGCGGCCAGGATCGAGACGCGCACGAAGGCGCCGCCGGGCGCGCGCACGCCACCGGTTGCGAACGCGGGCTCGCCGGCCTTGCCTGCCTTGCGCCGCTTACCCGCCAAGCCCTTCGAATCCCCGTGCCCGAGTCAGTCCCCCGAGCCGAGAATCTTACGGAAGCGTTCTCGCCGCGTCACGATCCAAACGCCCCCTGAAACAGGTTGTGAGTCTGTTTGACGCATCTCCTGAAAGCGGTCCCCGAGGAATTGGCTGGCGCGCCCCGGGAGACCGCGTAAGTCAGGGGTCCGCAGGAGATTCCTCCGCCCATGACCCAGACCTCGCTCTCGTTGCGGCACGCGCTGCTCGCCCTGGCCGTGATGGCGGTGTGGGGCTCGAACTTCGTCGTCATCCGGGTCGGGCTCGATCACCTGCCGCCGTTGCTGTTCGCGACCCTGCGCTTTTCGTTCGCCTTCCTGCCGGCGGCGCTGTTCCTCCGGAAGCCGGACGTGCCCTGGCGCAACCTGGCGGCCTACGGGGTGCTGATCGGCGCCGGCCAGTTCGGCCTGCTGTTCCTGGCCATGAAGAGCGACATCTCACCGGGCCTGGCGTCGCTGGTGGTGCAGACCCAGGCCTTCTTCACCATCGCGCTCGCCATGCGGCTGACCGGCGAGACGGTGCGGCCGTTCCAGTACGCGGCCCTGGCCCTGGCGGCGGCGGGCATCGGGGTGATCGTCTGGCGCACCGACGGCTCGGCGACGCCGCTCGGCATCCTGCTGGTCCTCGGCGCGGCGCTGGGCTGGGCCGGCGGCAACCTGGTGTCGCGCCGGACGCCGGGCGTGAACATGCTCGCGTTCGTGGTCTGGGCCAGCCTGTTCTCCATCCCGCCGCTGCTGGCGCTGTCGCTGGTCTTCGAGGGCTGGCCGGCGATCGTCGACGGGGTCAGCCGCGCCGACGCCCAGACCTGGGCCGCGGTGATCTGGCAGTCGGTCGGCAATACGATGTTCGGCTACGCGGTCTGGGGCTGGCTGCTGGCGCGCTATCCCGCCGCCACCATCGCGCCGATGTCGCTGCTGGTGCCGGTGTTCGGCATGGCCGCCTCGGCGCTGGTCCTGCACGAGGCGCTGCCCGCCTGGAAGCTGCTGGCCGCCGCCCTGGTGATGGCCGGCCTCGCACTCAACACCTTCTGGCCGAGAGTGAGCCGCGTGGGTTAGGGACGGACACCAAGGTGTCTGTCCCTAACGATGCAGCCCCCTGAGCCAATCAGGTGATCCGAGGGGACGGCCGTCGTTCGAAGCACAGCGCAGTATGGCCCAGACACTCTCGTCTTTCCGGCTCTGGCCAAACGCCCAGGCCGCATCTTCCCCGAGAAGTTTCGCCACGGGTCCTGGCGTGAGCAGGGGCTCAGCATAGCCGCCTAGGTGGGCTCGAACGCTGGACCAAGGCCACTCCGATGCCTTGCCCACCAGCCCGGCTCGAACGGGGTTCAGGCCCACGTAGCGGACGCATCGATAGAGATAGGTGTCGTCCATCGGAAACGATGCGTATCGCCCCTGCCAGAGATGACCTGACAGCTTGCGCTTCGAATGAAGTCGCCGGGCGTAGGTGGCGTTCAACACCGACATCGCTCGCGCCAGTCCCCTCTCGTCGGACGGAGTCGCAATCAGGTGGGTGTGGTTGGGCATCAGGCAGTAGGCCCAGACTTCAACGCCCTCTCGGGGAAAGACCGCAGCGGCGATTTGCAACCATGCGCGATAGTCCGCGGGTTCGAAGAAGACCAGTTGGCGCTGGTTGCCGCGCTGGGTGACGTGGTGCGGCATGCCCGGCACGATGACCCGTGCTGCGCGAGGCATGATGAGCTCCGATAGCGACAGATTTGAGTGCTACCATAGAGTGAGTGTGTGTTGGGTGCAATCAGGGACAGACACCAAGGTGTCTGTCCCTATCCCAGCGCCTTGGAGGCCAGTTCGAAGACGTTCTTCGAAAGGCCCTCGACAGCGACGATGCGCTCGAGCTGGGCCTTCATCAGGGCCCCGAGCTCGGGACGGTAGCGCCGCCAGCCGCCCAGCGGTTCGACGAGGCGGGCGGCGGTCATCGGATTGACCGCGTCGGTAGCGATGATCTGGTCGGCGAGGAAGCGGTAGCCGTCGCCCGACGGGTCATGGAACCGCGCCGGGTTGAAGTTGCAGAAGGTCGAGACCAGCGCCCGCAGGCGGTTGGGGTTCCTGCCGTCGAAATCCGGATGGGCGGTCAGGCCGAGGACGCGGCCCAGCGCCTCCTCCGACGGGTCGCGCGCCTGGGCGGCGAACCACTTGTCCAGCACCAGCGGCTCGCCCTTCCATTTCGCGTGGAAGGCCGCCAGGGCCTTGTCCCGCGCCGGGCCGCCCAGTTCGATCAGGGCGTTCAGACCGCCGATCGCGTCGGTCATGTTTGTGGCGGTCTCGAAGTGCCGCAGGGCCAGCTCGCCGTTGGGCGAATGGCGGTCGACCGCCAGCAGCTCCAGCGCCGCGTTGCGCAGCGCCCGCCGACCGGCCGAGGCGGCGTCGGGCGAGAACGGCCCGCTGTCGGCGAGGCCGGCGTGAAGCCGGCGCAGATCGTCGCCCAGATGCACCGCCAGCCGCGCCCGCAGGACGTCGCGCGCCTCGTGGATGGCGGCCGGGTCGGCCGGCGACATGGCCATGGCCAGGTCCGGCTCGCTGGGCAGCGTCAGGATCAGCGCCTTCAAGGCCGGTTCGGCCGACTGGTCCGACAGCGCCCGCCCGACCGCCTGGGCGTAGCGCTCCTCGGCCACCTCGTCCGGCCTTCCCGCCGCGCGCGCCAGGATCAGCTCGCGGGCCAGGGTCTGGCCGGCCTCCCAGCGGTTGAACAGGTCCGGATCCGCGGCGAGCAGGATGTAGCGGTCCTTCGGTTCGGCGTCGGTTTCCAGGTTCACCGGCGCCGAGAAGCCACGCAGCGCCGACAGGACCGGCCGCTCGGGCGCGGGCAGGCGGATGGTGCGCTCGGCCTCCTCCAGGATGACCAGCTGCTCCTCGCCCATCGGCCGGCCGTCGTCATGCAGCAGGCCGATCCGCACCGGCAGCGGCAGCGGCTTCTTGACCGGTTGTCCCGGCGTCGGCGCAGTCTCCTGGCGCAGGGTGATCGCCACCTCGCCCGTGGCGGCGTCCCAGGCGGTGGTCACCTCGACCTTCGGCGTGCCGGCCTGCTGGTACCAGCCGAAGAAGTCGGTCAGGTCCCGGCCCGAGACGTCGGCGAAGCACTGGATATAGGCCTCGACGGTGGTCGCCTCGCCGTCGTGGCGCTCGAAATAGAGGTCCATGCCCCGCCGGAACGTCTCCGCGCCGAGCAGGGTCTTCAGCATGCGGATGACCTCGCTGCCCTTCTCGTAGATCGTCGCCGTGTAGAAGTTGTCGATCTTGATGTAGCTCGACGGCCGCACCGGGTGGGCGAGGGGGCCGGCGTCCTCCGGGAACTGGCGGGCGCGCAGGGCCTTCACGTCCTTGATCCGCTGCACCGCCTCGCCGCGCATGTCGGCGCTGAACGACTGGTCGCGGAAGACGGTCAGGCCTTCCTTCACGCACAGCTGGAACCAGTCGCGACAGGTGATCCGGTCGCCGGTCCAGTTGTGGAAGTACTCGTGGGCCACGACGCTCTCGATGCGTTCGTAGTCGAGGTCGGTCGCGGTCTGCGGATCGGCGAGAAGCAGGGCCGAGTTGAAGATGTTGAGGCCCTTGTTCTCCATGGCCCCGAAGTTGAAGTCGCGTACGGCGACGATCATGAACAGGTCGAGGTCGTACTCGCGGCCGAACGCCTCCTCATCCCACTTCATCGCCCGCTTGAGGCTGTCCATCGCGTACTCGGCGCGGGCCGCCATGCCGGTATCGACATAGATGCGCAGGTCGATGGTGCGACCGGACATCGTCACGAACGTGTCGGCCAGTTCGTCCAGCTCTCCGGCCACCAGCGCGAACAGGTAGCAGGGCTTGGGGAAGGGGTCGTTCCATACGGCATAGTGACGGCCGCCGGGCAGGTCGCCGGTCTTGACGAGGTTGCCGTTGGCCAGCAGGCGATCGAACTTGCGGTCGGCCTCCATACGCACCGTGTAGCGGGCGAGTACGTCCGGCCGGTCGAGGAACCAGGTGATGCGCCGGAAGCCCTCGGCCTCGCACTGGGTGCAGAAGCGGCCGCCGGAGATGTAGAGGCCCATCAGCGCGGTGTTGGACGACGGGTCGATCTCGACCTCAGTCTCCAGGATGAAGGCCGGCGGCAGGCCGGCCAGCGTCAGCGTCTCGGCCGTCGCCTCGTAGGGATGGGCTTCGCCGTCCACGGCCACCGAGATCGTCTTCAGCCCGTCGCCGTCGAGCGTCAGCGGCTCGTCATGGTCGCCGTGCCGCCGCATGGTGAGCTTCGCCTTCACCCGCGTCGCGGCGGGCTCCAGCGCGAAGTCGAGGAAGACCTCGTCGATCAGGTAGGCGGGCGGCCGGTAGTCGGCCAGGCGGACGGGCTGGGGAGTCTCTGTGCGCATGGGGCGAACCTAGGCGCCCCCGGGCCGATAGGCCAGCCGCCCCGGATCACTTCCGTGCGCTATTCGACGCCGGAGACCCCGCCCTCGACCCAGACCGTCTTGATGTTGACGAACTCCAGCAGGCCATGACGGCTGCACTCGCGCCCGTGGCCGCTGTGCTTGACGCCGCCGAACGGCAGGCGGGGGTCGGAGCGGGCGTTGGCGTTGACGAAGGCCATGCCGGCCTCGAGCTCGGTCGCCGCGATACGCTCGCCCCTGACCAGGTCGGCGGTGATGACGCCGGCGCCGAGGCCGAAGGCCGAGTCGTTGGCGATGCGGATGGCTTCGGCCTCGTCCCTGGCGCGGATGACGGCGGCCACCGGGCCGAAGATCTCCTCGTCCCAGGCGGGCTGGCCCGGCCGGACGTCGGCGAGGATCGTCGCCGGGTACCAGGCGCCCGGGCGGTCGGGGGCTTCCCCGCCCAGCAGCAGGCGGGCGCCGCCCGCGACGCTGGCCTCGACCTGGCGATCG
>CALKHU010000242.1 GCA_937991555.1 uncultured Caulobacter sp.
GCGCCCGGGCGCCGGCGGCGATGGCCCCGGCCAGCACCAGCAGGCCGGCGAGGGCCGCCACGCCGGCCGCGCCGCGCACGGCCAGCGCCAGGCGGTCGAAGATCTCGGTGGCCGCCTCCAGCTGCTCGCGCACGCTGATCACGTTCACGGTCGGGAACGACTGGCCGAGCGCGCGTGTGACCCGCGCCTCCTGCGCCTCGTCCGCGCGGGCGATGGCGACGTTCTGCAGCGTCGCCCCCTCAAGGGCCGACGGGTTCAGCAGGATGGCGAAGGCGGGCCCGAAGCCGCCCCACTCGACCTTGCGGAGCACGGCGATGCGGGCGTCGATCTCGCGCCCGAGCACATTGAGGGTGATCACGTCGCCGAGCTTCAGGCCCGCCCCGCGGGCCGCGTCGACCTCCATGGCGACCAGCGGCGGCCCGGCGTAGCCGGCCGACCACCAGCGGCCTTCGACCACCCCGGCGTCGCGCGGTTCCGACGGCGCGGCGGACAGGCCGATGTCGTTGTCATAGGCCCACCGCTCCCCCGGCGAGATCTTCGACAGGTCCACTGGCTGGCCCTTCACGCGCACGATGCGGCCGGTGAAGTAGGGGCCGCGCAGCCAGTTCTCGTCGGTCAGCGGCACGCCGAACGCCTGGCTGACGGCGGCGTCGAACTCGGCCGTGCGGTCGCCCGGGATTTCGGTGAACACCATGGCCGGGGCGGTGCGCGGGGCGACGCTGCTGATCTGGTTGAGCAGGGCCGACTGGATCAGCACCACGGCGCTGAGCAGCGCGACGCCGAGGCCGATGGCGGGCGCCGCGGTGCGGGCGGCCGACCGCGGTCCGGCGAGGTTGGCGATGCCGATGCGCACCGGGCCGCGGGTCAGGCCGCGGGCCCGTCCGGCCAGCCAGGCGGCGCCCCGGCCGAGCGCCCACAGCAGGGCGAAGGCGACGGCGACGCCGGCGATCATGATCGAGGCGGCGAGCGGCGTCGGCGCGGTGGCGATGGCCAGGCCGGCGAGCCCGGCTCCGGCGAGGGCGGCGACGACCAGCTCCGGGCCGAAGCGCAGCCGGCCGGCGAGGTCGCGGCGGAACAGCGACGAGGGCGGCGTCGCCCGGGCGCGGGCCAGCGGCGCCAGGCTGAAGGCCGCGGCGGCCAGCATCCCGAAGGCGGCGGCCTTGAGCAGCGGGACGGGGTAGACCGCGAACAGGGCCGGAACCGGCAGGTCGTCGCCGGCCAGCCGGCCGAGCACCAGCGGGGCCACGGCTCCGGCGACCAGTCCAAGGCCTACGCCGAGCGCCGACAGCAGGCCGATCTGGATCAGGTACAGGTTGCGGATCAGCACGCCCTCGGCGCCCAGCGCCTTGAGAATGGCGATCGAGGGCTTGCGCTGTTCCAGATAGGCGCTGACCGCGCCCGCCACGCCGAGGCCGCCGGCGACCAGCGAGGCAAGGCCGATGAAGCCGAGGAAGTACTCCAGCTGGTCGATCAGCCGCTTCACGCCGCCGGCCGCCTCGTTGCGGCCGCGGGCGGTGAAGCCCTGCTGCTTGAACGCCTTCGCCAGGCGGTCGACCTGGGCGTTGGAGGCCTGGTCGGGCTTCAGCGCGATACGCACCGTTTCGCCGCTGTCCGGCAGGCCCTCCTGCAGAAAGCCGCCCTGCTCCACCGCCTCGACGGTGGTCAGGACGCGCGGGCCGAGCGCGAAGCTGCGGCCCAGCCGGTCCGGCTCGGAGAGCAGCACCGCGCGGGCCACGAACGTCGCCTCGCCGACCAGGAAGCGGTCGCCGAGCCTGAGGTTCAGCCGGTCCAGCAGCGCCTGCTCGACCGCCGCGCCGGGGACGTCCCCGTCCGGCCGGAACGCCTCCGCCAGCGAGCGTGCGCCGCTGAGCTCGACCTTGCCGGCCAGCGGATAGCCTTCGGAGACGCCGCGCAGCTCGACGAGGCGGCGGTCGCCGCCAGGCGTCTCGGCCATGGCCATCGAGGCGACCGAGTAGGCCGTCCGGCCCAGTCGTTCGAAGCGACGGCGGTCGCCCTCGCTGAAGCGCCTGCCCTCGACGGAGACGCGCAGGTCGCCGCCGAGGATCTCACGCGCCTCGCTGGCCAGGCCGCGCCGGAACGCCTCCGCCGTCGAGCCGGCGGCGGCGATCGCCGCCACGCCGAGGGCGAGACAGGCCAGAAAGATGCGGAAGCCCGCCACGCCCGAACGGAGCTCGCGGCCGGCGAAGCGGAGGGACAGGGGCAGGTCGCTCACGCCGGCTCCACCACCTTGCCGCCGCCCATGACCACCTGGCGGTCCGCGCGCGCGGCGAGGGCGGGATCGTGGGTGACCAGCACCATGGCCGCGCCGGTCTCGGCGACCAGCTCGAACATCAGGTCGGCGACGCCGCCGGCGTTGGCGGCGTCGAGGTTGCCCGTCGGCTCGTCGGCGAACAGCAGCTCGGGCTTCACGGCCAGGGCGCGGGCCAGGGCGACGCGCTGCTGCTCGCCGCCGCTCAGCTGGTGCGGATAGTGGCGCAGGCGCTCCGACAGGCCGACGCGGGCCAGCC
The DNA here is from genome assembly GCA_937991555.1 of uncultured Caulobacter sp. Classification (GTDB taxonomy): domain Bacteria; phylum Pseudomonadota; class Alphaproteobacteria; order Caulobacterales; family Caulobacteraceae; genus Caulobacter. The sequence continues at coordinate 2,529 of CALKHU010000242.1, forward strand.
AGTCGCGGGCGACCTTGCCGGCCGCCGTCCGCCCGGCGATCTCCAGCGGCGCGGCGACGTTCTCCTCCGCGGTCATGTTGGGCAGCAGATGGAAGGACTGGAACACCAGCGCCGCCTTGCCGCGGCGAAGCCGGGCCCGCCCGTCCTCGCCCAGCGCGCCGAGATCCTGGCCGAACAGGCGAACCTTTCCCGACGTCGGCTGTTCAAGCCCGGCGGCGACGGCGATCAGGGAGGACTTGCCCGAGCCGGACGGCCCGACGATCGCCACCCGCTCGCCCGGCTGCACCTCGAGGCTGACGCCCTTCAGGATCTCCACCGGTCCGGCCGCCGAGGGCAGGGTCAATGTTACCGCTTCGAGGGACAGCGGCGTCGGCGGCGTCTGGGCGTCGAACATGTTCGGGAGGCGTTTTCCGGTGGGCGTCTTCACCCTATGTAGGACGAAGCCATGGTTCGCACACCTTACGGTCCCTTCACCCGCCGCGCCTTCGCCGGCCTGCTGCTCGGCGCGGTCGCCCTGCCGGCCTGCGCCCAGCCGCGCCGCCCGGTCGTGACCCTGCTCGGCGACTCGATCACCGCCGGCTACGGCCTGCCCGCCCGCGACGCCCTGCCCGCGCGGCTGCAGGCGGAACTGGCCAGGCGCGTCCCCGGCGTCGTCGTCCGCGGCGCCGGCGTCAGCGGCGACACCACCGCCGGCGGCCTCGCCCGCGTGAACTTCAGCGTCCAGAACGACACCAGCCTTTGCGTGGTGGCGCTGGGCGGCAACGACCTGCTGCAGGGCAAGGACCCGAAGGTGATCCGCGCCAACCTCGACGGCATCCTCAAGGCGCTGGCCGCACGGCGGATCCCGGCGGTGCTGGCCGGGATCGCCATCCCGTCGGCGCTGGGACGGTCCTATGCGCGCGAGGTCGCCGCCGTCTACGCCGACCTCGCCGCCCGCCATCGCGCGCCGCTGTATCCGAACCTGCTGGCCGGCGTCGGCGGCGACCGTCGCCTGAACCAGCGCGACGGCATCCATCCGAACGCCGCCGGCGTGAACATCATCGCCGCCCGGCTCGCGCCGGTCGTGGCCGGGGCGCTCAAGACGCGCCGCTGAAGACTTCCTGGGGGACCTGAATGCAGACTTCAAAGCTCGGCCGCACGGGCATCGACGTGACGCGATGCTGTCTCGGCACCATGACCTGGGGGTCGCAGAACACCGAGGCCGAGGCCCACAGCCAGATGGACTACGCGCTCGAGCGCGGGGTGACCTTCTGGGACACGGCCGAGATGTACGCCAGCCCGCCGCGGCCCGAGACCCAAGGCCTGACCGAGACCTACATCGGGACCTGGCTGAAGAAGTCCGGCCGTCGCGACAGGATCGTGCTGGCCTCGAAGGTGGCCGGGCGCGGTTCGGTCTTCGGCGGCCTGACCTGGATCCGCGAGAACAAGGCGTCGGCGCGCCAGACGAAGGCCCAGATCGACGAGGCGGTCGAGAACTCGCTGCGGCGGCTGCAGACCGACTATCTCGACCTCTACCAGCTGCACTGGCCCGACCGGGCGGTGCGCACCTTCGGCGGCATGACGTTCCGCGACTATGACGACGACTACGAGCCGTTCGAGTCGATCCTCGAGGCGCTGGACGCCCATGTGAAGGCCGGCCGCATCCGCGCCATCGGCCTGTCGAACGAGTTTCCGTGGGGCGTGATGCGCTTCCTGCAGGAGAGCGACAGGCGCGGGCTGCCGCGCGTGGCCTCGATCCAGAACGCCTACCACCTGGCCAACCGCGTCTATGAGTACGGCCTGGCCGAGATGGGCATGCGCGAGGACGTCGGGCTGCTGGCCTATTCGCCGCTGGCCCAGGGCTGGCTGACCGGCAAGTACCTCGACGGGGCCCTGCCGGAAGGGTCGCGCAAGCAGCTCTACAACCGCATGCAGCGCTACGAGGGGCCGGGCGCCCACGAGGCGTTCAAGGCCTATGTCGACCTGGCCCGCGAGCGGGGCATCGATCCGGCGCACCTGGCGATCAGGTTCTGCGACACCCGCCCCTTCGTGACCTCGACCATCATCGGGGCGACCTCGATGGCCCAGCTGAAGACCGACATCGACGCCTTCGACCTCGAGTGGACCGACGAGCTGGAGCAGGCCGTGGACGCCATCCACGTGCGGCATCCGAACCCGTGCCCGTAG
>CALKHU010000243.1 GCA_937991555.1 uncultured Caulobacter sp.
GCAAGGGATTGCTGGCGGCCGTCGCCGCGCTGGCGCTGGCGGGCGCGCCGCCGGCCGGACTGGCCGCGGACAAGCCGGCCGCCGTCGGCGTGCCGGCCGCCCGGCCGGAGAGCCAGGGCTTCTCGTCCGAACGCCTGGCGCGTCTCGACGCCGGGATGCGGGCGATCGTCGACAGCGGCAAGGTTCCGGGGATCGCCACCGTGCTCGTGCGCCACGGCAAGGTCGTGCACAGCGATGTCTACGGCAAGGCCGACCTTGCGACGGGGGCCCCGCTCACCCGCGACAGCATCTGGCGCATGTACAGCCAGACCAAGCCGGTCACCGGCGTCGCCATGATGATTCTCTACGAGGAGGGCCGCTGGAAGCTCGACGACCCGGTGACGAAGTACGTGCCGGAGTTCGCGGGCCTCAAGGTGTTCAAGGGCATGGACGCGGACGGCAAGCCGATCCTCGAGCCGATCGCCCGCGCCGCCACCATGCGCGAGCTGATGACCCACACGGCGGGGTTCGCCTACGGCCTCGTCACGGACAACTACGTCGACAAGCTCTACCGCGACTCCGGCATGCTCGGCGCCCCGACCCTGTCGGCGGCGATGACCGAGGCCGCCCGGCTGCCGCTGGCCGCCCAGCCGGGTGAGCGGTGGAAGTATTCCGTCGCCGTCGACATCCAGGGCTACATCGTCGAGAAACTGTCCGGACAGTCGTTGCCGGACTTCATGCAGAGCCGCATCTTCGGCCCGCTCGGCATGACCGACACCGCCTTCTGGGTGCCGGAAGACAAGCGCTCGCGGCTGACGACGCTCTACTACTTCAATCCCAGGGAAGGGAAACTGCTGCCCGCCGAGGGCTTCATGGTGCTGCCGGTGGACAAGCCGCCGACGGCCGCCAACGGCGGCGGCGGCCTGGTCTCGACCATGGCCGACTTCACCCGCTTCGCGACCATGCTGTCGAACGGGGGGGAACTGGACGGCGTGCGCATCCTCGCCCCGGCGACGATAAGGCTGATGGCCGCCAACCACCTGTCCGACGTCACCCTGCCGACCTACCAGGCCGACAATCCCGGGCGGGGCTTCGGTCTCGACGTCGATGTGGTGATGGATCCGGCGGCCGCCGGCCTGATCGCGGGCAAGGGCAGCTACGGCTGGGGCGGGGCGGCGGGGACCTGGTTCTGGGTCGATCCGGAGAACGACGTCGTCTTCCTCGGCTACATCCAGGTGCTGGGCGGCAGCCGGCTCGGGCTCGACATGCTGTCCCAGGCGCTGGTCTACCAGGCGCTGGTCGATCCGGAGAAATAGGGCGGGGGAGGCTACTTCCGGCCGAGACGGGGCGTGTCGGCGCCGCGCAGGCGTCGCTCGCGGGCCAGCGTCTCGCCCGCGTCGTCCCGTTCGCGGGCCGAGATCAGCATCCAGCCCTGCGGCTTGAGCACCTCGAGCGGGCTGAAGCGGGCCTTGTAGGCCATCTTCTCCGACCCCGGCACCCAGTAGCCGAGATAGACGTAGGGCAGGCCGTTCTGGGTGGCCTGCACCACGTGGTCGAGAATGATGAAGGTGCCCAGGCTGCGCCGCTCCAGGCGCGGGTCGTAGAAGCTGTAGACCATCGACAGCCCGTCGCCCATCAGGTCGACCAGGATGCAGGCGACGAGGTCGCCCGGACCGCTGTCGGTCGACGGCGTGCGGTACTCGATGACGTGGGTGCGGACCGCCGTGTCCTCGACCATCGCCACATAGTCGGGCCAGGTCATCTCGGCCATGCCGCCGTCGGCGTGCCGGGCCAGCAGGTAGCGGCGGAGCAGGTCGAACTGCTCCATCGTCGCCTCCGCCTCGACCAGGTGCCGGCGGAGGTCGGCGTTGCGGTTCAGGACCTTGCGCTCGTTGCGGCTGAACACATAGTCGCCGACCGGGATCCGCGCCGAGGTGCAGGCGCTGCAGCTCTCGCAGGCCGGGCGGTAGGCGATGTGCTGGCTGCGCCGGAAACCGGACTGGGTGAGACTGTCGTTGACCGCCGGCCCTTCGCCGGGCGGCAGGTGGGCGAAGACCTTCCGCTCCTCGCGACCCGGCAGGTACGGGCAGGGCGAGGGGGCGGTCAGGAAGAAACGCATCCGTCTCGATGTGAAGTGATGCGTCACAGCCCCAGCGCCTTACGGCTCTCCTCTTACCCCGAAAGGATTAGCGCCCATCATTACCGACTGCGCAAGCAGGCTTTGAGCGACCATTGTTCATCAATCGGGCGGCAGGACCGGCCGCTCCCTGAGGAGGATGATGGCGATTCGACGGTTCCCGGCGAGCATCGGATCGTCCGGATACAGCGGGTCCGAATTGGCCTTGCCGGCCACCTGGTAGACCCGGTCGGGATCGACGCCGAAGCCCTGCAGCAGCTGGCGCGACACGTCGGCGCGGTCGGCGGACAGCTTCCAGTCGCCGGGCGCGTTGCGGCCCGAGGCGCTCATGCTGGTGTGACCGCTGATGCTGATCCGGTTCGGCAGTTGGTTGATGATGCGCGCGATCGCCCGCAGCAGGATCTTCGCCCGGTCGTTGGGGGCGGCCGCGCCCTCGCGGAACATCGAGCGGCCCTCCTGGTCGACCAGCTGGATGCGCAGGCCCTCCGGCGTCTGGTCGATCATGATCTGCTTCGACAGCTCGGCGAGCTCCGGCATGTCCTGCAGCGCCTGGCGCAGGGACATGGCGGCCGAGGCGAATGCGGCTTCCTCGCGCGCCTGCAGCTCCTTGCGCAGCGCCTCCTCGCTGGCCTGGTCGAGATCCGACTGGCCCGGGTTGTCCTCGCTCTGACCGGTCTCGCGGACGTTCGGCGGCGCCTCGGGGGCCATCTGCTCGACGGTCGACATCGACCCCGAGCCCTTCACGCCGTCCTCGCCCAGCGAGGTGCCGCCCAGGATGCCGCCCGAGCCGCTGGTCGTCTCGGCCACGCTGGCCGGGGCGAAATAGTCGGCGATGCCGCGCTTCTGCTCCGGGCTGGTGGTGTTGATCAGCCACATGAGCAGGAAGAAGGCCATCATGGCCGTGACGAAGTCGGCGTAGGCCACCTTCCACGCGCCGCCGTGGTGCCCGCCGCCGGACACCTTCTTGACCTTCTTGATCAGGATCGGCGCGTCGTTGCCCAACGCCATGGTGAAACCCCGTTTAACCCTGATCCGGAAGGTCGCCGCGGGACGTTAAGATGGGGTTGCGATAGAGGGCGTTGCGTGGTTCGACACGCGCCTTCGGCGCTGCTCACCATGACGCAGGTGGGCGTGCTTCTGACCACGTCATCCTGAGCAGGCGCGAAGCGCCGTGTCGAAGGACGCAGTGAGGATATCGCGCGATGAAGACCGCCTTTGTCGGCCTTGGGGTGATGGGCTTTCCGATGGCCGGCCATCTGGCCAAGGCCGGGCACGCGGTGTCGGTGTTCAACCGCGGTCCCGCGAAGGCGGCGCGCTGGACCGAGGCCCACGGCGGCCGCGCCGGCGCCACGGTCGGGGAAGCCTGCGACGGCGCCGAGCTGGTCGCGCTGTGCGTCGGCAACGACGACGACGTCCGCCAGGTCGTTCCCCAGGCGCTCGCCACCATGGCGGAGGGCGGCATCATCGTCGACCACACCACCACCTCGGCGAAAGTCGCCCGCGAGATGGCCGCGCAGGCCCGCGAGACCGGGCGCTGGTTCGTCGACGCCCCGGTCAGCGGCGGCCAGGCCGGCGCCGAGAACGGCCAGCTGACCATCATGGCCGGCGGCGACGAGCAGGCCTACGCCCGCGCCGAGCCGGTCATCTCCGTCTACGCCAAGGCCGTGCGCCGCATGGGCGAGGTCGGGACCGGCCAGCTGACCAAGATGTGCAACCAGATCGCCATCGCCGGCGCGGTCCAGGGCGTGGCCGAGGCCCTTCACTTCGCCAAGCGCGCCGGGCTCGACACCGACGGGGTGCTGGCGGCCATCTCCAAGGGTTCGGCCCAGAGCTGGCAGATGGAGAACCGCTGGGCGACGATGAGCGAGGGCAGGTTCGACTTCGGCTTCGCGGTCGACTGGATGCGCAAGGACCTCGGCATCGCGCTGGACGAGGCCCGCGCCAACGGCGCCCAGCTCGCCGCCACCGCCCTGATCGACCAGTTCTACGCCGAGGTCCAGGCCATGGGCGGCCGCCGCTGGGACACCTCCAGCCTGGTGGCGCGGCTCGAGCGGCCCAAATGATCGCCGTCGCGCTCGCCCTGGTGCTGCTGGCGGGGCCGGCCGAGCGCCCTCCGCTGGAGGCCGGCGACATCGACTGGCTCGAGTGGCCGACGGGCAACGACATGAGCTTCACGCCCTATACCACGGCGCGGCCGGGCGAGGTCCTGGTCGTTCTGGAGTGCCGGGTGGGCGAGGAGGGGCGGCTCGATCAGTGCCGTGTCGCCGAGACCACGGGACGGGACAGCGGCGAGGTCCAGGCCACGCTGCGGGTGGCCTCCCGCTTCCGGATGACACTCCGCACGAAGTCCGGCGAATCCACGGCGGGCCGCAAGGTTCGCGTCCCGGTTCGCTGGAAACCGCCGGCATGATGTTCGCCCGCCGCCTGCGTGAACCGGTCATGCGGGGCGAGATCACCTGCTCGGTGCGCATCTGGCAGGGGCCGCGCGTGAAGGCCGGCGGCCGTTACCCACTCGGGCCGGGCCTCGTCGAGGTGACCTCGATCCACGAGATCTCGCTGGCGGACGTGACGCCCGATCTCGCCCGCCGCTCGGGCTTCGCGGGCGTCGTCGATCTGCTCAAGGTGGCAAAACACGGCCCCGGCGAGCGCGTCTTCCTGGTCGAGTTCGTCTACGACGGGCCGGAGCCCGTGTAGGCCGTCTCCGTCCATGTTCCCGGCGAAGGCCGGGATCCACGGCGAAGGCCGGAGATCCTGCACAGTGGGTCCCGGCCTCCGCCGGGACAACCGGAACAGGGACTACGCCGCGACCGCCGCCGCGCCGTCGAACTCGGCCTTCCAGGCGGCGAGCTCGCCGCGGTTGTCGTGGTCCCAGGGATGGAAGCCCGGGCGGTACCAGGCGAAGTAGGTCTTCCAGCCGCGCTTGAAGATGCCGGGCTTGTCCCAGACGTAGGCCTGGACGGCCTTCAGCGCCGCTTCGGGCGTGTAGCCGTCGGCTTCCAGCAGGCGCGCGGCGTAGCGGCAGATGTTGCGGGTGAACATGATGGTCACGAAGAACATCGCCCGGCACCGGACCATGTAGCGCTTCAGCGGCGACCAGTCCTTCGTCACCGCCATGAACACGTCGTAGGCGACCGCCTTGTGCTCGGTCTCCTCCATGGCGTGCCAGCGCCACATCCGCTCGATGTCAGGCGCGGCGCCGTCGAACAGCTCGGGATAGGCCATGTGCATGTCCGCCATCATGGCCGTGAAGTGCTCGAGCGCGATGGTCGACACCAGCATCGCCATCGGGCCGCGCGTGCGGGCGAAGGTCGTGCGCTGCTTCACCTGGGCCTCGATCTCGGCCACCGGGTAGCGCGAGCGGTCGATGACGCTGTTGAGGCCGTGGTGCTCGCGGGAATGGATGGCTTCCTGGGCGATGAAGCCCTTGGCGTCCTCGAGCAGCTTGCCCGACAGCTGGCCGCGGTAGTTGCGCACCGCGTCCATGAACAGTCGCTCGCCGTCCGGGAAGGTCAGCGACAGCGCATTGAAGACCGCCGTGCCGACCGGGTCGCCGGCCAGCCAGTGGCCGGTGCGGGCGGGTTCAACGTCGAAGCGGATGTCGCGCGGCAGGACGGCGACGTCGGCGGGGGTGTTCTTCACGGTCATGGCGTCCTCGGGGAGGGAGGGCTAGGAAGGCGTATGGTCCGCATGTATCGCTACCGACAAAAATGTCAATAGAGCGCACCCCGAGACTTCGCCGCTCGCCCGAGGCGGCGCGCGAGAACATCCTCGCAGCCTGCGAGGCGATCCTGCTGGAGAAGGGGCCGCAGGCGCTGAAGCTGGCCGACGTGGCGGCCGCCGCCGGCGTCGCCAACGCCACTGTGCTGCACCACTTCGGCTCGATCGACGGCGTGCAGACGGCGCTCATGGAGCGGATGATCCGCCAGCTGGTCGAGCGGATCGCGGCGGACTTCAGTCACCAGCAGGACGCCGTCGGCCGCGTCGGCGCCGGGGCGAGGGCGCTGTTCGACGCGTTCGGGACCCGGGGCGGTGCGCGCCTCGCCGCCTGGCTGGAGCTGACGGGCGAGTCGCGCCGGATGACGGCGATCCGCGAGGCGATCCAGGACGTCGCCGCCCTGCGCATGCAGCTCGACGCCCCGCCGGACGACGGCGCGGTGCAGGATTTCATGCTGGTCTGCGTCAGCATGGCGCTGGGCGTGGGCCTGTTCGGCGACACCATGGCCGAGCTGCTCGGCCGTCCGCCCGAGCGGATCCGCGAGATCGCGCTGGACCTGATCGAGGCGCGGATCCGCCTCGAGACCGGGGGCTAGGCCCCGAGCATCCGCGCCGCCCGCGGCGCGAAGTAGGTGATCACGCCCGCGCAGCCGGCGCGCTTGAAGGCGCCGAGGCTCTCGAGGATGGCGCGCTGCTCGTCGATCCAGCCGTTCTGCGCCGCCGCCATGATCATCGCGTACTCGCCGCTGACCTGGAAAGCGAAGGTCGGCATCGAGAATTCCTGCACAACCCTTTGAACGATATCGAGATAGGGCATGCCCGGCTTGACCATGACCATGTCGGCGCCCTCGGCGATGTCGAGGGCGACCTCCCGCAGGGCCTCGTCGCTGTTGGCCGGGTCCTGCTGATAGGTCTTCTTGTCGGACGGACCCAGGGTGCCGAGCTTGCCCGAGCCGATCGCGTCCCGGTACGGACCATAGAAGGCCGAGGCGTACTTGGCGGCATAGGACATGATCATAGTGTTCTGGAATCCCTCGGATTCCAGCGCGCGGCGGATGACGCCGATCCGGCCGTCCATCATGTCCGACGGGGCGAGGATGTCGCAGCCGGCGCGGGTCTGGACCAGCGCCTGCTCGACCAGCCGTTCGATGGTCGGGTCGTTGGCGACGTCGCCGTTCTCGATGATCCCGTCGTGGCCGTGGTCGGTGAACGGGTCCAGCGCCACGTCGCACATGATGCCGACTTCGGGCGCGGCGTCCTTCATCGCCTTCACGGCGCGGCTGACGACGCCGTCCGGGTCGGCGGCCAGCGAGCCGGCGGCGTCCTTCCGGGCTCCGTCGATATAGGGGAAGATGGCGATGGCCGGGATGCCCAGGTCGCGCGCCTCGACGGCGGCCTTCGCACAGTCGGCGACGCTCAGCCGCTCGACGCCGGGCATCGAGGCGACGGGGATGCGGCCCTCGCCCTCGTGGACCACCATCGACCAGATCAGGTCCGCCGGCGTCAGCACGCTCTCGCGCACCAGGCGGCGGCTCCAGTCGGCCTGGCGCAGGCGGCGCAGGCGGGTGGCGGGATAGGGGGCGAGCGGGGCGACGGTCATGGCTCGCCGGTTACGCCCGTCGTGTGCTGGCTGGCAAGCCGGATCACGCCGAGCGCCGGCGCGACGAACGACCAGACCAGACCTGCAAGACCGCTCACGACGGAGATCGCGACCAGTCCGAGGACCTCCGGCACGAGGCGCCAGCGGCTGACGTCGACCGTCCAGGCCAGGATCTGCAGCTTCGACAGATAAGCCCCTGATCCATTGGCGAGATCGTCGATTTCGCGCAGCACGGCGGCGGCCCCGGTTCCGACACAGACCGCCCACAGGACGAAGGTCACCCAGAACATGCCGATCAGGGCGTTCAGGTGCCGGCGGACCGCCGGCGACACCGCGTCCCGCGCCACATAGGCGAGAATCACCGCCGCAAGGCCGGTCAGCCCGGCGGTCAGCACCGAGGTGGCCAGCATCCCGTAGGCGGCGAAGGCGATCGCCCGGTCGGCGCCGCTCCTCTGCATCACGGTCTTGGTCACGACCATCCTTTGTCCTATCCGTCCGTTGACAGGGTGCGCTGTCGGCGTCAGGTCAGCAACCCGACGATGCCGCAAGGGCACGAGCTTGCCGTAACCGGAGCTGAACGCGCATGGATTTCTCCCTCACCGATGATCAACGCGCGATCCAGGAGATGGCCCAGGCCTTCGCCCGGGATGAAATGGCCCCGCACTCGGCGAAGTGGGACGAGGACAGGCACTTCCCCGTCGACGTGCTGCGCGCCGCCGCCGGGCTCGGCTTCGCGGGCATCTATGTGCAGGAGGACGTCGGCGGCTCGGCCCTGAGCCGCCTCGACGCCTCGATCATCTTCGAGGCGCTCAGCTACGGCGACGTGCCGGTGGCGGCCTACCTGACCATCCACAACATGGCCTCCTGGATGATCGACCGCTTCGGCTCGGCCGAACTGCGCGCGAAGTACCTTCCGCGCCTGACGACCATGGAGCTGATCGCCAGCTACTGCCTGACCGAGCCGGGCTCGGGCTCGGACGCCGCCAGCCTGCGCACGACGGCGAGGAAGGACGGCGACCACTACGTCCTGAACGGCTCCAAGGCCTTCATCAGCGGCGGCGGCGTGTCGGACATCTACGTCGTCATGGCCCGCACCGGCGACGACGGCCCCAAGGGCGTGTCGACCTTCGTCGTCGAGAAGGGACAGGACGGCCTCTCCTTCGGCGCCAACGAGCGCAAGATGGGCTGGAACGCCCAGCCCACCGCCCAGATCAACTTCGACGGCGTCCGCGTCCACGAGTCGAACCGCGTCGGCCAGGAGGGCGAGGGCTTCCGCTTCGCCATGATGGGCCTCGACGGCGGCCGGCTGAACATCGCCAGCTGCTCGCTCGGCGGGGCGCAGTTCGCGCTCGACACGGCCAAGGCCTACATGGAGACGCGCAACCAGTTCGGCCGTCCGCTGAAGGACTTCCAGGCGCTGCAGTTCAAGCTGGCCGACATGGCCACCGAGCTGGAGGCCGCCCGCCTGATGGTCCGCCGCGCCGCCGACGCGCTCGACAAGCGCGACCCCCATGCGACCAAGCTCTGCGCCATGGCCAAGCGCTTCGCCACCGACGCCGGCTTCGCGGTCGCCAACGACGCGCTGCAGCTGCACGGCGGCTACGGCTACCTGCAGGACTATCCGCTGGAGCGCATCGTCCGCGACCTGCGCGTCCACCAGATCCTCGAGGGGACGAACGAGATCATGCGGGTGATCATCAGCCGCGAGATGTTCCGGCAGTAGGGATCGTGTTATTCTGACCAGACTGGTCAGAATTGGAGCCGGTCATGCGTGAAGTCGGCGTTCTGGAAGCGAAGACGAACCTGTCGGCGCTGTTGGACGAGGTGCAAAAGACCGGCGAACCGGTGCTGATCACGCGTCACGGGAAGCCGGTGGCACAGTTGAGCCCCCCGCCGGAGACCGCGCGCCCGCCGGCTGATCTGGCGGAGCAGATGCAGGCCTTTCAGCGCGGCGTCGAAGAAAGGCTCGGCGCCAAATTCGAGTTCGACTGGAAAGAGGCGGTCGAGGACGGGCGCGAGTGACCACGACCGTCCTTGACGCCTCCGTCATCGCCGCTTGGCTCGTGCCGTCTCAGGGAACGGCGGCGAGCGACGGTTTCCGGGCGCAGGTGGCCCGGGTGCGTTTCGTTGCGCCGTACATATTCCCGATCGAATGTCGCAGCCTGTTGCTGCGCGCCGAGCGCCGGGGTGGCCTCAGTCCGGCCGAGGTCGCCGCGGCGCTCGATTTCGTGGCCAAGCTCGCGATCACGATTGCGCCGCCGCTCGACGCGGCCGGGCACGATGCCGTGCTCGCTCTGGCGCGGCAGGAGGGCCTGTCGGTATACGACGCGCTCTATCTCGCCGCGGCCCTTGAGTCCGGGGCGAGACTGGCGAGTCGCGACGGGCCCATGCTCGCGGCGGCGGCGCGCCGTGGGCTCGCCACGGTCGATCTGAGAGGCTGACGCACCATGACCGACGAACCCGAAGTCCTCTGCCGCGTCGAGTCCGGCGTCGGGCGCATCACGCTGAACCGGCCCAAGGCGCTTCACGCGCTGACGCTGGGCATGTGCGAGGCGATGATCGACGCGCTGCGGGCCTGGAAGGCGGACGACGCCGTGAAGTGCGTGCTGATCGACCACAGCGGCGAGCGCGGCTTCTGCGCCGGCGGCGACATCCGCATGCTGGCCGAGAGCGGGGCAGGGGACGGCAAGGCGGCGCGGCTGTTCTTCCACACCGAGTACCGGTTGAACCACCTGCTGTTCACCTACCCCAAGCCCGTCGTCGCGATCATGGACGGCGTGACCATGGGCGGCGGCGTCGGCCTCGCCATGCCGTCGAGCGTGCGGATCGCCACCGAGCGCACGACCTTCGCCATGCCGGAGACCGGCATCGGCCTGTTCCCGGACGTCGGCGGCGGCTGGTTCCTGCCGCGCCTCCCGGGCCGCACGGGCCTGTGGCTGGCCCTGACCGGCGCGCGGATCAAGGGCGCGGACTGCGTCTCGCTAGGCATCGCCACCCACTACATGCCGTCCGGCGGCGTCGAGGCCTTCAAGGCCGCGCTGCTGGCGCATCCGGACACCGTCGCCGGCGCGCTCGCCGGCTTCGTCGAGGATCCCGGCCACGCGCGCATCGCCGCTCACCGGGCCGACATCGACCGGCTGTTCGACGGCGATTCCGTCGAGACCATCCTCGACCGGCTTGCCGTGGACGGCGGCGAATGGGCCGCCGAGCAGCTCGCGACCCTGGCGACCAAGTCGCCGCAGACGCTGAAGGTCGCCTTCCGCCAGCTGGCGCACGGCGCGGCCTTCACCGACTTCGCCGACAACATGGTCATGGAGTACCGGATCGGCGCGCGGGTGGTGCGCAGGCACGACTTCCTCGAGGGCGTGCGCGCGGTCATCATCGACAAGGACAACGCCCCGCGCTGGTCGCCGGCGACGGTTCAGGAGGTCGAGGACGCGGTGCTGGACGACATCTTCGCGCCCCTTCCGGCCGACGAGGAATGGACGCCGCTGACTTGAGACGACAACCGGCCTAAAGAAGAGCCGGGTCGGGGGACCGCTTGGGAGAGACGACAGAATGAACACCCATGCCCGCTGGCTGGCGCTGGCCGCCGTGCTCGCCGTCGCGGCCGGCGAGACCGTCCCGCCGCCGCCGCCCCCGCCGCCCG
>CALKHU010000244.1 GCA_937991555.1 uncultured Caulobacter sp.
CGGGATTGAGAAAGCGCTCGAACAGCAGGCCGAAGCGCAGCGGGTCGAGGTCGGTGATGGTCAGCGCCCAGGCGACCAGCGAACCGGCCCCCGAGCCCCGCCCCGGCCCGACCGGGATCCCCTGGGCCTTGGCCCATTTGATGAAGTCCGAAACGATCAGGAAGTAGCCCGAGAAGCCCATCTTCTGGATGACGCCGACCTCGCGCTCCAGACGGGCCCAGTAGTCCGCTTCCGGCGCCGCCAGCTCCAGACCCTCGAGCCGCCGCCGCAGCCCCTCGGCGGCCTGGTGGGCGAGCTCCTCGCTCTCGTTGCGGCCGTCCCCGGTCGGGAAGCGCGGCAGGATCGGGTCCCGCTTGCTGACCATGAAGGCGCAGCGACGGGCGATGTCGAGGGTGTTGTCGCAGGCCTCCGGCAGATCCGCGAACAGGGCCCGCATGGCGTCGGCCGGCTTGAACCAGTGTTCGGCCGTGACCCGCCGGCGCTCGTCCTGGCCCACGAAGGCGCCGTCCGAGATGCAGAGCAGCGCGTCGTGCGCGTCGTACATGTCGGCGCGGGCGAAATAGACGTCGTTGGTCGCGACCAGCGGCACGTCGTTTTCGTAGGCCCAGGCGACCAGGCCCGGCTCCGCCGCCGCCTGCTCGGGCAGGCCATGACGCTGCAGCTCGACATAGAGGCGGTCGCCGAAGATGCGATGCATCTCCGCCAGCGCCGCGCCGCCCTCCGCCGCCTTGCCGGCCGCGAACAGAGAGTCGACCGGCCCGTCCTGGCCGCCGGACAGAAGCAGCAGCCCCTCGGCGTGCGCGACCACCTTCGCCCAAGGGACCGAAGGCTCCTCCGCGGGGTCGACGTCCAGATAGGCCGACGACGACAGTTCGGTGAGGTTCAGATAGCCCCGCTCGGTCTGGGCGATCAGCACGATGGTCGGCGTTCGCGACCAGCGCTCCGGGCGGCCCTCGCCGAGGCCGGTGACCGGCAGCGCGCAGGCGATCAGCGGCTGCACGCCGGCGTCCTTGCTGCTGACCGAGAACTCCAGGGCCCCGAACAGGTTGGCCCGGTCCGCCACCGCCACCGCCGGCATGTCGGCCGCGGCGGCCAGTTTGCCGACCGCGTCGGCCTTGATGGCCCCCTCGAGCAGCGAATAGGCCGAGCGGACCCGCAGGTGAACGAACCCGTTCTCCACAGCGGCGGCGTCGGCCATTCGGCTACTCCCTGAGACAGGCCGTCCTTGTACGACGATTCAGCCTCGCCGGGCGGTCAATCAGGCCGCCAGGTAGGCGACCGAACAGACCATCCAGCAGAAGCCGACGACGGAAACGAGAGCCAGCGATTCACGCGCGATCCGGACCATTTTGGCCTCCCCGGGACTGAGCCGATATCGAGTTGCCCGTTTGTTCTATGTTGCGCGTTTGTTCCCGTCAACCGGAGAGTCGCCATGCTCCCCGATCCGTCCTCCGGTCCGTCCACAGGGGGGTCAGCCCGCCTTGCGGGCGCTCTTCTTCGGCGCCGGTTCCCCCTCGGCCTTCTCCGCTTTCGGCCTGGGCGCGCGCGGGGCCGGCGGGAGCGGGTTCATCGGCGGACGGTGCTTGCTGACGATGTCGGCCTGTTCGGCCCGGCGGACCGCGCCGGTGATGTTCAGGCGGGCGAGGATCTCGACGGCGCCGTGCTCCGCCCTCGCCTCCTCCCAGTTCTCGAACGTCGCGCGGTGCAGGCTGTCGGTCTCGCCGGCGTAGATCACCCGCGCCGCATCGCCATCCCACTGGACGTAGAGGTAGTTGGCGCCGCCCGGCGACACCGGCTTCAGGTCATCGAGCGACTTGTAGCGATACTGCGCTCCGGACTGGCCGGTGAAGTCGTACTGTCGGGCCAACGCAAGCTCCCGTCTCGGCTGAGAAACACAAGCCCCTGAAAAGCCTGCGAAGACGGCGAAACAGAGGCGACCGGCGATCGGCGAACGCAGGCGCGGGGCGGGCTGTCAGCGCCGCTGCTGCTCCAGATGGCCATCCTTCATGGCGAAGACGCGGTCCATGTAGCGGGCCAGCTCGAGGTTGTGGGTGGCGATGAGGGCGGCGACGCCGGTGGTCCGCGCGAGCTCGTAGAGCTGCTGGAACACGGCCGTGGCCGTTTCCGGGTCGAGGTTGCCGGTCGGCTCGTCCGCAAGCAGCACGCGCGGCTCGTTGGTGAGGGCGCGGGCGATGGCGACGCGCTGCTGCTCGCCGCCGGAGAGCTGGCCCGGCTGGTGGTCGAGCCGTTCGCCCAGGCCCAGGCCCGTGAGCAGGGTCTCCGCCCGCTCGCGCGCATAGCCGCCGCCGCGGCCGGCGATCATGGCCGGCATGGCGACGTTCTCGAGCGCGGTGAACTCCGGCAGCAGGTGGTGGAACTGGTAGACGAAGCCGATGGTCGTCAGGCGGATCTTCGTGCGCGCGCGGCTGGACAGTTTCGAACAGTCCCGGCCCTCGACCAGCACCTGGCCGCCGTCCGGATGCTCGAGCAGGCCGGCCGCGTGCAGCAGCGACGACTTGCCCGAGCCAGAGGGGCCGATCAGGCCGACGATCTCGCCCGGCATGACGTCGAGGTCGACGCCCTTGAGCACCGGCAGGGACCCCGACTTCGTCACATAGGTGCGCTTGACCCCGCGCAGGCTGAGCACCGGCTCACTCATAGCGGAGGGCCTCCACCGGATCGAGGCGCGAGGCCAGCCAGGCCGGCAGCAGGGTGACGATGAAGCTCATGAACAGCGCCCAGCCGACGACCAGCACGACCTCGGTCGGCTCGACCCGGGCCGGCAGGTGGCTGAGGAAGTAGACCTCGGCGTTGAACAGCTGCGCGCCGGTGACGCGTTCGACGACGCCCTGGATGGCCTCGATGTTGAGGCAGAACAGCACGCCGGCGGCGAGGCCGGCGGCGATGGCGACGACGCCGATCAGGGCGCCGACCATGAAGAAGACGCGCAGGATCGCGCTCTGGCTCGCGCCGACGGTGCGCAGGATGCCGATGTCGCGGCGCTTGTTCTGCACCAGCATGACGAGGCCGGCGATGATGTTGAGCGTGGTGATGGCGACCAGGATCATCAGGATCAGCCGCATCGCCGAGCGTTCGATTTGCAGGGCGTTGAAAAAGGTCTCGTTCTCCTGGGTCCAGTCGAACACCAGGGCGGCCGGCCCCGCCGCCTGGGCGATGGCGGGCTTCATGCCGACGGCGTTGTCCGGGCTGTCGAGCATGATCTCGATCTTGTCGACCATGCCCTCACGGCCGAAGAACAGCTGCGCCTGGTCGAGCGGCATGTAGATGAAGGCCTGGTCGAACTCGCTCATGCCGACCGAGAAGACGCCGCCGACGGTATAGTCCTTCTGGCTGACGCTCTGGCCGAAGGCCGTGGTCGCGCCGGTCGGCGAGATCAGGGTCACCGGGTCGCCGGGACCGACGCCGAGGGCGGCCGCCATGCGGTCGCCGATCAAGATCAGGTCGCCGCCGTATTCGCCCTGGCCGAAGCCGTCCAGGGATCCTCGCTTGATGTTGCCGGCGATGATCTCGGTCGCCGCGAGGTCGGCGGGGGATACGCCGCGGACGATGGCGCCGGTGATCTGCGCCGGGCCCATGACGATCACCTGTCCCTGGATCATCGGGGTGGCGCGGACCACGCCGGGGACCTTGCGGATGCGGTCGACGGCCTTGTCGCGGTCGGGACTGCCGAGGATGGCGCCGGCGACGTAGGCGTGGCCGTTGAAGCCCAGCAGCCGGTCGAGCAGTTCCGAGCGGAAGCCGTTCATCACGCTCATCACGGTGATCAGCGCGAACACCGCCGCCGAGATGCCGAGGAAGGCGAAGATGGTCACCAGCGCGACGCCGCCGCTCTTGCGGACGGCCAGCAGGTAGCGGAAGGCGACCGCCCGCTCCCAGACCCCGAAGGGCGCCGCGCCGGAGGCCAGCGGCTTCGTCATGCGGCCTTGCCGGTCAGTCGGGCGATGGCGGCGTCGAGCGCGATCACCGAACGCTCGCCGGTGGCGCGGTTCTTTAGCTCGACGTTGCCCTCGGCCAGCGCCTTGGGCCCGACGATCAGCTGCCAGGGCAGACCGATCAGGTCGGCGGTGGCGAACTTGCCGCCCGGACGCTCGGCCGTATCGTCGTAGAGCACGTCTTTGCCGGCGGCCTCGAGCGCGGCGATCGCCGTCTCACAGGCGGCGTCGCAGGCCTCGTCGCCGACCCGCAGGTTCAGCACCCCGACCTGGAACGGGGCCACCGCCTCCGGCCAGATGATGCCGCCGGCGTCGTGGCTGGCCTCGATGATGGCGCCCAGCAGGCGCGAGACGCCGACGCCGTAGCTGCCCATGTGGACGGTGACGTCCTTGCCGTCGGGACCGGCGACATTGGCCTTCATCGGCTTCGAGTACTTCTCGCCGAAATAGAAGATGTGGCCGACCTCGATGCCGCGGGCCGACAGCTGCTTGTCGGCCGGCACGGCGGCGAAGGCGGCCTCGTCGTGCATCTCCTCGGTGGCGGCGTAGAGGGCGGTGCGCTGGTCGACCAGAGGCTGAAGGTCGCCGTACCAGTCGACGTCCGGCCCCGGCGCGCCCATCTCGACCAGGTCGCGGTGGCAGAAGACCTGGCTCTCGCCGGTGTCGGCCAGGATGATGAACTCGTGACTGAGGTCGCCGCCGATCGGACCGGTGTCGGCGCGCATCGGCACCGCCTTCAGGCCCATGCGGGCGAAGGTGTTCAGATAGGCCACGAACATGCGGTTGTAGGCCTTGCGGGCCGACGCCTCGTCGAGGTCGAAGCTGTAGGCGTCCTTCATCAGGAACTCGCGGCCGCGCATCACGCCGAAGCGCGGGCGGCGCTCGTCGCGGAACTTCCACTGGATATTGTAGAGGTTCAGCGGCAGGTCCTTGTAGCTCTTCACATAGGCCCGGAAGATGTCGGTGACGACTTCCTCGGCGGTCGGACCGTAGAGCAGGTCCCGCTTGTGGCGGTCGGTGATGCGCAGCATCTCGTCGCCATAGGCGTCATAACGCCCGCTCTCGCGCCAGAGATCCGCGAGCTGGATGGTCGGCATCAGGAGCTCGACAGCGCCGGCGCGATCCATCTCCTCGCGCACGATCTGTTCGACCTTCTTGAGCACCCGCAGGCCGAGCGGCAGCCAGGCGTAGATGCCGGCCGCCTCCTGGCGGATCATGCCGGCGCGCAGCATCAGCTGGTGCGAGACGATCTGCGCGTCGGACGGCGCTTCCTTGAGCGTAGGCAGAAAATAGCGCGACAGGCGCATGGATATCCCCGGGAGACCAGATGCGGGTGACTTAGCCTCTGCCTCCCTGCATTGGCAACGCGGGCGGCGAAAAGAAGGCCGCCGGTCCGAACCGGCGGCCTTTCAGTCATCGTCGGGGAAATACGCCACGGAGCAAGGCCGGCGGACCGGCCTCCATGACTCGAAGGGTAGACCTCGCGCCGACGGTCGCGTGACCGACGAGCGTCGACGGCCCGGAAATCGGCGATCTCCGCCCAAGGATTGGGCGCTCGCGCGCGCCACGGGCGACGTCCGCCCGAAAATCAGGCGTCTTCAGTAGTTGGTCGGCATCTGCGGCAGGGTGACGAGGTCGAGCTTGATGACCACGCACAGGATCACCCACAGCACCGCCGACACCCAGGTGGTGGTGATGAACTTGCGCTTCAGGTTCGGATTCACGGGCGCGCCGCGCTCGCCGCCGCCCGGCACGTCGAGGCCTTCCTCGGCATAGGTGCGGTTGCCCAGCGGCAGCACGGCGAACAGCACCGTCCACCACAGGGTGAAATAGATCGCGATCGCGGTGAACGGGCCCATCAGTGATGCGCCTCCTTCGGCGTTTCCATCAGCTCGACCAGCAGGCCGCCCATGTCCTTGGGGTGCACGAAGATGATCAGCGTGCCGTGGGCGCCGATGCGCGGCTCGCCGAGGACCGTGGCGCCCTTGGCGACCAGGGCGTCGCGGGCCTCGTAGATGTTCTCGACCTCGAAGCAGATGTGATGCTGGCCGCCCTTGGGGTTCTTGGCGAGGAAGCCGTGGATAGGGCTCTTCTCGCCGTAGGGCTCGATCAGCTCGATCTGGCTGTTGGGCAGGTTGACGAAACAGACCCACACGCCCTGCTCCGGCATCGCCCACTTGTCGGTGATCGAGGTCGCGCCGAGCACCTCGCGGTACATCTTCACCGACTCTTCGATCGAGGGCGTGGCGACGCCGACGTGGTTGAGCTTGCCGATCATTGGGGGAGGCTCCGGAGAGGCTTTGGGCTGTCGCGGCGAGGTCTACACCGGCGGGCGGGTCGTTGCTATGGCTGCCGTCGCGGCAAGACGACGCCGGCGGTCAACAGGCCGAACAGGAAGCCGCCGACGTGCGCCTGCCAGGCCAGGCCGCCGATGCCGCCGCCGAATGCGTTGGCGGCCTCGAAGGCGACCGCGACGATGACGTTGGCGATGATGGGGCCGGGCAGCTGGCGGGCGACGGCGCGCGAGAACAGCGGATGCACGCCGCCGTCCATGCGCACGCGGAGCACCGCCCCCCACAGACCGAAGATGGCTCCCGAGGCGCCGACCATGGCCCCACCCTGCCCCGCGCCCGTGACCAGCCAGGCGACGCCGGCGACGAGGCCGCAGGCCAGATAGAAGGCGATGAAGCGCAGCTGGCCGGCCGCCCCAGGTCCCATCCGCGCGGCCACGATGAACCCGAACGGCAGCAGGGCCGACAGGTTCATAACCAGGTGCAGGAAGCCGCCGTGCATGAACATGTGGGTCAGCAGCGTCGACCAGCGGTTTGTCGCGATGGCGTTGATGCTGAGCGCGCCGAGGTGCTCGACGTCCGGCGGGCTGACCGCCTGCCAGACGAAGCCGAGACCGATGCCGGCGAGGATGACGGCCAGCCCCCAGGCCTGACGGAGGGAAATGTTGAACGCCGGCTCCGCGGCGGGCGACGCCGCGTCGGCGGTTTGCTGACGGTCGGGGGCGTCCCCCCACGGGCGCGGCGGGTCTTCCGAGGGCGGGAGCGGACTGGTCATGGTCCTGAAGTGGCCCCCGTGGGGCCGGGCGTCAACGGGCCGCGTCAGACCCGCAGGACCGTCGCCTCGACGACGGGGCGCCGCTCCCAGATGCGGTAGGCGGCTTTCTTGACCACGCGGCAGAGGGTGGTCTCGACGAGCTCGTCGATAGCGCGTTCCTCGGCAGGCACCTTCTTCAGGGCCTGGGAGGCCTCCTCGGCCAGGTCGTAGACGGCTTCCTCGATCGAGTACTCCTCGTCGCCCGGCAGGCCCAGCGCCTTCACGGTCGGGCCGGCGAGGATCCTGCCGCCGTCGTTCAGCACGACCGAGACGACCAGCATGCCGTTGTAGGCCGCATGGCGGCGCTCGCGCAGGGCTTCGCCGTTCTCCGGCGTCATCACGCCGCCGTCGACATAGAGCCGGCCGGCGGGCACCTCGTCGATGATCTCGGCGCGGCCGGGGGCCAGGCGGACCATGTCGCCGTTTCGCGGCGCCACCGCCTCGGCGACCTGAAGATCCTTCGCGAAGGCGACGTGCTCGAGCAGGTGGCGGCGCTCGCCGTGGGTCGGGACGGCGATCTTCGGCCGGGCCCAGGCGTACATCTGGGCCAGTTCGTCGCGACAGGGGTGGCCGGAGACGTGGATGCCCGGGTGGTCGCGCTCGGTGTAGAGGCGCACGCCGCGGTCGGCGAGCCTGTTCTGCAGGTTGCGGATCGGGATCTCGTTCCCGGGGATGACCCGCGAGGAGAAGATCACGTGGTCGCCGTCCGACAGGCGGATGTGCGGGTGGTTGCCGTCGGCGATGCGGGCCAGGGCGGCGCGCGGCTCGCCCTGGCTGCCCGTGCAGAGGTAGAGGATCTGGTCCTCCGGCACATGCCGGGCCTGGTTGTCGTCGAGCAGCGGTTCGATGCCCTGCAGCAGGCCGACGCTGCGGGCGGCGGCGGCCATCCGGTGCATCGAGCGGCCGGCGAGCACGACCTTGCGGCCGGCGGCCTGCGCGGCCCGGATGACGGTGTCCATGCGGGCGACGTTGGAGGCGAAGCAGGCGACGGCGATCTTGCCCTTCAGGCCGGCGATCAGCCGGTTCATCGCCTCGCGGACATCGGCCTCCGAGCCCGCCGAGCCGTCGACGAAGACGTTGGTGCTGTCGCAGACCATGGCCAGCACGCCCTCGTCGCCGAGGCGGCGGATGGCCTCGACGTCGGTGACGGGACCGAGCATCGGGTCCGGGTCGATCTTCCAGTCGCCGGTGTGCAGCACCGTGCCCAGCGGCGTGCGGATGGCGAGGCCGTTCGGCTCGGGGATCGAGTGGGTCAGGGTGACCAGTTCGAGATCGAAGGGGCCGAGGCTGAACCGGCCGCTGAGCGGCACCTCGGTGATCTCGACCTCGTCCAGCAGGTCGGCGTCGCGCAGCTTCTCGCGCAGCAGGAAGGCGGTGAAGGGCGTGGCGAACACGGGCGCCCGCAGCCGCGGCCACAACCAGGCGACGGCGCCGATGTGGTCCTCGTGGGCGTGGGTCAGCACGATGCCGAGGATGTCGTCGGCGTACTCCTCGATGAAGGCCGGATCCGGCAGGATGACTTCCACGCCGGGCGTGGTCTGGTCGCCGAAGGTGACGCCGAGGTCGACCACGATCCACTTGCGGTCGTCCTCGGGCCCGTAGCCGTACAGATTGAAGTTCATGCCGATCTCGTTCGACCCGCCGAGCGGCAGGAAGACGAGTTCGTCGCGGGGGTTCGCGGCCATCTACTGCGCCAGCCGCCGGTTGCGACGATGGATCTCGAGCAGGCCGCGGATGGTCAGGTCCGGGTCGTAGTGGTCGATCATGGTCGTGGCGTCCTCGAACAGCGACACGACGCCGCCGGTCGCGACAACGGTCAGGTGGTCGCCGCGTTCCTCCTTGATCCGCCGGATCAGGCCCTCGATCAGGCTGATGTAGCCCCAGAACACGCCGGACTGCATGGCCGTGACGGTGTCGGTGCCGACCACGCGGTTGCGCTCCGGCCGCTGGATGGCGATGCGGGGAAGCTTGGCGGCCGCGTCGTGAAGCGCCTGCATGGAGAGGTTGATGCCGGGGGCGATGATGCCGCCCTCGAAGCCGCCGTCGGCGGCGACGATGTCGAAGGTGGTGGCGGTGCCGCTGTCGATCACGATCAGCGGGCCAGGGTACTCGATGTGTGCGCCGATGGCGTTGACGAGGCGGTCGGCGCCGGCCTCCGACGGCTTGTCGATGCGCACCTCGATGCCGAGGTCGGCGTTCTCGCCGATGATCAGCGGCTCGACCTGGAGATAGCGGCGCGACAGGTTGCGCAGGTTGAAGATCGACTGCGGCACGACGCTGGAGATGATGCAGCCGCTCAGCGAGCCGAGCCCGAGGCCGCCCATCTCGAGCAGCTGGGACAGCCAGACCGCATACTCGTCGGCCGTCCGCGTGCTCTCGGTGGCGCTGCGCCACTGGGCGATCCACTTCTCGCCGTCGTGGACGGCGAACAGCGTGTTGGTGTTGCCCTGCTCGATGGCCAGCAGCATTCAGACAGCTCCCCCCGGTCCGGTGTCAAAGGACCGCGGCTTCTTGATTGAGGCGGATCGGACCACGAAGGGCTGCGCCATCCGCTACGATCCGCCGAAAAAGACGTCGCCGGCGGTGATGCGCCGCAGCATGCCGTCTGGCAAGCGCAGACGCAGGGCGCCGTCGGGATCGAGTCCTTCGGCGATCCCTTCCACCGTTTCGTTGACCAGCCGGGCGACGCAGGGCTGGCCGAGGCCGTGGGCCCGCGTGGTCCAGGCGTCGGCGACCGGCGCGAAGCCGCGCGTCTCCCAGACCGTCGACCAGCGCTGGAAGGCGTCGCGCAGCAGGCCGGCGGCCTCCATGACCTCAGGAGCGCGCCCGCCGCGATGGGCGGCGAGGTGCGTGGCCGGGCGCTCGGCGTTGGCCGGCGAATGGGCCAGATTCAAACCGACGCCGACCGCGACCCAGTGGGCGCCGCCCGGCAGCGGCCCGGATTCGAGCAGGATGCCGCCGGCCTTCAGTCCGGCGACCATCGGGTCGTTGGGCCACTTCAGGGTGACGATCGCCGCCGGCACATAGACGTCAAGGACGTCCGCGGCGGCGAGGGCGGCGACGAAGGACAGCTGGGCGAGACCCGCCAGGGGCCGGTCGCTCGCCAGCAGGAAGGTGGCGGCGAGATTGCCGCCCTGGGTCTCCCAGGCCCTCCCCCGCCGACCGCGGCCGGCGGTCTGCCGCAGCCCCACGAGACAGACGGGCCATGTCTCCCCGCGCGCGGCGCGGCGGGCGGCCTCGGCGTTGGTCGAGTCGATCTCGTCGAAGACGATGACCTCGAACGGGGCCAAGCCCGGCTCCGCCCTAGCCGCCGAACACCGCGGCGGCGGCCCTCGACACCGGGTCGAGCCAGACGAGGGCCACGACCGCCACCGGGAAGGAGAACAGCGCGCCGCCGATGGCGATCGCCTGGGCGTCGAAAGCGGGTTTGTCGGTCGCCGACGGAGCCGCGTCGAACCACATCACCTTGATCAGGCGCAGGTAGTAGAAGGCCGCCACCACCGAGCCGACCAGCGCCGCCACCGCCGCCCAGGCCAGGCCCGCGTCCAGGGCCGCCTTGAAGACGTAGAACTTGGCGAAGAAGCCGCTGAACGGCGGCAGGCCGAGGGCCGACAGCGAGAAGGCCGTCATCGCCAGGGCCAGCCCCGGGCGTTCCCTGAACAGGCCCGCCATGTCGTCGATGGTCTCCATCGGCCGCCCGTCGCGCTGCAGCGCGGTCAGGCAGGCGAAGAAGCCGGTCACGTCGATCATGTAGAGGACCATGAACATGAGCATCGCCTGGATGCCCGCCTCGCCGCCGGCGGCGAGGCCGATCAGGGCGTAGCCGATGTTGGCGATCGAGCTGTAGGCCCACAGGCGCTTGAGGTTGTTCTGGACCAGGCCGGCGAAGGCGCCGACGGCGACCGAGGCCAGGGCGACGACGAGGATCACCTGCCGCCACTGCGCGACCGCGTCGGCGAAGCCTTCCTGCAGCAGGCGGGCGAGCAGGACCATGGCGGCCAGCTTCGGCGCGGCGGCGAAGAAGCCCACGATCGGCGTCGGCGCGCCTTCATAGACGTCCGGCGTCCACATGTGGAACGGCGCGGCCGAGACCTTGAAGGCCAGGCCGCAGATGACGAACACGAGCCCGAACAGGACCCCCACGCCCGCATGGTCCTGGACCGAGGCGGCGATGGCGTCGAAGTGGGTCGAGCCCGCGAAGCCGTAGATCAGCGAGGCGCCGTAGAGCAGCAGGCCCGACGACAGGGCGCCGAGCACGAAGTACTTCAGGCCGGCCTCG
The DNA here is from genome assembly GCA_937991555.1 of uncultured Caulobacter sp. Taxonomy (GTDB): domain Bacteria; phylum Pseudomonadota; class Alphaproteobacteria; order Caulobacterales; family Caulobacteraceae; genus Caulobacter. Next base: position 11,338 of record CALKHU010000244.1, read on the forward strand.
GACCCCTTGGCGTCGTCGCGCCGGAAGGCGGCGAGCACGTAGAGCGCGAGGGAATGCAGCTCGACGCCGATGTAGAGCGAGATCAGGTCGCCGGCCGAGACCATCATGCCCATGCCGAGGGCGGCGAGCAGGACCAGGACGGGGAACTCGAACTTGCTCTCGCCCTTGCGCGCCAGCCAGCGGTCGCCGAGCACGATGGAGACGGCGCTGGCGGCGTAGATGGCCACCTTGGCGAACACGGCGAGCTGGTCGACGACCAGGCCGCCGGCGAAGCCGCGCCCGTGCGGCCCGACGATCGCGGCGACCGCGGCGGCGGCCAGGGTCAGGACGGCGAGCCCGTTGAACAGGACCCCGCCCCTGCCGCGGAACGCGCCGAAGACCAGCAGGATCAGGGTCGCGCCGGCGAGGATGACCTCGGGCCAGATGAGCGAGAAGGTTTCAGGGGTCATCGGCGGCTCACCCGGCCAGAGCGGCGCGCCAGGCGCCGACCAGCGCGTCGACCGAGGCGCCGGTGATGTTGAAGACGACGTCGGGCTGGAAGCCCAGGTACAGGGTCGAGATGACCAGCGGCGCGAAGATCAGCACCTCGCGGCGGTCCAGATCGGTGATCTGGGCCAGGGCCGGATTGGTCATCTCGCCGAACACGACGCGGCGATAGAGGGTCAGGGCGTACATCGCCGACAGGATCACGCCGGTCGCCGAGACGAAGGCGGTCCAGGTGGAGGCCTGGTAGACGCCGGTCATGGTCAGGATCTCGCCCACGAAGCCGCTGGTGCCCGGCAGGCCGACATTGCCCATGGTGAACAGCATGAAGGTCGCGGCGTACCACGGCATGCGGTTCACCAGGCCGCCGTAGAAGGCGATCTCGCGGGTGTGCATGCGGTCATAGACGACGCCGACGCAGAGGAAGAGCGCGCCCGAGATGACGCCGTGGCTGAGCATCTGGAAGATGGCGCCCTGCTCGCCGGCGGCGTTGCCGCTGAAGATGCCCATGGTGACGAAGCCCATGTGCGCGACCGAGCTGTAGGCGATCAGCTTCTTGATGTCGGTCTGCCGGAAGGCGACCAGCGAGGTGTAGACGATGGCCACGGCCGACAGGGCGAAGACCAGCGGCGCGAACATGTCGCTCGCGTGCGGGAACATCGGGATGCTGAAGCGCATGAAGCCGTAGCCGCCCATCTTCAGCAGGATCCCGGCCAGGATGACCGAGCCCGCCGTGGGGGCCTCGACGTGGGCGTCGGGCAGCCAGGTGTGCACCGGCCACATCGGCATCTTGACCGCGAAGGAGGCGAAGAAGGCGATCCACAGCCACGGCTGCAGCCAGCCGGCGAACTTGTGGGTCATCAGCTCCGGGATCGAGCTGGTGCCGGCGACGCCGATCATGGTCAGGATCGCGGCCAGCATCAGGACCGACCCGAGCAGGGTGTAGAGGAAGAACTTGAAGGCCGCGTAGACCCGGTTCTTGCCGCCCCAGATGCCGATGATCAGGAACATCGGGACCAGGCCGGCCTCGAAGAACAGGTAGAAGAGGATGAGATCGAGGGCGCAGAAGACGCCGATCACCAGCACCTCGAGCACCAGGAAGGCGACCATGTACTCGAGGACGCGCTTCTCGACGCTCTTCCAGCTGGCGATGATGCAGATCGGCAGCAGGAACGCGGTCAGCAGCACGAACAGGACGCTGATGCCGTCCACGCCCATGCGGTAGCTGAGCCCCGCGAACCACGGGATCTCCTCGACGAACTGGAAGCCCGGGTTCGACGGGTCGAAGCGGACGACCAGCAGGACCGACAGGGCGAAGGTCGCCAGGGTCGTGACCAGCGCGATCCAGCGGGCGGCGTTGTCCGCGCGCTCGCCGCTCTGGCCGAGGACCTTCAGCAGCAGGATGGCGGCGACGCCGGCCATCGGCAGGAAGGTGGTGAGGGAGAGAATTCCGGTCATGGTCCAGTCGCCCCTCACCGAGACCATTGGTACAGAGCGTAGGTGAGCAGGCCGGCCACGCCGAGCAGCATCACGAACGCATAGTGGTAGACGTAGCCGGTCTGCAGGCGGCCCGTGCGGGCGCCCACGGCGCGGGACACGGCGGCGACGCCGTCCGGTCCGAGGCCGTCGATCAGCTTCTGGTCGCCGCCCTTCCAGAACAGGTCGCCCAGCGCCCGGGCCCCGCGCACGAAGGTCGCGTCGTAGAGCTCGTCGAAGAACCACTTGTTGTAGAGGAAGGTCCACAGCGGGCCGCGCTGGGCCGCGATGCGCGCGCCCATGCCTTCCTTGACGAGGTAGACCCAGGCCGCGGCCAGCAGGCCGAGGGTCGAGACCACCAGCGGCGCCCACTTCACCCAGGTCGGCACGTTGTGCGCCTCGTGGAGGACATGATTGCCGGCGGCGGTGAAGATGGCGCCGCGCCAGAACTCGTTCTCGTGGTGGCCGACGAAGTACTCGACGAACACGAAGCCGGCGGCGATCGCGCCCACAGCCAGGACGGCCAGCGGGATCAGCATCACCAGCGGACTTTCGTGCGGCGTGTGGTCATGCCCATGGCCGTGATCGTCGTGCGCATGGTCGTCATGCGCGGCGTGGGCGTCATGCGCATGCGCGTGATCATCGGCGTGGTGGGCGTCGTGCCCCCACTTCGCCGTGCCGTGGAAGGTCATGAAGGCCAGGCGCCAGCTGTAGAAGGCGGTCAGGCCGGCGGCGAACACGCCGATCACGAAGGCGAACAGGCCGTAGCCGCTGTGCTGGCCGGCCGCGAAGGCGGCCTCGATGATGGTGTCCTTCGAGTAGAAGCCCGCGAAGCCGAACAGGCCGGGAACGCCCATGCCGGTGATGGCGATCGTGCCGATGGTCATCACCGCGTAGGTGAACGGCAGGTACTTCCACAGATTGCCCATCCGCCGCATGTCCTGCTCGTGGTGCATGCCGTGGATGACCGAGCCGGCGCCCAGGAACAGCAGCGCCTTGAAGAAGGCGTGCGTGAACAGGTGGAACATGGCCGCCTCATAGGCGCCCACGCCGGCGGCGAAGAACATGTAGCCGAGCTGCGAACAGGTCGAATAGGCGATGACCCGCTTGATGTCGTTCTGGGCCAGCCCGACGGTGGCGGCGAACAGGGCGGTCACCGCCCCGATCAGGGTCACGATCTGCTTGGCCACCGGCGCGTACTCGAACATCGGCGACAGCAGGCAGACCATGTAGACGCCGGCCGTCACCATGGTCGCCGCGTGGATCAGGGCCGACACCGGGGTCGGGCCTTCCATGGCGTCCGGCAGCCAGGTGTGCAGGAAGAACTGCGCCGACTTGCCCATGGCGCCGACGAACAGCAGGGCGCAGGCCAGGTCGACCAGCGGCCAGTCGCGGCCGAGGAACTCCCAGGTCTTGCCGGCGGACGCCGCGATCTGCGGGAACAGTTCGGCGAACTCGATCGTCCCGAAGGCCCAGAAGCAGGTCATGATGCCGAGCGCGAAGCCGAAGTCACCGACGCGGTTGACCACGAAGGCCTTGATCGAGGCGGCGTTGGCGCTCGGCTTCCTGAACCAGAAGCCGATGAGCAGATAGGACGCCAGGCCCACGCCTTCCCAGCCGAAGAACAGCTGCATGAAGTCGGCGGCGGTCACCAGCGCCAGCATGGCGAAGGTGAACAGCGACAGGTAGGCGAAGAAGCGCGGCTTGCTGTCGTCCTCGGCCATGTACCCCCAGCTGTAGAGGTGCACGAGGGCCGAGACGGTGGTGACCACGACCAGCATGGTCGAGGACAGCGCGTCGATGCGGATCGACCAGGCCGACTGGAAGTCGCCGATGTTGATGAAGGGCGCGAGGCGGACCGTGAAGGCCTCCATATGCCCCCAGGTCCACTGGCTGAAGGTGTACCAGCTGAGGCCGCAGGCGAGCAGCAGCAGGCCGGTGGTCACCGCCTGGGACGGGACATTGCCGATCCGGCGTCCGAACAGGCCGGCGACGACCGCGCCGACCAGCGGCGCGAAGACGAGCAGGGTGACGAGGTTCTCCACGGTCAGCCCTTCATCATCGAGGCGTCATCCACGGCGATGTCGCCGCGGTTGCGGAAGAAGGTGACGAGGATCGCCAGGCCGACGGCGGCCTCGGCCGCGGCGACGGTCAGCACGAACATCGCGAAGATCTGCCCGACCACGTCGTGCAGGAAGACGCTGAAGGCCACCAGGTTGATGTTCACCGCCAGCAGGATCAGTTCGACGCTCATCAGGATGACGATGATGTTCTTGCGGTTCACGAAGATGCCGAAGACGCCGATCGTGAACAGGATGGCGGCGACGGTGAGGTAGTGCGGCAGGCCGATCACTCTGAAATCCCCTCGCCCGGCTTGATGTCGACGATCTTCATGCCCGTCTTCGGCGTGCGCGCGGTCTGAGCGGAGACGCTCTGGCGCTTGATGTGCGGCTTGTGGCGGAGCGTCAGGACGATGGCGCCGATCATGGCCACCAGCAGCACCAGGCCCGCCGCCTGGAAGAAGTAGACGTAGTCGGTGTAGAGCACCCGGCCGATGGTCTCGGCATTGGTCACGTCCGGCGCGGAGGCCTGGGGCGTGGCGTTGCCGGCGGCCGCGCCGCGGGTGGCGACGTTCACCGCGACCATGATCATCTCGATCGTCAGCACCCCGGCGACCAGCCCGCCCACCGGCAGGTAGCGCGCGAAGCCCTCGCGCAGCCGGGCGAAATCGACGTCGAGCATCATGACGACGAACAGGAACAGCACCGCGACCGCGCCGACGTAGACGACGATCAGCAGCATCGCCAGGAACTCGGCCCCCATCAGCACGAACAGACCCGCGGCGCTGAAGAAGGCCGTGATCAGGAACAGAACCGAGTGCACCGGATTGCGTGCGAAGACGACCGCGAGACCCGCCAGGATCGTCACGGTGGCCATCAGGTAGAAGGCTATCGCCTGCAGAGCCATGGGGGCCCCTTATCCCTTCTCAAAACGGGCTGAATCGCGCGCCTCCCTCTATCGGTAGGCGGCGTCCAGTTCCAGATTCTTCGCGATCTCGCGTTCCCAGCGGTCGCCGTTATCCAGCAGCCGCTCCTTATCGTAGTAGAGCTCTTCGCGGGTCTCGGTCGCGAACTCGAGGTTCGGACCCTCCACGATGGCGTCCACCGGGCAGGCTTCCTGGCACAGGCCGCAGTAGATGCACTTGACCATGTCGATGTCGTAGCGCGTCGTGCGGCGGCTGCCGTCCTCGCGCGGCTCGGCCTCGATGTAGATGGCCTGGGCCGGGCAGATGGCCTCGCACAGCTTGCAGGCGATGCAGCGCTCCTCGCCGCTGGGATAGCGGCGCAGGGCGTGCTCGCCCCGGAAGCGCGGCGACTGCGGGTTGCGCTCGTTCGGGTAGATGACCGTCTTCTTGGGGGCCATCATGTACTTCATGGCGAGCCAGAAGGCGCCGTTGAAGTCCATGAGGGCGGCGCCCTTCAGGGCCTGGCTGACGCGCTGCATCATGACGTGGCGCCCTTCTTCGGAATGAAACAGACGTAGTTCGACATCTGGGCCGGGTCCTCGCCCTTGACGCCCTTCGGCCGCACCTCGCCGCCGACGGCGGCGCAGTCGCCCTTGGCGCGGACCATGGCGTCATAGGTCACCAGGCCGCGGCCGAGGGTGTAGGAGTCGACCCCGCTTTCGGTGGTGGCGCAGGCGACGAGGCCCAGCGCCAGCAGGAGGCCGGCGGCGGCGCGCATCACATGTACACCTTCTGGAAGACCTTGTAGCCGGCGACCAGGAACACCCCGACCAGCGAGGTCGGCAGGAACACCTTCCAGCCCAGGCGCATCAGCTGGTCGTAGCGGTAGCGGGGCACGATCGCCTTGGCCATCGCGAACATGAAGAACCAGAAGACCACCTTCACCGAAAAGATCAGGCAGTAGACGATGCTCTGGGCCGTGGCCGGCCAGCTGTCGATCGGCAGCGGGACCGGCGAGGTCCAGCCGCCGAAGAACAGGATCGAGATCATCGCGCACATCAGGACGATGGCGACGTACTCGCCGAGCATGAACAGCAGGTAGGGCGTCGAGCTGTACTCGACCTGGTAGCCCGCCACGAGTTCCGACTCCGCTTCCGGCAGGTCGAACGGCGGGCGGTTCGTCTCGGCCAGGGCCGAGATGTAGAACACGACCATCATCGGGATCATGACCAGCGCCAGCGGCAGGTTGGCCAGACCGCCGCCGCCGAACACGTTCCAGTTCCAGAAGCCGCCGTCCTGCGCCTTGACGATGTCGGCGAGGTTCATGGTGCCGGCGAGCAGGATCACGGTGATGATCACGAAGCCGATGGAGACCTCGTAGGACACCATCTGCGCCGCCGAGCGCAGCGCGCCGAGGAACGGGTACTTCGAGTTGGACGCCCAGCCGCCCATGATGATGCCGTAGACGCCGAGCGAGCTCATCGCCAGCAGGTAGAGGATGCCGACGTTGATGTCGGCGATCACCCAGCCGGGAGCCAGCGGGATCACGCCCCAGCCCGCGAGCGCGAGGGTGACGGTGATGACCGGCGCCAGCAGGAAGACGAACTTGTCCGCGCCGGCCGGCACGACCAGCTCCTTCAGCACGAACTTGATCAGGTCGGCGAAGGACTGCAGCAGGCCGAACGGGCCGACCACGTTGGGACCCTTCCGCATCTGCACGCCCGCCCAGATCTTGCGGTCGGCGAGCAGCAGGAAGGCGATCGCGATCAGCAGCAGGACGACGATCAGCAGGATCTGCCCGACCGTCAGCAGCGACCAGAGCCAGGGATTGAAGGTCTCGGGCACTCGCCTACTCCGCGGCCAGCTTGGCGGCGCCGGAGGCGACGGCCGCGCATTCGGCCATCGTCACGCTGGCGCGCGCGATCGGGTTGGTCAGGTGGAACGCCGTCACGGCGCTGGTCAGCGGCGCATCCGTCGCCTTGCCGCCGTCGCCGAGACCGGAAAGGTCGAACACCGTCGGGGTCGAGCCCGGCGCGTAGTCGATCTGGCCGAAGGTCGGATGGTCGGCGAACAGCTTCGCGCGCAGCTGGTCCAGGCTGTCGTAGGGCAGCCGGGCGCCGAGGTGCTCGCTGAGGGCGCGCAGGATGGCCCAGTCCTCGCGGGCCTCGCCCTTGGGGAACACGGCCCGCTCGCCCATCTGCACCCGGCCCTCGGTGTTGACGTACAGGCCGTTCTTCTCGGTGTAGGCGGCGCCCGGCAGGATGACGTCCGCCTTGTGCGCGCCGCGGTCGCCGTGGCTGCCCAGGTAGACGGTGAAGGCGCCCGACGCCGAAGCCTCGATCTCGTCGGCGCCGAGCAGGACCAGCACGTCGAGCGCGCCCGGCTTGACCATCTCCAGCGCCGTCTTGCCGCCCTCGCCCGGAATGAACCCGAGGTCCAGGCCGCCGACGCGGGCCGCCGCCGTGTGCAGCACGTTCCAGCCGTTCCAGCCCTCGCGCACGACGCCGAAAGTCCTGGCCAGGCTCGCCAACGCCTTCAGCACCGCGCCGCCGTCGGCGCGGGCCAGGGCCCCCTGCCCGACGATGATCGCCGGACGCTGGGCGTTCTTGAGGGCCGTCACGAAGTCGGACTTGCCCTTGGCCAGGCCCGACACGGTCGCGACGCCGGCGCCGAGGTAGTCGTAGCCATAGGTCAGGTCGGCGTTGTCGCCGATCACGCCGATGCGCATCCTGCCGGCCAGCCACTGCTTGCGCAGGCGGGCGTTGAACACCGGCGCCTCGAGGCGCGGGTTGGTCCCGACCAGCAGCACGACGTCGGCGTCCTCGATCCCGGCCAGGGTCGAGTTGAACAGCCAGCTCTCGCGCGGACCCGCGCCGAGCGCGGTTCCGTCCTGGCGGCAGTCGAGGTTCGTCGAGCCCAGCGCCGTGAACAGGTCGAGCGCGGCCTTCATCGACTCGGCGTCCTGCAGGTCGCCGGCGATGACGCCGATGCGGTCCGGCGTGGTCGCCTTGATCTTCGAGGCGACGGCGGCGAAAGCCTCGCCCCAGGTCGCCGGCGCGAGCTTGCCGTTCACCCGGACGTAGGGACGGTCGAGGCGCTGACGGGAAAGACCGTCGACGGCGTAGCGGCTCTTGTCGCTCAGCCATTCCTCGTTGATGTCGTCGTTCACCCGCGGCAGGGCGCGCAGCACCTGGGCGCCGCGGCTGTCGACGCGGATGGCGCTGCCGAGCGCGTCCATGACGTCGACCGACTGGGTCTTCTTCAGCTCCCAGGGCCGGTAGTTGAACGCCCACGGCTTGTGGGTCAGGGCGCCGACCGGGCACAGGTCGTTGACGTTGCCGGACAGTTCCGACGCCACCGCCTTGCCGAGATAGGTCGTGATTTCAACGTCTTCGCCGCGGGAGATAAGACCGATGTCCGGCACGCCGGCCACTTCGGTGATGAAACGGACGCAGCGGGTGCACTGGATGCAGCGGGTCATCACGGTCTTGATGACCGGACCCATCTCCTTCTCCTCGACCGCCCGCTTGTTCTCCTCGTAGCGGCTGTCGTCGCGGCCATAGCCCATGGCCTGGTCCTGCAGGTCGCACTCGCCGCCCTGGTCGCAGATCGGGCAGTCCAGCGGGTGGTTGATGAGCAGGAACTCCATCACCCCTTCGCGGGCCTTCTTCACCATCGGCGTGTTGGTGAAGATCTCCTGGTTGTCGGCGGCCGGCAGCGCGCACGAAGCCTGCGGCTTGGGCGGTCCGGGCTTCACCTCGACCAGGCACATCCGGCAGTTGCCGGCGATGCTCAGGCGCTCGTGGTAGCAGAAGCGCGGGATCTCTTCCCCGGCCAGCTCCGCGACCTGCAGAACCGTCATCCCGGGTTCGAACTCGACCTCGACGCCATTGACCTTGGCTTTGGGCATTTAGAAGGCCTCCGCGGGGGCCAGCCGATCGCGCTTCACGCCGACGACGGCGAGCACGATCAGCGAAACAAACAGTGCAGCGTAGCCACCGAAGCTGAACCCGCGCATCAGCACGGCATCCAGCGAGAGATTGCCAGCCGGCGCGAGGGTCCACACGGCCAGCGCCGCCGCTCCGCTCAACAGTAGGGCAAGCGCCCAAGGGAGATTGGTGACCACCATGCCTCGGCCCATGCGCCGCGCGATGATCATCGCGCAGAGCAGCGGGACACCCACGAAGCCGACGATCGGCAGTAAATTGAGGAACGTCGTCATCCGCCCTACTCCGCCGCCACGAGGGTCGCGCCCTGCACGTGCGGGCGATTGGCGCGATAGCTGGTGATCCGGTCCTCCACCTCGTGGCGGAAGTGGCGGAACAGGCCCTGGATCGGCCAGGCGGCCGCGTCGCCCAGGGCGCAGATGGTGTGGCCTTCGACCTGGCTGGCGACGTCCAGGAGGGTGTCGATCTCCTTCATGTCCGCCTCGCCCGTGGCCATGCGCTCCATGACCCGCCACATCCAGCCGGTGCCTTCGCGGCACGGCGTGCACTGGCCGCAGCTCTCGTGCTTGTAGAAGTAGCTGAGGCGGGCGATGGCGCGGACCAGGTCGGTCGACTTGTCCATGACGATGACGGCGGCGGTGCCGAGGCCCGACTTCAGCTCGCGCAGGGCGTCGAAGTCCATCGGCAGGTCTTCGCACTGCTCGGCCGGGATCATCGCCACCGAAGAACCGCCCGGGATGACGGCCTTCAGGTTGCCCCAGCCGCCGCGGATGCCGCCGCAGTGGTCTTCCATCAGCTGGCGGAAGGGGATGCTCATCGCCTCTTCCACGTTGCAGGGCAGGTTCACGTGCCCGCTGACGCAGAACAGCTTGGTGCCGGTGTTGTTCGGGCGGCCGAAGCCCGCGAACCACCCGGCCCCGCGGCGCAGGATCGTGCCGACGACGGCGATCGACTCGACGTTGTTGACCGTGGTCGGGCAGCCGTAGAGGCCGGCGCCGGCCGGGAACGGCGGCTTGAGGCGCGGCTGGCCCTTCTTGCCTTCCAGGCTCTCCAGCAGCGCGGTTTCCTCGCCGCAGATGTAGGCCCCGGCGCCGTGGTGGACGTAGAGGTCGAAGTCCCAGCCGTGGACGTTGTTCTTGCCGATCAGCTTCGCCTCATAGGCCTGCTTGATCGCCGCCTCGAGGACCTCGCGCTCGCGCACGTACTCGCCGCGGATGTAGATGTAGCAGGCGTGCGCCTGCATCGCGAAGGAGGCGATCAGGCAGCCCTCGATCAGCAGGTGCGGATCGTGACGCATGATCTCCCGGTCCTTGCAGGTGCCGGGTTCCGACTCGTCGGCGTTGACGACCAGGTAGTGCGGACGGCCGTCCTTCACTTCCTTGGGCATGAAGGACCACTTCAGGCCGGTGCCGAAGCCGGCCCCGCCGCGGCCGCGCAGGCCCGACTGCTTGACGTTGTCGATGATCCAGTCGCGACCTGCATCAAGCATGTCCTTCGTGGCGTTCCAGCAACCGCGCTTCTTCGCGCCCTCGAGGCCCCAGTCGTGGAGGCCGTAGAGGTTGGTGAAGATGCGGTCCTTGTCTTCGAGGATGCCGACCATGACCTTCAGGCGTTCGGAGTGAAAGGATTGGCGCGCCGCCACTGCGTGCGGCGCCAGATGACGTAGATGAACAGCACCCAGCCCAGCGCGATCGCCGCATAGCCGGCCCAGACCGCGCCGTGCGGCCAGGTCCAGACGAAGCGGCTGGGCACGACCACGGCGGCGCCGGCGAGGATCAGCAGGAAGCCGATCAGCCGCTCGCGGCGGTAGAGCCCGCGCAGGGTGTCGATGTAGGCGGACCGCTTCTGCAGCAGCTCGGCCTCAGCGACCATGGGATCCTTGTCGCTCAAGCCGGCGTCTCCGCCGTCTTGCCCTTCTTCGCCTTCTCGGGCGCGTTGGGCAGCTTGATCTTCTTCGCCGCCGAGCCGTCGTACAGCTTCGGGTCGGTGAGGGTCTTGATGCTGTTGTGCGGTTCGGACGCCTTGCGGCCGATGTAGGACCCGGGCTGGGGCGACTTGCCGGCCGCGAAGTCGTCGAGGATCCGGCCGAGGGTCTCCGGCGTCAGGTCCTCGTAGTAGTAGTCGTTGATCGCGGCCATCGGGGCGTTGCTGCAGGCGCCCAGGCACTCGACCTCTTCCCAGCTGAACTTGCCGTCGGCGGTGACGTGGTTCTTGGGGCCGATCTTCTCGTGCAGGACCGCCTTCAGGTCGTTGGCCCCGCAGAGCATGCAGGGCGTGGTGCCGCACAGCTGAACGAACGCAACCTTTCCAACGGGTTCCAGCTGGAACATCGTGTAGAAGGTGGCCACTTCCAGCACCCGGATGACCGGCATGCCGAGCAACTCGGCGATAGCGCGGATGGCGGGCTCGGAGACCCAGCCTTCCTGCTTCTGGACCAGCCACAGGATCGGGATCACCGCCGACTGGCGGCGCTCGGCCGGGTATTTTGCGATCCACCACTGCGCCTTGGCCATCGTGTCCGCGCTGAACGCGAAGCTGGCGGGCTGCTCCTTGGCGAGACGACGGACGGACATGCGTCTAGGCCTTCACGAAATCGACGCGGGCGATCTTGTCGCCGGCGAAGGTGTAGATGGCGGCGACCTCGAAGGGCGTCGCGTCGGGCGAGCGGAAGACCCGCTCGTGGTCGATGACGGTGTTGCCGATCACCGACCGCGAAACCAGCTCGGCGCGGTTCTGCGGGAACTGCGCGAAAAGGCCGACGTAGCGGGCCCGGTAGTCTTCGATGCCGCGCAGGTTCGGCTCCGCGTTCAGGTCGGCCACGACCACGTCGTCCGCGAAGCAGGCGCAGTGTGCGTCCAGATCCTGGGCGTTGTAGGCGTCGAGCTGGGCCTGGGCGATGGCGGCGCTCATTGAGCGGCTCCATGCTGGGCCGTGTTGGGACCATAGACTGTCGCCAGCGTCCGACTGGCCTTGGTCAGGACGTCGAGCACGATCACGCCAACGACCAGCAGACCGCCCAGGACGAACGCATTGCCGAACAGCATCCCGGAGGCGGCCATCAGCAGATTGGTGCTCGGAATCAGAACGACCCAGAGCACGCTGACCAAAAGCAGGGCCGTCAGCAGCCGGGCCGAGGACACGCGTTCACGGGCCTTCGGCGATTTCCAGCAGACCAGCGCGCAGCCGGCCAGCCAGACCGCCGTCATCGCTCCCAGCATGATCAGGCCGGACGTCGTCACCGGTCGATCTCCCCGAACACGATGTCCAGCGAGCCGAGGATGGCGCTGACGTCGGCGAGCATGTGGCCGCGGTTGAGGAAGTCCATCGCCGCCAGGTGCGGGAAGCCGGGCGCGCGGATCTTGCAGCGGTACGGCTTGTTGCTGCCGTCGCTGACCAGATAGACGCCGAA
>CALKHU010000245.1 GCA_937991555.1 uncultured Caulobacter sp.
CGTCTGGCGCTGTAGCTGCCGCCGTAGGCCGGCCACTCGGCGCCGACCGCGCGGGGCGAGGGCTCGGTCATCGCCATCTGCGCCGATGGCAGGTCCGCGGCCGGGGGAGCGCGGTTGGCGACCCCGATGACCACGCCGCCCAGGAGGACAAGCCCCGCGAGGCCCAGGCCGCCCCACAGGGCGTTGCGGCGACCCGTCCGGGCGTCGAGCAATGGGAGGCAGGCGATGACGGCGATCAGCAGCAGGGTCGGCGCCACTACGCGGGGCACGAGCGCCCAGCCATTGAGCCCGACCTCCCACAGCGCCCAGACGAGGGTGAAGGCGTAGACGGCCAGGTAGATCCAGGCCCCGACGACGTTGCCGCGGACCAGAAGCGTCCCTGCGCCGACCAGTCCGAGGCCGGCTGCGAGGTAGTAGAAGGATCCCCCGAGCACGAGGAGCCAGAGGCCTCCGCCCGCCAGCACCAGGCCGATCGCCGCCAGCAGCAGGCCGAGCGCCAGCACAAGCCAGCGCCCGACCGCGCCTCGCACTCCGGTGTTCGCCATCGGTCCTCTCCCTCGTCGGCTGCCGTCGCGTCCATCTACGGCCTGCGACCGCTTCCCGACATAACCATCGGCCCTGCAGAGGGTTCAGCCGCGCCGGCGGCCAGGGCGCCGTCCTGGAGCGGCGTCTCGCGCCGCGGCGGCGGCGTTCGGCGTGAACAGGCTTGCAGCCCAACCTTGAAGGCGCGCGTTGAGGCGGGATGCCGGGCGATCAACCTGCGCCATCGCGCGCGTTCCCTCGCGCCGCCTTCAGTCTGCTGGCGGCGGCCCTGTTGCTGTTTCTCGTCTGGCGGCTGGCTGACGTCATGATTCTCGCCTTCGCCGCGGTGATCGTGGCGGTGCTGTTGCGCAGCGTCGCGGACCCGATCTGCCGGAGGACGCCGCTCGGCGAAGGCGCTTCGCTGCTGGTTGCGGGGGCGATGATCCTTGCTGTGTTCGGGATGGCGGGGTGGCTGTTCGGGGCGACGGTGGGCGGCCAGGTGAGCGAGCTCCTCGACCGGCTGCCGAAGTCTCCGGAGGAGCTCAAGCGTCTTCTCGACCGCCTGCCCTGGGGCGACGAGCTCTCCGGCCAGATCGCCGACGTCGGCGCCTGGGCGGGCCGGATGGAGGGTGTGGCGGGCCGGGTGGGCGGCTATGCGATGAATGCGGTGAGCGCCCTGACCAACGCCGCGCTGGTGCTCGTGGCCGGCGTCTACTTCGCGGCCAAGCCGCCGCAGGGCCGCGACGGCTTGCTGTTGCTGGCTCCGAAGGGCGCTGTGGAACCATTGAAGGAAGCCCTGGACACGAGCGGGCGCGCCCTGCGTCTATGGCTCCTTGGCACGTTCGCGGACATGGCTGTCGTCGGCCTGCTCACGGCGATCGGCGCCGCGCTGATCGGCCTGCCGTCGCCGCTCGCCCTGGGTCTCTTCGCCGGTCTCGCCGCGTTCGTCCCGATCATCGGCCCCATCGTGTCTGTGCTTCCTGCGGTGCTGCTCGCGCTGCAGGAGGGGCCGCAGATGGTGCTCTGGGCCGTTCTCGTCTACGTCGCCGTCCAGCAGGTCGAGAGCAATCTGGTCTATCCCTTCATCCAGCGGCGGGCGGTCGATCTGGCGCCGGCCGCGACGCTGTTCGGGGTGCTGGGCTTCGGCGTCCTGCTCGGACCGCTGGGCGTCATCTTCGCCACCCCGCTGCTTGTGGTGCTGACGGTCTTCGTCAAGCTGCTCTACGTCCGCCGGGTCCTCGGGAAGGAGGTTTCCGTTCCCGGACTCTCCGGGTGACGGCGGCGGGGTGCTTCCCGCCCGCCATGAGGCGCGCACGCCGGCGATCTCACCGGACGCCGCGGGCCCGGTTCGCCCCACGGCGCAGGGGCCGGCGTCTGCAACGGCCCTCGGCCCGACGCGTCAACGCCGCCCGGATCGACCCCAAACAGGCGGCCCTGTATTCCAGGAAGGAGATTGCCGGCGCCCGGTTTCTTCAATGAAATCCACGGCGCGGAATGGTGGGTGTACAAGGATTCGAACCTTGGACCCGCTGATTAAGAGTCAGCTGCTCTACCAACTGAGCTATACACCCGTCCCGGCTCCGGCCCCTTGCGGTGGCTGGCGGCGAGGGCGCGGAACATACGCGAAAAGTTCGGGGACGCAAGGGCGATAAACGTGGCGCGACGAGACATCACCGGAGCCGTTGATTTTCCTTACCTGGAGCGCTTCGCCGCCGGCGACGCGGCGGTGATCGACGAGGTCCTGGCGCTGTTCGAGCAGCAGGCCCAGCTGTGGTCGCCGCTGCTCGAATCGACCGCCGAGGGATGGCGCGATGCGGTGCACACGGTGAAGGGCGCGGCGCGCGGGGTCGGCGCCCATGCGCTGGGCGAGGCCTGCGAGCGCGCGGAGGCCGAGGGGCCGGCGGCGCTGCCCGGCGTCCACGCGGCGCTCGACGCCGCCCTGTTCGACATCGCCGCCTATCGCCACGAACAGGCGCTCAGGTCCCTGAAGGGGTAGACGCCAGTCACGCGTGACAGGCGCTGCACCCGGGTCTAGGGGATGACGCTGCGGCACGCGCCCGTTTTGGGGCGCACGGGTTCCGGGCGTTTACGCTTTCGCAGAGCCCGTCGCCGACCTCAGGCGTGCGTCAACTGACGTGCTTTGCAGGGGGTGTTTCGACATGTTTGACTTTGGCAGGCTGCGTATCAGCGGCAAGCTCATGGTTGTGGCCGGTCTGGCCATCTGCATCCTCCTGCTTATCGGGTCCGCGGCGATCACCGGGCTGGCCGGCGCCGAAATGCGACGCCAGTCCACCGCGAGGGCGGAGGCTATCGCCGCCGAGACCTCTGCGAGGGTCAGCGGCGAACTGATGGCGCTGGAGGCGACGACCCGGTCGCTCGCGGAGTCGGTTGCGGCCGCCAGGGCGGGAGGTGTCAGCGACCGGACGGCGCTGATGAAACTCGTGAAACCAGCGGCCACGGCTCAGCCCATGGTGCTCGGCGCCTGGGTCATCCTGGAGCCCGGCCAGACCGGCGGCGACGATGCGGCTGCCGCCGGCCGCGACGACCTGGCCGGGACGGAATCCGGCCGCTTCGACGCCTACTGGGTCCGCGACGGCGACAAGGTGTCGTTCCAGGCCGGTTCGGACAGCGATGTCGAGGAGGACTACTACAAGACGCCGTTCGCCACGCGGCAGACCGCGGTCATCGAGCCCTATGTCGACGACGTGGATGGCAAGGATGTGGTCATGACTTCGGTCACCCATCCGTTGATGGTCAACGGTTCGCCGATCGGCGTGGCGGGGCTCGACATCGGCCTTGATGGACTGGCCGCGCGTCTGGACGCGATCCGTCCGTTCGGCGACGGCCGGGTCATGCTGGTGTCCCCGGAGGGGCGCTGGCTTTCCCATCCGGACGCGGCCCGGCGCATGAAGCCCTATCGGGAGCCCGGACTCGACGCCATTCGCACCGTCATCCGTGCCGGCAAGCCGGCCTGGATTGTTGGCGTCCGGCGCGACGGGCGCAGCGTACGGCGCTACGTTGCGCCCGTGAAGATCGACAGCACAGGTCATGCTTGGGCGCTTGTCGTCGATGTTCCGGCCGCGGCCATCGATGGCCCGGCCCAGCGCCTGGGGATCGCACTCGCCCTCGGAAGCCTGCTGTTGCTGACGGCGCTGCTAGTGGCGCTCGCCGTCACCTCCCGCCGCGTGATCCGCCAGCCCATCGCGGTATTGATCAAGGCCGTGAGGACCCTCGGCGACGGTCGCTACGACATTCCGGTCAGCGCCCCGGCGGGCGCGGATGAACTTGGCGAGATCGCCGTCGCCTTGGAGCGCTTCCGTCGGCAGCTTGCGGCGAGCGAAGACCTGCGGCGCGAGGAGGCGATCGCCCGCGCGGCGGCGGAGGGCGAGCGCCTCAGGGCGGAGTCCCTGCGGGCGTCGGGAGCAGAGCAGGCGCGTGTCGTCGCTGCGCTCGGCGAGGGGCTGTCGGCGCTGGCGCGGGGCGACCTCTCGCATCGTCTGCGCGACCCTTTTCCCGATCAGTACGAACCCCTGCGCGAGAATCTCAATAGCGCGGCCGAGGCTCTGGCCAGGACGGTCGGCGGCATCATGCACACGGCGGCGCAGGTCCGCGCCTCGGCGCGCGCTGTCAGCCATCAGGCCGAGGATCTGTCGCGGCGCACCGAGCGGCAGGCGGCCAGCCTTGAGGAAACCGCCGCCGCCATCGAACAGTTGACCGCCCAGGTGCGGGCGTCCTCAGACCGGGCCAGTGCGGCGGGCGGCGTGGTGACCGTGGCGATGGTCCATGCCGACCAGTCGGGTGAGGTCGTCCGCGAAGCAGTCGCGGCCATGGAGCGCATCGAGGCGTCCGCCCGGGAGATTGGCCAGATCGTCGGGGTGATCGACGAGATCGCCTTCCAGACCAACCTGCTGGCGCTGAATGCTGGGATCGAAGCCGCCCGCGCCGGCGAGGCCGGCAAGGGCTTCGCCGTGGTCGCGCAGGAGGTCCGCGGTCTCGCCCAGCGGTCGGCGACCGCGGCCCGCGAGATCAAGCAACTGATCACGACCTCTGGACTGGAGGTGACTGAAGGTGTCAGGCTGGTCGGGCGCGCCGGCGAGGCGCTGACCGCCATCCACGCCAAGGTCGTTGACGCCCATGGCCTGGTGAACGACATCGTCGCCTCCGCCAGCGAGCAGGCGGCAGGGCTCGAGTCGGTCAACACCGTCATGGCCGACATGGACCAGATGACACAGCGCAACGCCGCGCTGGTCGAGCAGGCCAGCGGTACCAGTCGAGACCTCAGCCGCGGGGCGGACGAACTGACCGCCCGCACCGCAGGGTTCAGGCTGTCGGCGGACGGACGGGCGGAGGCCGCCTAGCCGCCAGAGTCCATCGGAGCCGAGTTCGACGACGCGTCGTCAGCTCCAGTTACCGACTTGGACGGCCCCGGATCAACGTGCGTAGAACGCGCGCCGACAAGGCGACGGGGCTTCCCGCGGCTGGAACGGAACACCTTCGTGGAAGCAGTCGCTACGCGGCCGCCCGGACGGTCATGGCCTGCTCGAGCGCCTCGTAGAGCCGGCGCGGCTCCAGCGGCTTGGGCAGCCAGTCGGTCATGCCGGCGGCGCGGCAGGCGGCCACCTGGGCCGGCTCGGCGCCGGCGCTGAAGCCGATCACCGGCACGCCGGCGTTGGGGCCCCCCGAGGCGCGCAGCCGTCGCGTCGTCTCGTTGCCGTCGATGCCCGGCATGTTGACGTCCATCAGCACCAGGTCGAACGGGCGCCGGGCCAGGATGTCGAGCGCATCCTGGCCGCAGGAGGCGGTCGTCAGCTCGACGCCCAGCGGCTGGAGGACCAGCGCCAGGGTGCGGCGGTTGATCTCGTGGTCATCGACGGCCAGCACGCTGATCCGGCGCTCGAGGGCCGGTTCGACGTCGGCGGCCTCCGGCGCCGCGTCGCAGGGCGCGCCGTCGGGCAGCACCGCCGTGAAGGTGAAGACGGCCCCGCGCCCGGCCTCGCTCTCCGCCGTCAGTTCGCCGCCCATCAGCCGGGCGAGGTCGCGGCTCACGGCGAGGCCGAGGCCCGTGCCGCCGTAGGTCCGGGCCACCTCGGCCGACCCCTGGGCGAAGGGGGTGAACAGCCGGGTCATGGCGTCGGGCGCGATGCCCGCCCCCTGGTCCCGCACGCGGAAGCGGACGCGCCGCCCGCCGTCCGCGGGCTCGCCCTCGGCCTCGATCGTCACCGCGCCCCGCTCGGTGAACTTGATGGCGTTGGAAATCAGGTTGTTGAGGATCTGGCGGATGCGGAAAGGATCGCCCCGGACCCACTGCGTCTCCGGCGCGACGCCGTCGAGGGCCAGGCCCTTGGCCCTCGCCTGGGGCGCCCAGAAGCGGACGGTCTCCTCGACCAGGCCGCGCAGCTCGAAGTCGCGGACTTCCAGCGTCATCGCCCGGGCCTCGATCTTGGAGTGGTCGAGCAGGTCGTTCAGCATCGCCGTCATGAGTCGCCCGGCGTCGACGATCAGCTCGGCCGAATGGCTGACGCGCTCGGAGACCTCGCCGGTCCGGATCAGCTGCGCGCCGGCCAGGATGGCGCTGACCGGGGTGCGCAGCTCGTGGCTGACGATGGCGGCCATGGCGGCGCGGTCGGCCATGGCCGCCTCCGCCTCGGCCAGCCGCCGCTCGGCCTCGGCCAGGGCGCTGACCTCCGCCCGGCGGGCGGTGTTGATGCGGGTCCAGATCGCGAGGATGGCGCCGAGGAACAGGGCCACGGCCATGACCAGCAGCGGCAGGTGCGGCGCGTCGCCGGTCAGCACGGCCTCGAGCGGCAGCACCGGCAGCACGGCGAGATAGGGCGTCGCGCCGAGCAGGAACAGCGGCCGGTTGTCGGGCGACGAGGCCACATTGGTCAGCAGCCCGCCGCAGATCATCAGCAAGGCGACCGTGATCAGCACCGGCAGCCCGGTCATCCACAGCACGAGGGCCATGGCGCTGTGGATGGCCGACATCAGGACGATGGCGGCGAGCGCGAGGCTTCCATAGAGAGGCCCGGCTTCTTCGGCGTCGGCCCGACGGAACCGCGCCATGGCGGCGAACTCGAACAGCTGCGTCGCCAGGCTGGCCGCCAGCCACGGCAGGATCCAGTCGCGATAGCCGGCGACGTGCAGCGACCAGGCCAGCACGAGCGCCAGCAGCATGCGGATCGGAATCTGCCGGCGTCGCTCCGCCGCGCTGGCGGGCAGGAACGGAAACACGGAAGCGAAAACTGGATGCACGCCGAAGCCCCCCCGATGAGAAGGGCTTACCCGCGGGTCACAAACGAAGCGTGAAGAGCGGGCGGCCGTCTAGCCGTTGCGGAGGCGATCCCAGACGCCGAACTCGTAGGCGATGCAGCGGTCGATCATCGTCCGCCAGACAGGCTCGGCGATGGCCTCCGACAGGCCGGCCTCGCGGGCGGCGGCGCGGACCTTTGTCACCACGTCCTCGATGCGGGCGCGGTCGTGGACGACATTGCGGTCCTGCTTGATGCGGGCGGCGGCGTCCATGTAGCCCTGCCGCTCGGCGATGATCGTCACCAGCAGGCGGTCGAGCGCGTCGACGCCCTGCCGGACCTCGGCCATGGTGGTGCAGTCGGCGGGGGCGACGCGCTCGTCGCCCAAACGCGCGACCGGGGTCGCGTTCAATACATCTTTGGCCACGTCAGATACCGGCGCCGTTGTCCATGGTGCGGAGGGCGGCCTCATGGGCCGCGGCCTCCTCGGTGAGCCAGGAGACGAACGCCTTGACCTGCGGCAGCCGTCCCTTGGTCTTGGGATGGACGACGTAATAGGCGAAGTCGACGGCGGTGGCGATGGGGAAGGGCGTCACCAGGCGTCCGGCGTCGAGATCGGCCTGGGCCAGGGTGCGCTTGGCCAGGGCCACGCCGCGCCCGTTGGCGGCGGCCTCGATGACCAGGCTGGACTGGTTGAAGCGGGGGCCCCGGGCGCCGTCGACGCCCTTCACGCCGCGCGCCGCCAGCCACATCGCCCAGTCGGGGCAGGAATCGTCGGCGTCGGGCGAGCCGTCGTGCAGCAGGATGTGGTTGGCGAGATCGGCGGGATCGTTGAGCGGGTTCTGCTCGAGCAGCCCCGGCGAGGCGACCGGAATCACCGTCTCGCTGAGCAGGCGCGTGACCTCGAGGCCCGGATAGCGCCCGCCGCCGTAGCGGATCGCCAGATCGATCTCGCCGCTGGCGAAGTCGACGACCTCCATCCCGGCGCTGAGCCAGACATCGACCTGCGGGTGGGCCTCCTCGAACTTGCCCAGCCGGGGCACCAGCCACTTGGCGGCGAAGGACGGGGCGGCGGTCAGGGTCAGGCGGCGGCCGTCGACGGCGGCCGTCAGCAGGCTGGCCGCCTCGGCCAGCCGGTCGAAGGCCTCGCGCAGGGCGGGCAGGGCGGTCTGGGCCGCGTCGGTCAGCAGCAGTCCCTTCGGGGTGCGCTTGAACAGGGCGGCGCCGACGTAGTCCTCGAGGTTCTGGATCTGCTGGCTGACCGCGCCCGGCGTGACCGACAGCTCGTCGGCGGCGCGGCTGAAGTTCAGGTGCCGCGCGGCCGCTTCAAAGGCGCGCAACGCGTTCAGCGGCGGCAGTCTCCGGCGCTCGATCGTCCGTTCCATAGAAATCCTGAGGCCCCCGGCAGAAGTCTTGGTTTGCGATCTGGGACCGGCAAACCCAGTTTGCAATGGTCCGATGGCGTATCGGCCCTTTTCGTCAACGGACAAGCGGCGGGGCGGGCCGATGGCCTGCCCCGCTTCGACTCCCGGGTTCTAAACCCCATTCCGCTTGTAGAGAAACTGAAAGTTCATGGCGCGGCCGCACATCCCAAGCTCACAGCGTCTGGTGGCGCTCGACGGCGCCGGCGGCGCGCGCGCGCCCGGCCGGGTCTGGCTGGTGGGCGCGGGTCCGGGCGATCCGGAACTGCTGACCCTGAAGGCGGCGCGGCTGATCGCGGCCGCCGGGGTGATCGTCCATGACGGCCTGGTTTCCCCGGAAATCCTGGCCCTGGCTCCGGCCTCGGCCCGCCTGATCGATGTCGCCAAGCGCAAGAGCCGCCACACCCTGCCGCAGGACGACATCAACCGCCTGCTGGTGGCGTTCGCCCGCCAGGGCCTGGACGTGGTGCGGCTGAAGGGCGGGGACCCGTTCATCTTCGGCCGCGGCGGCGAGGAGCTCGAGGCCTGCCGCGCCGCCGGCGTCGCCTGCGAGGTCGTGCCCGGCGTCACCGCCGCCCTGGCCGCCGGCGCCGGCGCCGGCGCGCCCCTGACCCATCGCGGCAGCGCCCAGGCGGTGACCTTCGTCACCGGCCACGCCGCTCATGGCGAGCCCGATCTCGACTGGACCTCGCTGGCGCGGGCCAACCAGACCGTCGTCATCTACATGGGCCTGAGCACCGCCGGCCTGATCGCGGAGCGCCTCGTCGCCGCCGGCCGCGACGCCGCGACGCCGGCACTGATCGTCGTCAACGCGTCGCGCCCCGACGAGGCGCGCCACCCGACCACGCTCGGCGCACTGGCGCAGGTCGCCGGGGGGCTGTCCGGCCCCGCCCTGCTGATGGTCGGCGAGGCGATGGCCTTGGCGACCTCGCAGAACCTCCCTGCGTCCTTCGAGACGCCGCCTGCGTCCGCGCCTCGGGATGACGAAGCGGGGAGGCGGCACAGACGTCGTCACGGTGAGGCGCAAGCCCTCGGCCGTGCGTCGCGAGCCACGCAGGGGCGCGCCCGATGAGAGCCGTCACCGCCAACCGCCTGATCGACGGCGAGGTCGTGTTCTGGAGGCAGGGCGCCTGGATCGAGCGCTTCGCCGACGCCCAGCTGTTCGCGCCGGACGACGCCGCCGGCGAGGCGGCCGTCGAGGCCGCGCTGAAGCAGACCACGGTCGTCGTCGAGCCCTACCTCATCGATGTCGTCGAGGCGCCGGGCGGCTGGGCCCCGGTCAGCTATCGCGAGCGCCTGCGCGCGCTCGGCCCCACCAATGAACCCACCCACGGCAAGCAGGCCGAGGGCGGCGCATCGGTCGACGCCCTCCGCGCCGCCGCCGGCGCGGCCCGCTCGACCGGCCGCGTCGACCTGATCCGCAGGAAGTAGCCGCATGTATCGCTACGACGTCATCGACCGGGAGTTCCTGGCGGACCGCTCCGCCGAGTTCCGCGAGAACGTGACCCGCCGCCTCGCCGGCGAGATCACCGAGGACCAGTTCAAGCCGCTGCGGCTCATGAACGGCCTGTACCTGCAGCTCCACGCCTACATGCTGCGGGTCGCGATTCCGTACGGTTCGCTGGACAGCCGCCAGATGCGCGGCCTGGCCGCCATCGCGCGCGACTATGACAAGGGCTACGGCCACTTCACGACCCGCCAGAACATCCAGTTCAACTGGGTCAGGCTCGGCCAGGCGCCGGACATCCTGGACGCGCTGGCGGCGGTCGACATGCATGCCATCCAGACCAGCGGCAACTGCATCCGCAACGTCACCGCCGACCCCTACGCCGGGGCCACGGCCGAGGAGGTCGATGATCCGCGGGTCTGGTCCGAGCTGATCCGCCAGTGGTCGACGCTGCACCCGGAGTTTTCCTACCTGCCGCGCAAGTTCAAGATCGCGGTCACCGCCGCGCCGAAGGACCGGACGGCGGCCAGGGTGCACGACATCGGCCTGGTGCTGCGCCGCGGGCGCGACGGCGGGCTCGGCTTCGAGGTCATCGTCGGCGGCGGCCAGGGCCGCACGCCCTATGTCGGCCCGACCATCGCCGAGCACCTGCCGGCCGGGCGGCTGCTCAGCTACCTGGAAGCCATCCTGCGCGTCTACAACCGCCACGGCCGGCGGGACAACAAGTTCAAGGCGCGGATCAAGATCCTGGTCGCCGCCCTCGGCGCCGAGGAGTTCAAGCGCCAGGTCGACGAGGAGTGGAGCCGGATCGACGGCGCCCTCGCCGATGCGCCGGACACCGAGCTGGCCCGCATCCGCGGCGCGTTCACGCCGCTGGCCTTCGAGACCCTGCCGGCCCGTTCGGAGGCGTTCGAGGCCGCCCGGGCGGCCGACCCGGCCTTCGCCCGCTTCGTGCGCAACAACGTCAAGGCGCACAAGAAGCCCGGCTATGCCATCGTCGAGATCTCGCTGAAGGCCCCGGGGCAGACGCCGGGCGACGCCTCGGCCGAGCAGATGGAGGTCGTCGCCGATCTGGCCGAGCGCTACGGGCTCGACGACATCCGCGTCACCCACGAGCAGAACCTGGTGCTGCCGCACGTGAAGCTCGACGACCTGCCGACGGTGTTCGCCGCGCTGCGGACTGCCGGGCTGGGGACGCCGAACATCGGGCTGATCAGCGACATCATCGCCTGCCCGGGCCTCGACTACTGCGCCCTCGCCAACGCCCGCGCCATCCCGATCGCCCAGTCGATCGCCCGGCGCTTCGAGGACCAGGACCGGGCCGAGCTGATCGGCGAGCTGAAGATCAAGATCAGCGGCTGCATCAACGCCTGCGGCCACCACCACGTCGGCAACATCGGCATCCTCGGCGTCGACAAGAAGGGCGAGGAATTCTACCAGCTCAGCCTCGGCGGCTCGGGCCAGGAGGACGCCTCGATCGGCAAGATCCTCGGCCCCGGCATGAACGCCGAGCAGGTCCCGGACGCCATCGACGCCCTGGTCGACACCTACCTCGCCATCCGCCAGGGCGACGAGCGCTTCCTCGACACCGTACGCCGCGTGGGCTTCGCCCCCTTCAAGGAGGCCGTCTATGCCGACGCTCATTAGTCTGAAGGACGGCGTCTACGCGGCCGCCGAAAACGTCTTCGCCGATGTCGGCGACGAGGAGGCCATCCCCGCCGCGGGCCCGGTGATCCTTTCGCTGGCCCGGTTCCAGGCCGAGGGCGACGCCCTGCTCGGAGCGGGCCGGAGCGTCGGCGTCCGCATCCAGCCGGACGAGGCGGTCGAGGACCTGGCCTACGACCTGCCGCGCCTGGCGCTCGTGGCGCTGGTGTTCCCCAGGTACGCCGACGGCCGCGCCTACACCTCCGCGCGGCTGCTCCGCCAGCGCCTGGGCTTCAGGGGCGAGGTGAGGGCGGTCGGGGACGTCCTGCGCATGCAGGCCGGCTTCATGGTCCGCTGCGGCTTCGACAGCTTCGTTCCCGCCGACGGCTCCACGCCGGAGCAGTGGGCGCACGCCGCCGGGCGGTTCCGGCATGTCTACCAGCGCGGGGCCGACGCGCGGGCGCCAGTCTTCGAGGAGCGCTCCTGAGATGGCCTTCGACCAGCTCGACCGCACGCAAAGTCCGTCCTCCCGCGCCGCCGCGCTCGACGCCCGGCTGCGCAGCGCCCACCCCCGCGAGGTCATCGAGTCCGCCCGCGCCGAGTATGGCGACCGGCTGGCCCTGGTCTCGTCCTTCGGCGCGGAATCGGCTGTGCTGCTGCATCTCGCCGCCCAGGTGGACCCGGCGATCCCGGTGCTGTTCCTCGACACCGGCATGCTGTTCGGCCAGACCCTGGACTACCGCAAGCAGCTGGCCGCCCGGCTGGGCCTGGCCGACGTGCGCGACCTGCGCCCGACCTTCGCCGACATCGCCGTGCACGACCCGAAGTCGGACCTGTGGAAGACCGACACCGACGCCTGCTGCAACATCCGCAAGGTGATCCCGCTGGACAAGGCGCTGGAGGGCTTCGACGCCTGGCTGACCGGCCGCAAGCGGTTCCACGGCGGCGACCGCCTGCGTCTTTCGGTGGTCGAGGAGTCTGACGGCAAGCTGAAGTTCAATCCGCTGGCCAACTGGACGAAGGAAGACCTCGACGCCTACGTCGCCGAGCACGACCTGCCGGCCCATCCGCTGGTCGCCCAGGGCTTTCCGTCGATCGGCTGCTGGCCGTGCACCTCGCCGGTCGAGGAGGGGCAGGACGTCCGCGCCGGCCGCTGGGCGGGACAGGACAAGACCGAGTGCGGCATCCACGTCGCTCGGGCGCCCACGGCCCCGAATGTCGGCGGCGGCATCTGACTGGCGGCGGTAAACGGGCGATTGTCGTCGCGCGCTACCGGACTTCCATGATCTCCGGCCTCTTCGACCCGCCCGCTGACAGGGCGCGGACCTCGCGCATGAAGGCGTTCGAATCCGGCACGCCGAAGTGGGCCTCGAGCGCGGCGCGATCGGTCCACTGCTCGAAGAAGAAGATGCGCAGCGGGTTCTCGTTGTCGACGAACGAGTCGTGCCTGACGCAGCCGGGCTCCGCGCGCGAGCGACGGGAGTGCTCGGTGCAGAGGGCGATCAGCGCCTGCAGCGTCTCCGGCTTCGCGATGATCTCGCCGGTGACGATGATCACGTCAGCGCGACGCGACCTGGACGCCGGCCCTGGGGCAGCCTTCGAAGGTGCCGACGCGGGAGACGGTGAGCGTCTTCATGTTGAGCTTCATGATCGGCTTCATCGAGGCTGCGCCGTTGCCGGTGAACAGGTCGATGCGGTGGCCCTTCACCGCGCCGCCGACGTCGGAGGCGTACCAGTAGCCGTCGTGGGTGGTGCCGTCGGGCATCTGCAGGCCGACGGTCTCCTTGATGTAGAGGATGGTCCGGCGCGGAACGAGGGTGCGGTCGGTCGCCGCCGTGCGCATCGCCACGGTCGGGCAGCCGAGCGAGTCCCGTCCGCCGACGCCCTTGGCGCCGCCGTGGTAGAGCGTCGCCTTCAGCATCCAGTCGGGGGCGAGGTCGCGCAGGCTGAAACCGGGCTTCGCCGCCGGATCGGCCGGAGCCGGAATCTGAGTCGGAGTCTGGGCGGAGGCTTCCAGGGAGTCCTGGATGAGGTCCCCGATGGGGTCCACGGGATCGTTCGAACGGGCATTGGCGACCGGCGTGCAGACACCGATGGCCAGGGCCGCGAGGCATGGCAGGATGCGTTTCAAGGACGCCCCCCTGTTTGTTTCTCGACGTGGGGGCGGCTTCTACTCGCATCCGGCGCGCGTAACAACCCGGGCAGATCAACTGATAGGAGAGCCTGATGACGATCACGGTCTACGGCGACGGCAAGTCGGGCAATTGCCTCAAGGTCAGGTGGACGCTGGAAAAGCTCGTGATTCCATACCGTTGGCGCGAGCTGGACGTGTTGAAGTCCGAAACCCGCACGCCGGACTTCCTGGCCATGAATCCGGCCGGGCAGGTGCCGCTTGTCATCCTTTCCGACGGCCGTGCGCTCGCCCAGTCCAACGCCATCATCGTCCATCTGGCCGAAGGATCGGCGCTGATTCCCGCCGATTCCTACGATCGCGCGAAGATGTTCGAGTGGCTGTTCTGGGAGCAGTACAGCCACGAGCCCTACGTCGCCGTGGCCCGGTTCCAGATGGCCTACCTGGGCAAGCCGCGCGAGGCGCTGGACGCCAGGCTGGTCGAGCGGGGCCGGGCCGCGTTGCAGCGACTCGAGGATGCGCTGGAGGATTCGCCGTTTCTCGTTGGCGACAGCATCAGTCTCGCCGACGTCTCATTGGTCGCCTATACCCGCGTGGCGCACGAGGGCGGCTTCGATCTGGCGGACTATCCGCGGACGGTCGCCTGGGTGGCGCGCGTTGAGGCCGAGCTGGGGATCACCTGACCGGCCTCGGTCTTCGGAGCCCGTCGATGCGTCCTGCCGTCCGTTTCACCGCTCTCGCCGCCGCCCTCGGGCTGGCCCTCATGCCGGCGTCCGCCGGAACCTGGGGCAATGCCGGGCACCGGATGGTCGGAGTGCTGGCCGTGCAGGCCCTGCCGGAAGAGGTCCCGGCCTTCCTGCGCACCCGGCAGGCGGCGCTCGACATGGGCGAGTACGCGCGCGAGCCGGACCGCTCGAAGGGCTCGGGCCGCATCCACGACCACAATCGCGATCCCGCGCACTTCGTCGACATCGACGACGAGGGGAGGGTGCTGGGCGGACCGCTGTTCGCCGAGATGCAGCCGACCCGCGCCGAGTACGAGAAGGCCCTGCAGGCCGCCGGCGTGGACAGCTGGAAGGCCGGCTATCTGCAGTACGCCACCGTCGACGCCTATCAGCAGCTGGTCCGCGACTTCGGCTACTGGCGCGTCCTCGTCGCCGCGGAGAAGCGCGCCCGGGGCAAGCAGAAGGCCTGGTACAAGGCCGACCGCATCCGCCGCGAGAAGCTGCTGTTCGCCAACCTCGCCAACCTCGCCCACTATGTCGGCGACGGCAGCCAGCCGCTGCACACCAGCGCCCACTACAACGGCTGGGGCGACTATCCCAATCCGGAGGGCTTCACCAACGAGCGCATCCACGGCCCGTTCGAGGAGGACTTCGTCGCCGGGGCGGTCACGCCGGAGATGGCCCGCGCGGCGATGGTTCCGTTCGCCGATTGCGCCTGCCCGATCGAGAAGCGGGTGGTGGGCTACCTCGCCCGGACCGAAACCTTCGTGAGGCCGCTCTACCGCATGTGGGGCCAGGGCAACTTCCGTCCCGGCACGACCAAGGGCGCTGACTTCGCGGCCGAGCGTCTCGGCGCCGGGGCGTCGGAACTGCGCGACCTGATCGTTCTGGCCTGGCGCGACAGTGCGAAGACCCGGGTCGGCTGGCCGATCATCTCGGTGGCCGACGTCGAGGCCGGCAAGGTCGACCCGTGGGAGTCCCTGGTGGGCAAGGACTGATGCTGCAGTTCGGCGTTCCCGAGCCGGGCGTGATCTACACGCCCCGGCCGGCGGCGTTCGGCATCGCCGCGCGGGACGGCCGCGTGGCGCTGGTCCGGGTCAGGCCTGACGCGGGCGGCGACTGGCTCGACCTGCCCGGCGGCGCGCTCGACCCGGGCGAGGATGAGTCTGCGGCCCTGGTCCGCGAATTCGGCGAGGAGACGGGCCTGCGGGTCACGGTCGGCGAGCCGGTGGTCGCCTTCGCCCAGTACTTCCTCAAGTCCGACGGCCAGGCGGTGAACAACCAGGGTCATGTCTACAGCGTGTCGGTCGCGGGCGAGGACCCCGCCCTCAAGATCGAGGCCGATCACGAACTGGTCTGGATGGATCCCGCCGAAGCCCTGCGCCGCCTTCGTCACGACGGCCACGCCTGGGCGGTGGCGAAATGGCTGCGGAGCAGGCCCTGAGCGGCCGTCGCCGGTTGCCAACCCCGGTCGCCTGCCCGACACTCGCCGCCCAGGGTGGAGGAAAACGCCGATGACCGGCTTCTGGGATCGCCACGTCATGCCGCGGCTGATCGGCTGCGCCTGCGCGAGCAAGCCGATCATGAAGCAGCGCGAGAAGGTGGTTCCGAAGGCGGAGGGGCGGGTGCTCGAGCTTGGCATCGGCGGCGGCCTGAACCTGCGCTACTACGATCCGGCGCGGGTCGAGAGCGTGTCCGGGGTCGATCCGTCCGACGAGCTGCGCGAGCGGGCGCTGGCCGCGCCGAGGCCCGAAGGGCTGCAGGTCTCCATCCGCGAGGGCGTCGCCGAGGATCTGCCGTTCGAGACAGACAGCTTCGACTGCGTCGTCTGCACCTTCACCCTCTGCTCGGTGCAGTCGCAACAGAAGGCGCTGGCGGAGGCGAAGCGGGTGCTCAGGCCCGGCGGCCGCTTCCTGTTCGCCGAGCACGGCCTGGCTCCGGACGCCGGCGTCGCTGCCTGGCAGCGGCGAATCGAACCGGCCTGGAAGGCGATCGCCGGCGGATGCCACCTGACGCGGCCGATCACCGCGGCGATCGCCGCCGCCGGCTTCGGGGTCGACCGCTCGGACCGCATGTACCTGCCCGGCACGCCGAAGATCCTCGGCTGGAGCGAATGGGGCGAAGCCCACGCGGCGTGACAGATCGTCGGTTGACGGTCTTTGGCCGCCTGTCTCAAATGCCCCGGCCCGGTTCGGGGGAAAGCCACTGTCGGCGAGGGGCATGGAAGACGACGCCGTCTTGATCGAGCAGCTCCGCACCGCCGTGGACCGGCGGCTCGGCGAGCTGTTGCCCGAGCGCGACGCCCGGCCGCCGCGCCTGGTCGAGGCGGCTCGCTATGCGCTGCTGTCGCCGGGCAAGCGGTTCCGGCCGATGCTGACCCTGCTGGCCGCCCGGGAGTTCGGGGCCGGGCCGGAGGTCGCCGTCGACAGCGCCTGCGCCTTCGAGATGGTGCATGCCGCCTCGCTCATCCTCGACGACCTGCCGTCGATGGACGATGCGGCCCTGAGGCGGGGCCGGGCGACGACGCACAGGGCCTATGACGAGGCGACGGCCATCCTCGCGGCGGTCGGCCTGCTGAACCAGGCCTTCGGCGCCGTGGCCGGTGACGGGTCCCTGCCGGTCGCCGCGCGGGGCGACCTGGCGCGCCGGCTGTCGGAGGCGGTGGGCTTCGCCGGTCTGGTCTCGGGCCAGGCGCTCGACCTGCAGGACCGGGACCGCCGCCGGTCCCCGGACGACATCGACCTGCTCAATCATCGCAAGACCGGCGTGCTGATGGTCGCCGCGGCCGAGGCCGGCGCCCTGGCCGCCGGAGCGCCGGCGCAGGCGGTCTCTGCGGTCGGCGAGTTCGCCCGTCGCATCGGTCTGGCGTTCCAGATCCACGACGACCTCATCGACGCCGCCGTCATCGCCGACAGCGGCAAGGACCTCGGCAAGGATGCGGGGATGACGACGCTGGTCAGCGTTCTGGGCGTCGAGGGCGCCCAGGGGGCGGTCGACGCCCATCTCGCGGCGGCCGGCGCGGCCCTGGCCCGGGCCGGCGTCGCCGACGGCCTGCTGGCGCGTTACGCCTTCGGGCTGTTCGAGGCGCGGAAGGCGGCGGCGTGAGCGACAGGCCCATCCTCAACGTCTGGCGCGCCGAACATTCCTATGGCGCGCGCAAGGTGCTGCGCGGCATCGACCTGGCGCTTCGGCCGGGCGAGATCTACGCCCTGCTCGGCCCCAACGGGGCCGGCAAGTCGACCCTGGTCGGGGCCATCTGCGGGCGCCTCAGGCTGTCGGAGGGCGAGATCGCCATCAACGGCGAGGATCCCTTCAAGTCCGCGACCGCCCGCGCCGCGCTCGGTCTCGTTCCGCAGGAGATCGCGCTCTACGGCCACCTCACCGTCCGGGAGAACCTGCAGGCCTTCGGTCGCCTGGCCGGCGTGAAGGGCAGGGCCCTGGCCGATGCGGTCCAGCGGGCGATGCACCTGACCCGCACGATCGAGCGCGAGCACGTGCCGGTGAAGCACCTGTCGGGCGGATACAAGCGGCGCGTGAACATCGCCGCCGCCATCCTGCACCGGCCGGCGCTGCTGATTCTCGACGAACCGACGGTGGGCGTCGACATCGACGCCCGCGAGGCGCTGGACGCGGTGATCCGGAATCTGCGCGACACCGGGGTTTCGGTGCTGATCATCACCCATGACCTGGACCAGGCGGGCGTGCTCGCCGACCGCGTCGGCTTCATGCGCGAGGGGCGCAAGATCATGGAAGGCGCGCCGCGCGCCCTGATCCAGCAGGCCTTCGGCGAGGAGATGGAGATCCTCGTCCATCTCGCCGCCGAGACCGACAGCGCCGGCGAGATCCTGCTGGCCGGCGAGGGTCTTGAGCGCCAGGGGAACGCCAACGTCTGGGCCAAGCTCGACGCGGGGGGCTACGCCACGGCCGGGCGGCTGGACAAGCGCCTGCGCAAGGCCGGGTTGCTGCCGCGCGAGATCCGGGTCCGCCAGCCGTCGCTGCAGAACCTGTTCACCCTGGTCGCGGACTGGAGACGGGCGGCATGACCTTCGCCATGTTCCGCGTCATGGCCCTCGAGCTGTGGCGCGACCGCGGGGCGCTGGTCATGACCTTCCTGCTGCCGCCCCTGGTGTTCCTGATCTTCTCGGCCGTGTTTTCCGGCGCGACCGGCGAGAACATCCGCCTCGACCTCGCGGTCGCGGACGAGGCGCGCACCGAGGACTCCGCGCGCCTCGTCGCGGCCCTCGTCGCCGATCCCGATCTGCGCGCCCACGCGGTCACCGCCGCCGAGGTCCGCCGGCTGGTCAAGGCGGGCCGCGCCGACGCCGGCCTGATCGTCCGCGGCGATCCCGTGCTCAGCCCGCGTCCGGTCGTGGTGGTCTCCGATCCCAGCCGGGCGGTCGCCGCGCCGCTGACCATGGCCCGCGTCCACCAGGCGATGGGCCGCGCCCTGCCGGACGTGCTGCTCGCCCGCACCCTCGCCGAGACGGCGCCGGCGTTCGGCGGCCTGACCCCGCAGCAGCAGGTCCACGCCGGCGTCGCGCTGGAACGGCTCGAGAAGGCCCCGCCGAAGCCGGCCGGCGACCAGGGCCTGTTCGAGCGGGAGGATATCGCTGGCGCGCGCAAGGGCGGCGGCACGATCGCCTACTACGCCGGGGCGGTGACCATCCTGTTCGCGCTGTTCTCGGCCATGCACGGGGCCCTGACCCTGATCGACGAGCGGCGGTCCGGCGTCGCCGACCGCATCCTCGCCGGCGCCGCCGGCATGGCGCCGGTGATCAACGGCAAGTTCCTGTTCCTGACGGCCCAGAGCGTGGTCCAGGCGATCGCCATCTTCGCCACCGCCCAGGCCGTGTACGCGGTGCCGGTCGTCCAGCACCTGCCGCTCTGGACCGTCACCACCCTGCTGGTCGCCGCCTGCGCCGCGGGCCTGGCGATGGCCGTGGTGGTGTTCTGCAAGACGCGCGACCAGGCGCAGATGCTGTCGACCTTCGTCATCCTGATCCTGGCGGCGGTCGGCGGCAGCATGGTGCCGCGCTTCCTGATGCCGCCGTGGCTGCAGACGATCGGCTGGGCCACGCCGCACGCCTGGGCGATCGACGCCTACCAGGCCATCCTGTGGCGCGACGCGAGCCTCGGTTCGGTGTATATCGCCTGGATCGTGCTCGCTGGCGTCGCCGCCGTCGGGCTCGGCCTCGCCCATCAGGCGGCGCGGCGCATCCGCTGAAGGCCCGATGCTGAACGCAGTGATCTTCGTCGTCCTGGCCCTTGCGGCCTTCGCCTTCATGGAAGGCTTCGCCTGGTTCACCCACAAGTACGTCATGCACGGCTTCATGTGGGTCTGGCACAGGAGCCACCACGAGCCGCGCACCGGCGCGTTCGAGCTCAACGACCTCTTCGCCGTCGTCTTCGCGGCGCCGGCCATCATCGCCATCTGGCTCGGCGTCAACACGGACATGGGCTGGCTGCTGCCGGTCGGCGTCGGCATCACCGCCTACGGGGCGGTCTACTTCATGTTCCACGACGGCCTGGTGCACCGCCGCTATCCCGTGCCGCTCGACGGCCGGTCGGCGTTCTGGAAGCGCCTGATCCAGGCGCACCGCTTCCATCACGCGGTCAACACCCGGGACGGCTGCGTGTCGTTCGGCTTCCTTATGGCGCCGCCCGTCCGGGTGCTGAAGGCGCAGCTGAAGGCGCGCGGCGTCGAGGCGGACTAGGTTTTCCTCGCCCGTTGATGGGAGGGGATCGTCCCTAGATCCTGCTCCACAACGCCGGCCTCGCCGGACCCCTGCGCCAGCGGTCGAGGGTCGCCCCGCGCGCGGCCATGAGGCCGCCGCCGAGGGCCAGCATCACCTTCTCGGCCGTCGAGGTCGACACCCGCGCGTCCCAGGCCGCAGGGCCCTTCTTCACGACCTTCACGCCGATCTCCCGGTACACGCCCAGCGCCGCCGCCACCGCCCAGGCGGAGCGGAACGGAAGGCCGCGCAGGCCCCAGCGGGCGGAGCGGTAGTAGGGTTCGGCGGCGTCGACCAGGCGACGGGCGAGGGTGGCGATCTTCGCGCGCTGCTCCGGCGCGGCGACGGCGTCCTCAGGCACGCCGGCCTCGGCCAGCCAGTCGGCGGGCAGGTAGATCCGGCCGTTCTGCGCGTCCTCGACGATGTCCCGGGCGATGTTGGTCAGCTGGAAGGCCAGGCCGAGATCCTGGGCCCGCCTCAGGGTGGCGATGTCGTCGGGCCGCACGCCCATGACGATGGCCATCATCGCCCCCACCACGCCGGCGACGTGCCAGCAGTAGTCGAGGGTGTCCTCAAGGGTCTCGTACCGGCGGCCGGACACGTCCATGGCGAACCCGTCTATGAGCTCGATCGCATAACGCTCCGGAATCGCTCGCCTTCGCGCGACTTCGCGGAACGCCGCGAAGGCCGGATCATCGGTCGGTTCGCCCGCCAGCGCGGACCGGGTCCGGGCGTAGAGGTCCTCCAGCCGCCGCTTCACCGCCTCCGGCGACAGCGCCTCGCGCTCGTGGCCGAGCGTCTGGCCATCGATGACGTCGTCGCAGTGCCGGCACCAGGCGTAGAGCATCTCCGCGTCGGCGCGGGTCTGCGGGTCGAACAGCGCCGCCGCCGCCGCGAAGCTCTGGGATCCCTTCTGGATCGTTTCCCGGCTGGTCGCGGCGAGGTCGGTCACCGGAGGAAATCCTCGATCATCAGGCCGGCCGTCGCCTTCGCGGACCCGACCACGCCGGGAATGCCCGCGCCGGGATGGGTGCCTGCGCCGACGAAGTAGAGGTTGGGAATGCGGTCGTCGCGATTGTGGGTCCGGAACCAGGCGCTCTGGGTCAGGATCGGCTCCAGCGAGAAGGCCGAACCCTGGAAGGCGTTCAGCTCGCTCTGGAAATCCGCCGGCGTGAAGATGCGGCTGACGATGAGATCGCGCCGCAGGTTGGGGATGTAGCGCGCCTCCAGATAGTCGAGGATCCGGTCGCGGTACTTCGGTCCCTCGACGGCCCAGTCGATGTCGGCCGTGCCCAGGTGCGGCACCGGTGACAGGGCGTAGTAGGTCGAGCAGCCTTCCGGCGCCATCCCCGGGTCCGACGCGCACGGCGCATGAAGATAGAGCGAGAAGTCGTTGGCCAGGCTGTTCTTTGTGTAGATCTCGTCGATCAAACCCTTGTAGCGCGATCCGAACAGGATGCTGTGGTGCCGGATCTCCGGGTGGGTCGCCTTCAGCCCGAAGTGGACCACGAACAGCGACGGGCTCCACCGCGCGCCCTTCAGCCGCCGCCCCTCGGCCCGGCCGCGCGGGTGACCGGCCAGCAGCCTGTCGTAGGTGTGGTGGATGTCGGCGTTGGAAGCCACCGTGTCGAAGGTCTCGACCGTCCCGTCCGCCAGCCGCACGCCTGTGACGCGGCCGCCGTCGGTGGTGATCTCCTGCGCCGGGGTCGACAGCCGGATGGTCCCGCCCAGGTCCTCGAACAGCTTCACCAGGGCCCGGATCAGGGCGTGGGTGCCGCCGCGCGGGAACCACACGCCGCCGCGGCGCTCCAGCGCGTGGATCAGGCCGTAGATGGAGGACGCCGCGAACGGGCTGCCGCCGACCAGCAGGGTATGAAACGACAGCGCCTGCCGCACATGATCGTCCTGCACGAAGCTGCTGACCTTCGCATAGACGCTGCGCCAGGCCTGCAGGCGCATCAGCGCCGGGGCGGCGGCGATCATGCTCTTGAAGTCGAGGAACGGCACATGGCCGAGCTTGACGTAGCCTTCCTGGAACAGCTCCTCGGAATAGGCGTGGAAGCGCCGGTAGCCCTCCACGTCGGCCGGGTTGCGGGCGTGGATCTGCTCGTCGAGCCGCTGCTGGTCGTTGACGTAGTCGAACACGTCGCCGTCCTCCCAGCACAGCCGGTAGAAGGGATCGACGCTGATCAGGTCGACATAGTCCTCGAGCCTGCGGCCGGAGAGGGCGAACAGCTCCTTCAGGCAATCCGGGTCGGTGACGACCGTGGGACCGGCGTCGAAGGTGAAGCCCTCCTCGTGCCAGACGTAGGCCCGGCCGCCCGGCTTGTCGCGCGCCTCGAACAGGGTGGTGTCGAAACCGGCCGATTGCAGCCGGACGGCCAGGGCCAGCCCGCCGAAACCCGAGCCGATCACCGCCGCGCGCGGTTTGGTCATTCCTTGATTTCCTTCGGTAAGACAGACCGTTCCGACAACACCTTCACCGCTTCGCGAATGGGCACGGGCGGCTTGCCTGTCAGGATCCGGGCCTTGTCGGCCAGCGTGATACGCGCGGCGTAGAAGCGTTGGATCAGTCCCTCGCCCAGGCGATAGAAGCGCTCGAGCACGACATAGCGTTCGCCCGGCCGGGCGGCCTTGAACAGCATGCGGTTCAGCAGCCGGTAGTAGGCCCGCTCGGCCCAGCGCTGCTTCGACCGCGCCTCGACGCAGGCCCGCACGGCGGCGGTGGTCAGGGCCGGCAGCGCGGCGATCTCGTCGGCGAGGCGGGCCGCGTCCGGCAGGCTGTAGCCCGTGACCGGATGGAACAGCGCCGCCCGCAGTCCGACCTCGGGCAGGCTCGACCGTCGCCAGTGGGCGTCGATGTCCCCGGCCAGCGCGATCGGCAGCACCCCGATCTCCTCGCGCGCCACCGCGCGGATCTCCCAGCCCTGACCCTCGGCGTAGGCGGCGATCGCCGCCCGCAGCGCCGGAACGTCGAGGTCGCCGCCGTCGCTGTAGCGGGTATCCTCGATCAGCAGCCGCGTGGGCGAGAAGGGCAGGCTGTAGAGGAAGCGGTAGCCGTCCAGCTGGTCGACGGTCGCGTCCATGACGATCGGCCGCTCGAGGCCATGCGGCCGGGCCAGCTCGACCTCCAGCCCGACGAACTTCTGCCAGCCCAGAACCAGGTCGGGCGTCGCCTTGGGGCCGCGCGCGTCGATCACGCAGGGCGCCTCGACGACGCGGCCGTCCGCGAGCGTGACGTCGGCGGCGGAGAGGTCCCGCACCCGGGCGCCGGTCCAGGCGTCCGGCCCGAGGGTCTCCGAGACGACGGTGTGGAACCGTTCCGACGTCACCGAGCGGTAGGGCGTGGCGAGCTCTCGGCGATGGCCCGGGAAGCGCACGTCGTAGCCGTCCCACCGGTGCACGATCAGCGGCGCCAGCCAGGCGTCGATCGCCGGGCTGACGTCGGTGGCGAAGCAGCTCCAGGTGTGCCGGCCGCCCAGGGTCGGGCCGTCCTCGAGCACCACCACGGTCAGCGCCGGGTCGCGGGCCTTCAGGCGCAGGGCGATCAGGCCGCCGGCCAGCCCGCCGCCGGCGATCACGACATCGGCGCGGACGGGAGCGGGTGGGGCCATGCCCCCCGCATATCACGCCCGGCCCGGAAGGCTAGGCGGCGGTGCGCTTGCCGGCGGCCTTGCGGGCGCGCGGCCGGGCGCCGGCGGTGTGGGCCTTGAGCGCCTCCTTGCGGGCGCCCGCCT
>CALKHU010000246.1 GCA_937991555.1 uncultured Caulobacter sp.
CTTCGACGCCGGCCGCCTGGGCTCCGCCCTCGACATCGCCGAGACGGCCGGCCTGCCGCGCTACGACACCCTGCAGCCCGCCTACAACCTGATGGACCGGGCGATCGAGGGGCCTCTGCAGCAGCTGTGCATCGACCGGCAGGTGTCGATCATCAGCTACTACGGCCTCGCCAGCGGCTTCCTGACCGGCAAGTACCGATCCGCCGCCGACCTCGGGAAGAGCCCGCGCGGCCGGGCCGCAAAGGCGCTTCTGGAGAGCGAAAAGGGACCGAGGGTCCTGGCGGCGCTGGACGCCGTCGCCGCGGAGCTCGGCGCGACCCCGGCCCAGGTCGCCCTCGCCTGGGTGATGGCCCGGCCGGCCGTCGCCGCCCCGATCGCCAGCGCCACCAGCCCCGCGCAGCTCGAGGAGATCATCGGCGCCGCCAGGCTGTCGCTGGCCGCGGACCAGATGGCGAGGCTCGACGCGGCCAGCGCCTGAACCTGCAGAGGTGATTCCCCGCGCCCCGGCCGCGGACCGGCGCCGGCAGGCGTGGCGCCCGTCAGGCGATCCGGCGGCCGTCGATCGCGGCCAGCTTAAGCGACGGCGCCACATCCCCTCCGTCGGAGCGGGCGATGGCCGCGATGGCGAGGGTGCGCGCCGGACGGCCCATCAGGCGCGACAGCGGCGCCAGCGGCTGCATGTGTCCGAGGAAGCGGTCCGCCTCGCCGGAGGGGCCAGTCATCGGCGCGAACAGGATCTCCATCGACAGCGGCTGGACGCCGTCGGCCAGGACGTCGGCATGCACGACCAGCGGCTCGGGCCGACGTCGCGCGAATTCGAGGGCGGACTTCAGCTGCCAGCGGTCGTTCGGCCGCCAGAGCTCCAGCAGGCAGCGGGCGCGAAGGTCGCTCTGGCAGAGGTCGGCGATCATGCCTCCGACCAGCCGGAACGGATAAAGCCCCTGGTCCGACCGGCCGAGGACGAAGGTCTGCGGCAGGAGCTGGTGGAAGGCCATCGGATCGATGTCCGCCCGCCGCGGCAGAGGCGATTCACCCCGCCGGGCGCGCCAATACTCCGTCAATCGTTCCGTGTTGGGATGGACCATGGTCCGGCCCCTCGCTGGTACGGCCCTCTGTGGCCGCACAGGGGTTGCAGGGAAGGTTCGGGCCAGGTCCGCAGTGTTCCCTTTCGGGACGCGGGAGTGCGCCGGGGCGCGCTTCTTGCATGCGGATCCGGAAGGATTCTGTGGAGGGGGCTCGTCGATGACGCCTCGGAACTGGTTGTTCGGACTGGCCGGAGGGCTTCTGCTGTGGCTCGGCTCGTCCGCCATGCCCGGACAGGACGCCGCCGCGCAGTGCTGCGCGCCGCCGCCGCCTCCGCCCTGCTGCACCCCGCCGTCTCCGCCGCCCTGCTGCACGCCGCCCGCGCCGCCGCCCCGGCCGCCGAGCCCGCCGACCTGCTGCGTGAGCGGCGGCCGCACCAATGTCATCGTCAACAGCAATGCCGTGGCGGTCGCGGTGAGCGGAGCCGGGGCCGGGGCCGGCGCGATCGTCTATGGCGGCGGCGGGGGAGGCGGCTATTACGCTCCGCCGTCCGCCACCGGCGTGATCCAGGCGCTGGACGTCGAGGGCGTCACGAAGACGCGCCAGGTCGCCTACGAGGCCACCCGCACCCGGACCAAGCGTGTCGTCATCCGCGCCTTCTGCCTGGACGACCGCGACATTCCCCATCCGGCCTCCCAGGTGTTCCCGGACCGCGACATCGAGGACGGCTACGACGGCGAACTCTATCGCTGCATCGCTGGCACGCGCATGCAGATCACCGTCGCCGACTGGGCCGAGCAGATTTCGTGGAACGGCGGCCAGACGATGATGTGCGCCAAGGGCGAGGCCCTGTACCGCACCCGTGGCAACGGCGCCGACGGTGGGTCCCTGGCCTGCCGTCCGCAGACGCCGGCCCGCGACTGCAACGAGCGCAGCCTGCTCCGCCGCTTCGGCGCCGGGATCAAGGTGCTGACCATCGTGACGGTCGAGAAGTACACGGCCTATCGCGAGGAGACCTACACCGAGACCGCCTCGTCGACGATGACCATGAGCCTCGACGGGGGTGTCGGCGGGGTCGTCTACTAGGACGTCTCAGTCCGCCGGCGTCATGTCGGCCCGCACGATGCAGGCCTCGAGGATCGGCGCATAAAGGTCGAGGGCCTCGCGCGGCGTCTTCCGGGGACCGTCCTTGGGCGCCATCTGGGCCTGGAACTGCGACCGGATCTCGGCGGCGATGGCGTCCCGCTTCTCCTGCGGCACCTGCCCGGCGACCCGGTCGGCGCGGGCCCTGAGGACGGGGTCCGCCGTCTTCATCCGCTCGTACAGGGCCAGATCCGCCTCGGTCGGGACGACCGGCGACGTCGCGGGCGGCAACAGCGAGCGGTAGACGCTCGAGGCCACCGCGCACCGGCCGAGCATCTGCAGCTCCCGTTCCGGGGCCTCGGCCGCCAGGGCGGGAGCGGCCATCGCCGTGGCGCACAGCGCCAGGACACACAGGTCTGAGCGCAGGGTCATCGGGTCGCCGCCGTTGTCGCCCCGGCCCTGGGCCGCACCATCAGCATCCAGGCGCCGTCCTCGGTCAGGTACCGCCGCGCCGCGGCCTGGACGTCCTGCGGCGTGATCCGCTCGTAGCCGGCGATCACCGAGCGCGTCGCCGCCAGCCGGCGCGGATCCGTCTGTGCGCCCGCCAGCTCCTCGACCCAGTATTCGTTGGTCTCGCGGGCCTTGGCCAGGCGTTCGAGGCGCGGCTTGCGGGCGCGGTCCATCTCGTCTGCGGTCGGCGGCTGGGCGCGCAGGTCCGCGGCGATCTTCCGGACGTCGCGATAGAAGCCCTCCGCCAGCGCCGGGGGCACCTCGACGCGCGCCGACAGGTAGCCCCAGCCGGCCCAGACATCGCTCGCGTTCCAGCCGACCGACGGCGAATAGGTCGCGCCCTGGTTCTCGCGCAGCTCCTCGGTCAGGCGCAGATCGATCACGTCGCCCAGCAGCGCCGTATTCCGGGACCGCTGGACGTCTGCGAAGAAGTCGTCGGTGCGCCAGGCGATGTAGGCCACCGACTGGTCGGCGCGCCCGTCGTGGGTCAGCACCACCGGCGTGCTCACGGGAGCGGGGAAGCCGACGGCGACCCTGGCCGGCGCGCGCGGCCCGGGCCGGGGCGGCAGGGCCCCGAAGGTCGCGGCGACCGCCTCGACCGCCTTCTCGACGGTGATGTCGCCGACGATCACCACCTCCACCGGACCTGTCTTCAGGGCGGCGTCGAGGCCGGCCTTCAGGTCGTCGGGACGGGCGGCGGCGATCTCGCCGGCCGAGGGCCAGGTCCAGCGCCGGTCGCCGTCGTGGAGGAGGCCCGCAAGGTCGCGGTTGAAGACGCCGCTGTCGGTGGCCTGCCACTGCTCCGCCAGCGTGCCGGCGTAGGTGCGGGCGCGCTGGAACGCCTCCGGACGCCAGCCGGGCTCGGTGGCGTAGCCCGCCAGGACCTGAAGCTGGACGTCGAGGTCCTCCGGGCGCGTTGCGCCGGAGAGGACGAAGGCGTCGTCCTCCGCGCCGAAGCGGGCCGAGTAGACGCGGGAGGCCAGCACGCGCTCCATGTCCTCGGCGCTGATCCGGACGAGGCCGCCCTCGGTCACCGCCGAATGGGCCCAGTACATCGACTGGCGGTCGGCGGGCATCGCCATCAGGCCCTCGCCGATCCGCACCTTCACCAGCACCTGGTCGTCGCGGAAACGGGTCGGCTTGACGGTGAGGCGGACGCCGTTCTCGAACCGGACGAAGACGGTGTCGAGGTCGACGATCTCGCGCTCCTCGGCGACCTTCCCGGTCGGGCCGAACGAAGCGTAGGGCCAGGCGATCTGGCGCGCGGCCGCCGGCTCGGAGACGGCGACCTTGCGCGAAGCGGCCCAGGCCTCGGCGACGGCGGCCTCGGCCCCTTCGATGGCGACCGGCGTCGCCACGAACACGAGCGGACCGGAGCCTCCGAAAGCGGTCTTCAGCGCGGCGGAGACCGTGTCCGCCTTGAGGTCCTTCGCAACCGCCTCAAAGAGCGCCAGATCCTGGGCCGGGCTGGTGACGACGTCGTCGTCGGACAGCGATCCGGTCAACTCGTTGGCCAGGGCGGGCGTCCGGCGCGTGGCCGCGGCGGCGGCGCGGGTCTTCAGCGCCTGACGGTACTCCTCGACCTCGCGGTCGAGCTCATCCTGGCGCACGCCGAACTGGACTGCCCGCCGCTGCTCCTGCTCGACCGAGTCGAGGGCGGGCTTCCAAGCGCCCGGCCGCGCCGTGACGGCCAGGGTCGTCACCTTGGCCGCCTGGAACTGGTTGCCGGAGAAGGCGCCGGCGCTGAGGAACGGGGCGTCGCCGCCGCGGGCAAGGGCCTCCAGCCGCCGGTTGAGCACCGCGAAGCCGAGTTGCTCGGTCCACTGGCGACGCCGTTTGGCCACGGTGTCCCGCGAGAGGTCCGGCGGCGAGACCCAGCCGATCTGCAGCGTGGTCGACGAGCCCGGCTCGACCACCACCATGGTCTCGAGGTCCCGGCGCGCGACCGCGCCCATGGGCGGTTCGCGACCGTCCGGCCGGGTGTTGCTCCAGTCGCCGAACGTGGCCTTGATCCGGGCTTCCATCACATCGAGGTCGAAGTCGCCGACCGCGACCAGAGTGGTGCGTTCGGGCCGGTACCAGGCTTGGTAGTAGGCGCGGATCTGCGAGGCCGGCGCGGACTTCAGCACCTCGACCGAACCGATCGGAAACCGGTCAGGCGGGCGTTGCCCCTTCAGGATGAAGCGGGTGCGGGCCTTGAATACACGCCAGCCGGGGCCGTCCCGGGTGCGCTCCTCGGACAGGACCACGCCCCGCTCGCGGTCCACCGCCTCCGGCGCGATCAGCAGTTCGCTGGCCGTCTCGCGCAGGAGCTTCAGCGACAGGTCGACGGTGGCGTCGTCGGTCCGCGGCAGGTCGAGCTTGTAGATGGTCTCGTCGAAATCGGTC
The DNA here is from genome assembly GCA_937991555.1 of uncultured Caulobacter sp. Classification (GTDB taxonomy): domain Bacteria; phylum Pseudomonadota; class Alphaproteobacteria; order Caulobacterales; family Caulobacteraceae; genus Caulobacter. The sequence continues at coordinate 5,005 of CALKHU010000246.1, forward strand.
GAGGCGTTGGTGTCGGCGCCGAAGGCCAGGCCCTGGCGCTCGAGCATCTTGACCATTTCCCCTTCCGGCACCCCCTTTGAGCCATTGAAGGCCATGTGCTCGAGGAAGTGGGCGAGGCCGAGCTGGGCGTCCGTCTCGTTCAGGGAGCCGGCGTCGAAACGCAGCCGCAGCGAGGCCTGGCCGGGCGGCGTGGCGTTCTTCAGCAGGGCGTAGCGCATCCCGTTGGGGAGCGCCCCGAAACGTACGGCGGGGTCGGGCGCCACGTCGCTCGCCGTCTGGGGCCACTGGCCCGGGGCGAGCTTCGCCGCCGGCGCCGGAGCCGCTTCCGCGGCGGGTCGGTCGCCGCCCAGGGACGGGAGGCGGGGAAGGTCTGGCAGACGCTCCTTCAGACCCGCGCAGGCGGCGAGAGAAAGGACCATCGCGGCGGCGAGAGCCGGCCGGGCAACACGGATCATTTGGGTGAGCGGTCTCTGAAGTCGTCAGACGTTGGCGCACCTTCGCCGCGTGGTGCGGCGAAGGCAAGGCCGCTTCTGGGCGGCAGCGGGGGCTGCTGGATCGCGCGGAGACCTTGGCCTAGGTTCAGGGTCGGGAGCGCGCGGCCGCCCGACCGGGCGAGCAGCCCGCAGCGCCGTCAAGGTTTTCGCGGGGGGCTGGGCAATGGACGACGCCGACGGTGCGCGCACGGCAAGCCCAACGCTGGGTGAGCTTTTCCGCGCCGCGACGCGGATAGGGTGTCTCGGCTTCGGCGGTCCGGCGGGACAGATCGCCCTGATGCATCGGGTGTTCGTCGACGAGAAGCGCTGGATCGACGAGGCCCGCTATCTGCACGCCCTCAGCTACTGCACCCTGCTGCCGGGGCCAGAGGCGCAGCAGCTGGCGACCTACGTCGGCTGGACCCTTAGAGGTGTCGCCGGGGGTCTGATCACAGGCCTGATGTTCGTGCTGCCCGGCGCGGCGGTGGTGCTGGGGCTGTCCTGGCTCTACGCGGCGCATGGCGAGACGCCCGGCGTCATGGCCGCGCTGGACGGCGTCAAGGCCGCCGTGCTGGCCCTGGTCCTCGAGGCGCTCGTCCGGGTCGGAAAGCGGGCGCTTAAGGGGCCAGGGGATCTCGCTGTCGCGGGCGCGGCGTTCGTGGCGCTGGCGCTGTTCGGCCTGCCTTTCCCGCTTGTGATCCTCGCCGCCGCGGCGACGGGCGTGCTCCGAAGCGGGCCGGCGGCCGTTGCGGACGCGGTCGCGGTCGCGCCGCCGCGCAAACGGCGGGTGTTGACGACGGTCGCGTTCTGGACCGCGATCTGGCTGGCGCCTCTGGCGCTGTCGGTCATCCTCCTGGGCCCCGGCCACTGGCTGAGCCGGCTCGGGGGCGTGTTCGCCAGCCTCGCGGCGACCAGCTTCGGCGGCGCCTACGCGCTCCTCGCCTGGCTGCAGCAGCAGGTCGTCGAGACCCACGGCTGGCTGCAGGCCGGACAGATGGTGGACGGCCTCGGCCTGGCCGAGACGACCCCCGGCCCCCTGGTCCTGGTCAACCAGTTCGTGGGCTTCATGACCGGCTGGGGGCAGGGGGGCGGCATGGGCTGGGCTTTGCTGGGCGCGGCCATGGCGAGCTGGCAGACCTTCGCGCCGAGCTTCCTGTTCATCTTCGCCGGCGCGCCCTACGCCGAGGCCCTGCGCCGCAGCGCCCGGGCGAGGGGCGCCCTTGCAGCGGTGATGGCCGCCGTGCTCGGCGTCATAGCCAGTCTGGCGCTGTGGTTCGCCACGCATGTGCTGTTCGGGCAGATCAACGAGGCGCCGACGCCCTGGAGCAGCCGGCTGTCGATCCCCCAGCCGGCGTCGCTGGATCCGCTGACAGCGCTGCTGGCGATCGCGGCCGGCGTGGCCCTGATGCGCTTCAGGGCCAACGTGGTGCTGGTTGTGCTGGGGTGCGCCGCGCTCGGCTGGCTCCGAGCGGGGCTTTCCTAGCTTCCCGGGCGGGTCACGTAGAAGCTGGCGTTGTTGCCGATCGCGGTGGCGGTGCTGTTGACCAGCCGACCGGCCGTGACCGTCGTCGTCGAGGCGGCGCCGACGTCAGCGCTGTTCGTCTGCGCGCTGTTGATGGTCATCGAGCCGGTGCAGGAGGAGCAGCTGTAGGCCGTCGCGTCGTTGCCGACCGCCGTGGCGCGGCTGTAGCCGTCGTAGCCGTCGGCGCCCTCGAAGCGGGCGATCGCTTCCACGCCTCCGCCCGTGTTGAGCTGCACGTTGTCCAGCACGACCGCTTCGCCGGTGTTGCCGGCGAGCACCGAGTTGCCGACCGCGTAGGCCGTCGAGGACCCTTCGCCGAACTGCCAGGCGCTGCCCTCGGCCTGGGCCCGGACATAGGCCTCGTTGTACTGGCTGGAGGCGACGTCGAGCAGGGGCCCCTCGTTGACCGCCCCGACGATGTTCCCGCCCGCCGTCGCCGTGGTGTAGGCCGACTGGACGTTGCCGTAGGCGGTGAACTGGCTGGCCTGCACTAGATTGCTGGTGTTGGTCTGGCTCACGGCCAGGCGCGCGGCGGAGGCGTCCGTGCCGACGTAGCCGACGTTGTTGCCGGCGGCCATGCCGGACACATCCGAGGTCCCCGACACGTACTGCAGCACCGCGCCGCCGTCGGCGAGCACGTCGGCGGCGCTGCTCTGGTTCACGCGCACGCCGGCGGCGCCGTTCGTGAGGGTGATGGCGGCGTTGTTCGAGATCGCCGTCGTCGCGAGACCCAGGTCGCCGGCCGAAGCGTTCTCGGCCTCGACATAGCCCTGCGCGGTGACGTTCGGCGAGGCCGTGGCGATCTGCGTCAGCACGCCGGTCATCGTCGCCTGGGTGATCGAGGCGTCGGCGGAATTGCCCATTGCGGTCGTGTTCACCTGGGAGGCGTCGCCCATCGAGTCGCTGACGTTGACCGTCGTGACCGCCCGGGCGCTGCCGGCCATGGTCTGGTTCGAGGTGATGGCCATGTCGACGCCGTCGGCGCCGGCGACCACGGCGTTGCCGGTCGCAGCCGTTTCGGCGCCGACGCCCTCGTCGACGGCGACCACGTCCAGGGTCTGGGTCGAGAACAGGTCGCCCAGCTGGATCTGGTTGTTGATGACGCCCGCGTCCTGGGCCTGGGCGCTAGTAGCGGCTGCGCACGCCGCCAGCATCGGGATCGCGGCGATCGCTCCAGCGAGACGGGTCTTCGCGGGTCGAGGCATTGTTGGTCCCCAGGTTGTTGTACGCGGGCGTGAAGCCTCCGGTGACGCCGAAGGTGCCGCCGCCGAGGGGATCGCTGGTCATGCAGGCCTGCGGGCCCGGCATGCCGTAGAGGTTGGCGCTCATCTCGACGACGGCGCGCTCCACAAGGGCGCGGACGCCGAGCTGCAGGGGCTCCAGCGCGCTGGAGCCGGCCGAGATGTCGAAGACGTTGCCGTTCAGGAAGTCGAACAGGCCGACCCCGACCTCGCGGCCGACGATCTGCTTCTGGTAGGAGATCACGTCGACCACCTCGAGCGTGCGGCTGTTCACCAGCCGGAGGTCCATGGCGATGTTCATGATGAACACCCGGCGCGTGATCTGCCCCTTGAGGCCGTCCGAGTCGGTGTCTCCGCCGGCGGCGTCGAAGCCCACCGAGCGGATGTTGTAGTTCAGCTCGGTGATCCCGCCGACGACGTGGAAGTCCGAGCCGGGCATCTGGCCCGAGTAGATGCGGCGCGGCTCGGAGGGGCCGTCCGGGTTCGGCGTCGGCGAGTCGCCGATCAGCCGGTTGTTCGTGTACTTCAACTCCAGTTCGGTCACCGAGGTGTCGAAGCGCTCGACCATCGGCATGCCGGCCTTGGCGAAGGCGCTCATGGCCATCAACGAGGCGCCCTGGGTCAGCTTGCGGCCGGAACCGTCGGCCTCTTCCTTGCCGGTGTAGTCGCCGATGCGGCCGATGGCGATCCGCGGCGCGCGCAGATTGTACTGTCGCGCGTACTGGCCGATGCAGACCAGCGCGGTGGAGTAGGGGGTCGGGTTCGCCGTCACCGGCGCCGTGCCGATCGGCCTGGCGTAGACGCCGTCAGGCCCGGCGACGGGCGTCGCGCAGGCCGTCAGCGCCATGGCGCAGGCGGTGAGCAGGGCGCCGGCTTTGGTTCCGGACAGGATCGTCATCAGTTGCCCCCGACGCCGCCGCCGGAGTCGGCGCTGACGTTGCCGTTGTTGACCTGGCTCGAGTTGACGATGACCGTGTTCCAGCTGCCCTGGGTCACGACCACCAGATTGTTGCCGATGGCGGTGGACGATCCTCCGTAGCCGACGCCGGAGCCGCCGCTCCAGACGCCGCCGCCCGTGCGCGCGAAGGTGCTCTGGTCCTCCCCGCTCTGGATCACGCCGTCGACGATAAGCCTGTTGCCGTCCGCGGAACGGCCGCCGAAGTCGTTCAGGCGGTTCTCCTGGCCCGAGACACGGCCGTAGCCGGCGTTCATCGAGGCGGAGTTGCTCGACATCGACTGCGCCAGCGCCGCGGGCGCCAGCGCCAGCGAGGCGACCAGGGCCAGGGCAGCCGTCTTGTGAAGGGTCGCGACCATGACAACTCCGCGCGGATAAACGGACACGCCTGCGGGCAAGCAACCGGCGTGCCAAAACAGGACAGCCTTCATCCTTGACGGGAACACCTCGCGATTTGGTTAAGGCGGCGGCGTCCGCGCGCTTTCGTCCATGCCTGTTATCGCGAGGCGTCGGCGCGATCCGTTCGCCCTGCCCCGGCAGTCCTTGCCGGGCGGGAAACGGGGTCGTGACCGGACAGGCGTTGATTCCGGCCCGGCTTTGGGGGACGCTTCAAAAAAAAAGGGGATTGGTGAGGGAGGAGACCGGAGTGCTCGTTTCACAGATCCTGAAGGGCAAGGGCGACCTTGTCTTCACCGCGGGACCCGCGGAAACCGTCGGGGCGGTCGCTGCGCTGCTGCATACCCGGCGCGTCGGCGCGATGATCATCGTCGACGGCGACAGCGTTGTCGGCATCGTATCCGAACGCGACATCGTCCGGGTGGTGGCTGAAGACGGCGCCGCGGCGCTCGGCAAGCCGGTCAGCGTCTGCATGACCCGGGACGTGGTTTTCGCCAGCCCCGCCGAGACCGTCGACTCGCTGCTGTCGCGGATGACCGACCGGCGGATCCGGCACCTTCCGGTCCTGCGGGACGGGCACCTCGCCGGCATCGTGTCGATCGGCGACCTCGTGAAGCACAAGATCAGTGAGGTCGAGGCCGAGGCCGACGGCCTGAAAGCCTACATCGCCGCCGGCTGAGTCGGCGGGGAGGGCGGTATCTCGGCGGCGCCGGCCCTGGCTGCGTCCGCCAGGCTGTAGCGGTCGAGGACGTCCGAGGTGGCGTCGCGCGCGCGCAGCAGCGCCTCCCGCAGGGAGCAGGTCGCCAGGTCCGGGCAGTCGTCGCACTTGCGGAACGCCGTACGGCTGACGCAGGGGGCCAGGGCGAGCGGGCCGTCGATGACCCGGATGACTTCCGCGAACGTAATGGAATCGGCGGGGCGGGCGAGGGCGTAGCCGCCGAACTTTCCGCGCCGGCTGCGGACAAGGCCGCGGCGGGACAGTTCGAGAAGAATCGCCTCGAGGAACTTGCGCGGCGCGTCGGCGGCGACGGACAGGTCCGCCGCGGTCATCTGGGCGCCGTCGTCGCGCGCCAGCTCGACAAGGGCGCGCAAGGCGTAGCGGGCTTTGTGCGACAGCATGCTTCCGGAACGTCTCCCCGGGGCGTCTTTGCAGGCGGCGGGGGCGCGCGCAAGCCCGGCGGGCCGGAAGTCGCCTCATGCGTATATAGAGTGCGCCCCCCGGACGCCGCCGATCCAAGAACGCCGGTCGCGATAAATCTGCCGGCGGGGGCCTTGCCAAGGCGCGCAGCCGGCGGATATACGCCGCCCCTCGCTCGGGGCCACAGCCTGCCGGTGCGGATCAGGAGCCGAAAGGCCCTTGATTTTCACCGATCCAGTCGCTAGGTTCCGCAGCCTCAATCGACTCGGTGACGAACCAAGAGGGAAGCCCCTCGGCGGCCCGTCGCCTCGTTTGCGCCCAACGAAAGGCCCCTGGCCCCGAGTTAGCGAAAACGAAAAAGGGCGGTTGACGGAGGATCGCTGCTTCGCCTAGAAGCGCCGCTCCTCGCCGGACCGGAAAGTTTTCCGACCGGCGCCTCAAGAAGACGGGCTCTACTTTCCAAGTAAAGCCGGTTGACTTGAAAAAGGTGTTTCAATAGAGACGCCGACCTCTGGAAAAGCCGAAGAGATCTTCGGGGCTTCTGGAAAAGAAAATCGGTTCTTTCCTGAAAAGAACTGGTTGACTTGGTCGGGGCGCTTCTTTAGAGACGCCGCTCCCGCTTCTCCGGTCCGCCGGGGCGACGGGGTCCGAAGAAACCGAAACGCTTCGAAAGAAGCCGGTTGACACGGAAAAACGGAGCGACTAGATACGCCGCTCTTCGCCGCCGCCGGGCGCTAAACGGCGGGGTCGGAACCTTCCGATCGGGTCTTTGACATCGTTGATTTGGAAAGAGAAACGCAGGCGGCGGCGTGCTGCTGACAGAGCAAGTCTGTCATCGATACGCTGACAATTGCGGTCTCTTGAAAGACACCATGAATATCGGTCGATCGCTTCGGCGGCCGGCCAATGTGAATGGGAACTCGTCAAGATACTATGCAAACCAGAACGCGATCCGGGGCTGCCCGCCCTGGATCAAAGTGAAGGGTTAGCGGTCAACTCAACCTGAGAGTTTGATCCTGGCTCAGAGCGAACGCTGGCGGCAGGCC
>CALKHU010000247.1 GCA_937991555.1 uncultured Caulobacter sp.
CTGCTGCAGCCGTCGCAGCGCGATCGCCGAGGCGGTGTTGCAGGCCAGGACGACGAGGTTCGCGCCGCGCTCGAAAAGCCGCACGCAGCCGGCCTTCGTCAGTTCCACGATCTCCTCGCCGGGCCGCCCGCCGTAGGGCGCGTTGGCCTGGTCGGCGAGATAGATGAAGTCGGCCGAAGGGAAGCGCTCGACGAGCGCGCGGTGGACGGTCAGGCCGCCCACGCCGGAATCGAAGACGCCGATGGACATGGCTTCCGCTTTAGAGCGCGCCGTGCCCCGGCGGAAGGCGCCGCGCCGATCTGTAAGCAGATTACAAGTGGTTCATGTGACGTACAGGAACGGCGCCGTTAGGGTCCGGGCAAAGACATCTGCTCACGGAGCCACCATGCATCGTCGACACGTCCTCATCGGGGGCGCCAGCCTCTTCGTCGCCTCGGGCTTCGCCGCCGCGGCCAGCGCCGGCGGCGCGCCGGGCGCCGACGTCCTGAAGCGCGACGCGGCCGAAGCGCGGGCGGTCCTGCCCCGGCAGACCCCCAAGGCCGAACTGCTGCAGCCCTGGACGGGCCCCTACGGCGGCGTGCCCCCGTGGGACAAGGTGACCGCGCCGAAGCTGCGCGAGGCGATCCTCGAAGGCATCGACCTGCAGCGGGCCGAGATCAAGGCGATCGCCGAGAACAAGGCCGCCCCCACCTTCGCCAACACCCAGGTGGCGCTCCAGATGGCCGGCGAGCCGCTCGACCGGGCCCTCACCCTGTTCGGGGTGATGACCTCGAACATCGGCTCGGAAGACTACGAGAAGCTCGACGCCGAGCTGTCGCCGATCCTGTCGGAAGCCTTCGACGAGATCACCTTCAACGAGGCCCTGTTCAAGCGCGTCAAGGCCGTGGCCGACGGCGCCAAGGCGGCGAAACTGACCCCCGAACAGGAGCGTGTGGCGGTCCGCAGCCGCGACAGCTTCGTCCGCAACGGCGCGGCCCTGGACGCCGCCGGCAAGGCCGAGCTCGGCAAGATCAACACCGCCCTGTCGGCCGCCTTCACCAGCTTCGGCCAGAAGGTCGTCGGCGACGAGAAGACCTGGACCGTCATCCCGAACGAAGCCGGTATGGCCGGCCTGCCGGCCTCGAACAAGGCCGCGGCCGCCGCGGCCGCCAAGTCGCGGGGCGTCGAGGGCTGGGCGATCGTCAACACCCGCTCCAGCGTCGATCCGTTCCTGACCTTCGCCGACGACCGCGGCCTGCGCGAGAAGGTCTGGCGCAAGTTCGTGGGCCGCGGCGACAACGGCGACGCCAACGACACCAACGCCGTGATCGCCGAGATCGTGAAGCTGCGCGCGCAGCGGGCGAAGCTGCTCGGCTTCGAGCACCACGCCGCCTGGCGGATGCAGGACACCATGGCCAAGACCCCGGCCGCGGCCACCGATCTGATGATGCGGGTCTGGGCCCCGGCCAAGGCGCGCGTCGCCGAGGAAGTGGCCGACATGCGCAAGATCGCCGGCCACGACATCGAGCCGTGGGACTACCTCTACTACGCCGAGAAGGTCCGCAAGGCGAAGTACGACCTCGATCAGAACGAGCTGAAGCCCTACTTCGAGCTGAACAACGTCAAGCAGGGCGCCTTCCACATGGCCGGGCGCCTGTACGGCTTCAAGTTCACCAAGGTCCCGGCCGGCACGGTGCCGGTGTTCCACCCCGACGTCGAGGTGTTCGAGGTCACCGACAAGGACAGCGGCCGCCACATCGGCCTGTTCTACTCCGACGACTTCGCGCGTCCCGGCAAGCGCTCGGGCGCCTGGATGAACACCTACCGCGCGCACTCGACCTTCGACGGCGCGAAGAACGTGCTGGCCTCGAACAACAACAACTTCATCAAGGCCGAGAACGGGCAACCGCTGCTGATCTCGCTGGATGACGCCGAGACGTTGTTCCACGAGTTTGGCCACGCGCTGCACTACCTGTCGTCGACCGTGGTCTACCCGGCGCTCGGCACCACGCCGCGCGACTTCGTCGAGTATCCCTCGCAGGTGCATGAGCACTGGGTGCTCAGCCGGCCGATCCTCGACGGCTACATGAAGCACGTCGAGACCGGCCAGCCGATGCCGCAGGCCCTGGTCGACAAGATCGAGGCTTCGCAGACGTTCAACCAGGGCTATGCGACGGTCAGCTACCTGTCGTCGGCGCTTGTCGACATGGACCTGCACACCCGCGCCGATCCGCCGACCGACATCGACGCCTTCGAACGCGAGAGCCTGGCGCGCTACGGCATGCCCAAGGAGATCGTGATGCGGCACCGGCTGCCGCAGTTCAACCACCTGTTCACGTCCGACGCCTACTCGGCCGGCTACTACTCCTACCTCTGGTCGGAAGTGATGGACGCCGACACCTGGGCCTACTTCGAGGAGTCGGGCGACGTGTTCAATCCGGACATCGCCCGGCGCTACAAGGCGCTCATCCTCGCGCCCGGCAACAGCACCGACCGCGGGGAAGCCTACCGCGCCTTCCGCGGCCGCGATCCGGACGTGAAGGCGCTCCTCAAGGTCCGGGGCTTCCCGACCAGCTGACGCAGACCAGGGGCCGCGG
>CALKHU010000248.1 GCA_937991555.1 uncultured Caulobacter sp.
CCATGTCACGCACCATCGGCGGCTCACCATGACGGCGCGAGATGGTGTACTGCTTACCGTTCTGGGCAGAGGAAACTACTGTCAGCTCAACCCGACCGGCCGAGCGACCAAGGTTCTCCTTGATGATCTCTTGGTGGAGCTTCTGAGCCTGTTTGCCTTTGGGTGGCAAGTCCAAGGCGAAGCGCAGGCATTCGAGCAAGGTTGACTTACCCGTTCCACGGCCGCCGATCACCGTGTTGAGATGGTCGGAAAAATCCACCCGGACGCCATCGAGGTAGCCACCGGCCACCGTCATGCGTACCACCTTGCCAATCGGACTTTCGGCCTGCTGGGAGTTCAGTCGGATGCGCGATCCTGGGTCAAGGAAGGCGACCTTGAACGCAGCGAAATTGGGTCGCGTCATCTTGATGAGGCAAGTGGCCCCCGGCTGCTCCAAGTCCTCCGGCTTGGCGACATCTTTGGCATTGATGACAGCTACGGGCCGCTCGCGCCGGTAGGCATCATCCTTGTTCAGCAGCACCTTGCGGTAGAAGCCACCTTCCACCCCCGCCAAGTCATCTATCGGCCCCGGTATCTGGGCCGCGCGCAGCTTGGGGAGCTTCCACACATGGTTGAGCCGGTTCTTCAGGAGGCCGCTGTCCGACGTACAGTGCGCAGCGTAGATGAAGCCTCCAAGTTGATCGACTTTCTCGATCAACTGCTCGGAACTCAATCGAGACGGACGAACACCGTCTGTTGGGTCAAGAAGGTCGAGATTGCCAAGGTAGCGTTCGAGTTGCTGTCCCGTCGTTTCCTCGGAAAACAGGCAGACGTAGTGGGTCTTGTCATTCGAGGCGATCTCGAAGCCGGGAAACACCACGATCCCATGCGGCTGTAGCACCTGACGCAAGGCATCGACGCTGGCCACGCTGCCGTGGTCGGCCAAACCGACAACCGTGACACCCAGCTCAAGACACTTTTGGAGTAGGGCTTGGTTGTATCCGCCTTCGTCCAGTCCGTGATCGGCTCCCCTGTAAGTGCCGTTGTAGCCGACAGGGTTGACCTGTAGGGCGCAGCGCCAAAATTTCGCGTAGGTGTATTGATCGCTCATTTTTCTCCCTGACTTGCAAAGCGCGGCTGTTGCCGTCTGCGCGACCTTATGCCCAGCGCCATTGTCCGTTACGTAGACCCTCGGCTACCCCCAACCTACCCAACCAATCGGGCAGTCGTCGGGTCATAGACCACATTGGTGATTGAACCATCCAGAATGCGCCGTACCGCTTCATCAACCACATGGAGCGGCACAAGGAACCATTCCTCGGGTTGGACGGGGTGGCCGAAGCGGTCGTTGATGGTGATGTCGAGCCGCGCCGCCGCAAACAGCCTGTGAAACAGGTTCTCCATCCGCGTCCGGTTGATGCCCGCCAGCTTGTAGGTGGCAACGACTTCCACCTTCGCCAGAAGGTAGGTCGCATCGTGTTCGGCGTTGGCGATGCGCGTCTCGACTTTGCCGCCTGTCACGCCGATCTTGTGAATCAGGTCGCGGTGTTGTGCCACGTAGGGGTCGGTCGATAGCGAGCGCAGGACATAGATCGTGCCACTCTCGACATCATCGGCCTCGAACTCGCCACCGAAGGCCAATTGCCCACTCTCCGGCGAGACAAGCCGTCGGGCGGCGGGATCGTTGTAGAAAGCGCGTTGCAGCGAGCGCAGTAGAAGATTGCTCTCGGTGCCATTGGCGAAAATCAGACGCAGGCGGCGATCCACTTCCCCGGCGGTCGTTTTCAGCGGCTCGCCGACCTCGGCGACGTAGAGCGTGATGCCATCAAGCACGAAAAAGTCCCCAGCTTCAATCGCGCGCCTACCCGCCTCGATGGGCTGCGACTGGCGAAGGCCCGTTTTGAGGTCGGTCGCCACGCGCTCGAACAAGGGCTTGTAAGTCTCGAAGTCCTCGCACCGCTTGCGGTCGGCGATTTCCTCGGCGGCCCGCTTGTCAGCGCTGGTGCGGACGTGGCGCAGCACGGTGATGTCGTCCGCGTCCGCTACACCCTCCAGTTCGGCGGCCAAGTCGTCAATGTCGATGTCCTCGGCCTCACCGGGTGTAGCGAGTGTCGGAGCACCAGCGAGCAAGCCTTGATGATCCAGCGGAATCAGCATGGCGCGGCAATCCGGGAGCGCTCGCAGGCGGTCAAGCCGCACGGCGTAAAGCCGCTCAAAGATGTCGCGGTCTTCGCCGTGCTGCGGTGGGCGACCGTACTTCTCATAGAAACGCTGGATTTCCTCAAACCCGGCGATGACGCGCTCATCGCGCGGGGGGCGGCCGCCCGCTTTCTCCGGCGCATCGAACTCGGAAAGCTCCGCCGCCAGCTCGTCGAGGTTGGGATCACTCATAGCGCCCCTCCTTCTTGAATCGCATGAACGCGGACGCGCCTTCGGCCATGCGGCGCTCCCAAGCATCTTGAGCGTCGAGCGCAGGCACCCGCCCCCGCTCCTTCTTGAACTGGACGGCGCGGACGGCAAGTTCCTTCGCTTCCTCGGGCGACAGGTTCGTGCGCTTGGCGGAAATGGCTGCCGCGACCTGTTTCAAGCTGTCCTCACTCATGGTCTTGGCGAGGATGGCGTAGGCTTCGCCGAATGGGTTGATGCGGTCGATCAAGTCGATGTCCAGCTCGCGCACGTCCATCGCAAACTTGCGCACGCCGTCAATCAGGGCGGTGTTGGCTGTAGGCTCGTTCCGGTCGCCATCGGCGACAAGCTGCTTCGCCTGCTGGGTTAGGTTGAGGGCGGCGATGGCGCGCTGGCGCACCGCTTCCTGATCCTCGGCGTCAAGATCAGGGTACTTGTCTTTGATGATCTTGCCCATGCGGACCTGCGTCAGCTCCTCCGGCACCAGGTCTTCATCGAACAAGCCGCGCTCGATGGCGGTCTTGTCCTGAATGAACGTGGCGATCACCTCGTTCAAGTCCTCCTGACAGATACGCGTAGCTTCCTTGCTCTTGGGTTCGGCAAGGCCCTTGATCTCGATCTGAACCTGGCCGGTCAGGTGATTGACGCCAACGTTGGCCTTGTCGGGGTTGTAGCCGCCCTCGCCGTAGTCGAAGCCGGGCGAGGGGCCGCTGTCGGCGTTCTTAGGCTTGAACTCGAAGCGCGGGGCCAATACCTGCTCCATGAGCAGGCTCGCCGCGATGGCCTTCAACGTGTCGTTGACGGCTTCGGTGACGGCATCCTCAGATGCGTCCGGTTCGGCAATCAGGTTGGTGAAGCGGGCGCGGGTCTTCCCCGGCGCATCGCGGGTGGCACGGCCGATGATCTGCACGATCTCGGTCAGGCTGGCGCGGTAGCCTACGGTCAGCGCGTGTTCGCACCAAATCCAGTCGAAGCCTTCCTTCGCCATACCCAGCGCGATGATGATGTCGACATGGTCCCGGTTGTTCTTCTGCGCCGGGTCTTTCAGTGCAGCGGAAACGCGGTCACGCTTTGTGGCATCGTCATCAACCAGATCGGCGATGCGCAGCACCCGGCCATCAGCCCGCTTGACGAGCTGGAAGCCGGTCTCGGCGTCGATACCCTGCCACTCGCCCAGCGCCTCGATGATGTGTTCCACCTCCCGCATCTTGTCCT
>CALKHU010000249.1 GCA_937991555.1 uncultured Caulobacter sp.
TCCCGGACGTCCGGGACGGCGGCGACGTCCCCTACCGCTTGACCTGGGCGCCCAGCATCTTGCGGATCGCCGGACCGTAGGGCGGACGCATGGCGACCAGCGGGCCGATGTCCTTCTTCAGCTGGGTGTAGATCGCCTTCCGGTGGCTGAACTCCTTGAAGCCGTCATGGCCGTGATAGCTGCCCATGCCCGACGGACCGACGCCGCCGAACGGCAGCTCTTCCTGGGCCACGTGCATGATCACGTCATTGACGGTGACGCCGCCGCTGGTGGTGCGCTCCAGCACCTTCGCCTTCTCCGCCTCGTCCGTGCCGAACCAGTACAGGCCCAGCGGACGGTCGTGGTCGTTGATGTAGGCGACCGCCTCGTCGACCTTCTTGTAGGTCTTCACCGGCAGCACGGGGCCGAAGATCTCCTCCTGCATGACCTTCATGTCGTCGGTGGGATTGAGGATCAGGGTCGGCGGGATCTTGCGGTGTTCCTGCTGGCTGAAGTCCTCGCCGGCGGGATTGATCTCGACCACCTGGGCGCCCTTGGCCCGCGCCTCGTCGATGTAGCCCTTGATGCGGTCATAGTGCCGCTGCGCGATGACCGAGGTGTAGTCCGGGTTGTCCTTCAGCGTCGGGAACATCTTCGCCACCGAGGCCTGCGCCTCCTTCACGAAGTCCCCGACCTTGCCCTCGGGAGCCAGCACGTAGTCCGGCGCCAGGCAGATCTGGCCCGCGTTGAGGGTCTTGCCGTTCATGATCCGCGCGGCGGCGAGGCCGACGTCGGCGCTCTCGGAAATGATCACCGGGCTCTTGCCGCCCAGTTCGAGGGTCAGCGGCACGAGGTTCTCGGCGGCGGCGCGCATGACATGGCGGGCGATCGAGGTCGCGCCGGTGAAGATCATGTGGTCGAACGGCAGCTCGGAGAAGGCCTGGCCGATTTCCGGCCCGCCCGTGATGACCGCGATCTCCTCATCGCTGAACACCTTGCCGAACATGGTCTTCATCAGTTCGGAGGTGGCCGGCGTGTACTCCGACGGCTTGATCATGGCGCGGTTGCCGGCGGCGAGGATGCCGGCCAGCGGCGCGAAGGTCAGGTTGACCGGGAAGTTCCACGGGCTGATGACGCCGACCACGCCCTTGGGCTGGTAGACCACTTCCGCCTTGGCGCCGAACAGCCCGAGGATCGCGGGCGTGGTCTTGCGCTTCTCGCCCTTCATCCACTTGCGCAGGTTTTCCCTGGCGTGCTTCAGCGGCCCGATCGAGCCCGAGACGTCGGTCAGAAGCGTGGCTTCCGCCGACCGGTTTCCGAAGTCGGCGTTGATCGCGGCCTGGATGTCGGCGGCATGGTCGACCAGCAGGCCGATGCAGCGGTCGATGCGGTCGATGCGCTGCTCGGCGGTCGGCGCGCCGTCGCGGATATGAGCCGCCTTCTGCTTGTCGAGAATGGCCAGCATCGCGGCCTTGTGAGCTTCGGCGCCGAGGTTGGCGTGGGCGTTCATGGTGAAGTTCCCTCCGGGCGGCCGGACTGCGCCGGCTCAGGTGATCGGCGATCAGAATGGCCTTTGTCGCAAGGTCCCGCAAGCGAACCGCGTTCGCTCTTAACCCGTCATTTGGACCTTACGCCCTAGGCTCGACCATCTACAGCCCACAACGCGCCAGAAGGCGCGTTCAGGCCAGGGGGAATGCACTGATGTCCGGCGACGTAGAAACCACGCTGCGCGGTCCTGAAGCCTACAAGGTCGCCCACCGCACGCTCGAAGTGATGCAGCGGCACAATGTCTGGCCGACGCCGCTGAACTTCGAGCTCTGGTCGCATTTCGTCGCCGACCCCGAGGGCGCCCTCGCCCGCGAGCTGAACCGCCTGATCGAGACCGGCGAGCCGCTGACCGAGACCGTCAGCGAGGAGCTGGCCGCCGCCTACCTGGCCAAGGCGCGCCTGAACGAACAGATCCGCGACGCCGGGGATCAGCTGTCCCGCGAACTGGCCGCCGTGTCGCTGGCCATCCGGGACGCCCAGAAGTCGAACCAGAGCTACGGCGAGACCCTCGCCAGCGCCGGCAAGGGCCTCAGCGCCGCCACCGACGCCGGCCAGATCAAGGCCATGGTCGACTCGCTGTCGGCCGCGACCCGCCGGGTGCAGAAGGAAAACAAGTCGCTCGAGAAGCGCCTCGCCGAGTCGACCAGCGAGGTCCAGCGCCTGCGCGAACACCTGGAGCAGGTGCGCCGCGACGCCACCACGGACGGCCTGACCAACCTGGCCAACCGCAAGGCCTTTGACGACGAGTTCGCCCGCGCCTGCGCCGAGGCCGACGAGAACGGCTCGGTGCTGACCGTGGCGGTGCTCGACATCGACCACTTCAAGACCTTCAACGACACCTGGGGGCACCAGACCGGCGACCAGGTGATCCGTTACGTCGCCAGCGTGATCGGCCGGATCGGCGCCACCCCGCGCTTCTCGGCGCGCTACGGCGGCGAGGAGTTCGCGATGATCTTCCCGGGCGAGACCGCCGACATCGTCGAACGCTGCCTGGAGGAAATCCGCGAGGAAGTCGCCTCCCGCATGCTGAAGCGACGCTCGACCAACGAGGATCTGGGCACCGTCACCATTTCGTCGGGCCTGGCGACGCGACGCCAGGGCGAGAGCGGCGTCTGCGTGATGGAGCGCGCCGACGCAGCCCTGTACGCCTCCAAGCGCGGCGGCCGGAACAAGGTCACCAACGCCGAGCGGGTCGCCGCGGCGGCCTGACCCCCGCGCTTGCGGGACGCTCCGGCGCGTGCGAGCCTTCGCCGTCCGAGGGAGCATCCCGCCCATGTGCGAAAGACTTCGCTGAGACCTGGCCGCAGCCAGACGTCCGTCCCTGACCGCCTGGCCGCCCGAGGCCGGGCGTCGGCGTAGCTCACGCCAGACCCCGCGGGTCCCATGTCCTTCGATGATCGCGCGATCCGTCGCGCAACGCTGCACTACGCGATCCAGGCGTTCGCCTCGGCCGCAGGCGGCATCTTCATGCTGGTCTTCCTTCTGAAGGCCGGGGTTCCTGTCCCCGTCGCCCTGCTCTACCAGGCCGGCATCGTCGCCTGTCGCTTCCTGATCCGCCCGGTGGTGCTGCCGCTGGGCGTCCGCTTCGGCGTCAAGCCGCTGCTCATCGCCGGCACCCTGCTGTCAGCGGCGAGCTTCCTGTTCATCGGCCAGATCACCGGACCCGGCTGGCCGCTCGTCGCCCTCTGCCTGTTCAGCTCGCTCGGCTACCTGCTGTACTGGCTGTGCTTCCACGCCTACTTCGCCGCCCTGGGCGACGCCGACCGGCGCGGTGGCCAGGTCGGCCTGCGCGAGGCCATCGTGGCGGGCGTCGGCGTCGTGGCCCCGCTGCTGGGGGCCTGGGGCCTGACCACCCTCGGCGGACCGGTCACGTTCGGCCTCGTCGCTTCGATCATGGCCTCGGCCGCCCTGCCCCTGATCGGCGCGCCCAATGTGGCGGTCGCGCGGGAGCCGCCCGTCGACTACAGGACCCCCTGGACCGGCCTCGGCCTCATGTTCGGTGACGGCTTCATGGCCGCGGGCTACCATTTCACCTGGCTGATCGCGCTGTTCCTGGCCCTGGGCGAGAACTACGGAGCATTCGGCGGCGCGGCGGCGGCGGCGGCCCTGGCCGGCGCGGCGGGCGGCCTGCTGCTCGGCCGCGCGATCGATGCGGGCCAGGGCCGCCGGGCGGTGGTGGTCGCCTACGCCAGCC